>JANXXK010000138.1 GCA_025350685.1 Alphaproteobacteria bacterium | reverse complement strand
CTGGCTGCAGGCCGGGCCGATCACCATCCAGCCGTCGGAGATCATGAAGATAGGCCTGGTGCTGGCGCTGGCCCGTTTTTACCACGGCATTTCCGGCAAGAGCGCCCAGTTCTCGTGGTGGCTGATCGTTCCGGCGCTGCTGATCCTCGCCCCCGTCGCCCTGGTGGCCAAACAGCCTGACCTGGGTACAGCGCTGCTGATGCTGATGACCGGCGCCCTGGTCGTGGTGCTCGCCGGCCTGTCCTGGAAGGTCATCGCCGCGGGCGTCGTTGGCGCGATCGCCCTGATCCCGCCGGTGGTGATGTTCGGCCTGCACGGCTATCAGCAGAAGCGCCTGACCACTTTCCTCGATCCAGAGAACGACCCGTCCGGCTCCGGCTACCACATCCTGCAGTCGAAGATCGCACTGGGGTCAGGCGGGCTGCTGGGCAAGGGCTACGGCCTGGGTTCGCAGAGCCAGCTCAACTTCCTGCCGGAGAAGCAGACCGACTTCATCTTCTCCACGCTCGCCGAAGAGTTCGGCTTCGTCGGCTGCGTCTCGATCCTGGTCCTCTACGCCGCGGTGATCTTCATGGCGCTCAGGACCGCCTATCTCAGCCACAGCCACTTCGGGCGGCTGGCGGCGGCGGGCGTCACCATCACCTTCGCCCTCTATGTGTTGATCAACGGCTCGATGGTCATGGGCCTGGCGCCCGTGGTCGGCGTGCCCATGCCGCTGCTCTCCTACGGCGGCACGGTGATGCTGACGGTGATGGTCGGCTTCGGCCTGGTGATGGCCGTGCGCGTGCACCGCTACTCCGAGGTTACCAGCGGCAAGGGCTCCCTGCTTTAGGAACTCAGGGATTGGCGGACCGCAGCCCGAGGTGCTGCACGAACGGGTCGAAGTCTCGGTCGCTGTAGAGCAACGCGTAGCCGTCGATGATGCAGCGGGTGGCGATCATGCAATCGATCGTCTTGCGAACAGTGACGCCGCGCGCCCGCAGGGTTCGAAAGTTTCGCGCAGCCTCTATTGCGACCGTCTGGCCGCCGATCTGCACGAGGCCAAGTTGTCCAAGCTCGCGCCGGGCGCGGTCGAAGTCTCGCTCGGAGGTGAAGCCCTGCAAGACCTCAGTGAGGATGAGGTCGCCCACATAGAGTTCCTCGGTTGCCAGCAGGGTGTCGAGGCAGTCCACAATGGGCGTCGAAGCGTCGCGGAAATAGTCGATCCAGACGCTTGAATCGACGAGGATCACCGGTCGGTGCGCATGGCGTCGAGATCGCCTTCCCAAGGCAGTTTGCCGCGCAGGCGGCGAAGGCCTTCTTGCCGGCCAATTCGGATCAAGGTCCGTAGGCCCAGTTCAACCGCCTCACGTTTCGTGCGCGCGCCCGTCACCTTCAAGGCGTCCGCCATGAGGGCGTCGTCGATGACGATGTTCGTGCGCATGATGTGTACGTTCCTTCCTTTTCGTACACATAGAGGGCGTCCGCGCCTGCCGCAAGCCCTGGGTGGCAAGTCGACAGGCGCAAAGAGCCTACTTCATCGCCGCGACGGTCCCGCGGACTTCTCCGCCCGGATTGGCCGCAGTGTGGACGTTGAAGTACCACTTGCCGGCGTTGAGGTCGGCGACCTGGGCGTCGGTGAGCGTCGCCGAGCCCTTGATCGGGCTGGGCGTGACGACGGCGGGCAGGGTCGGCGGGCCGTTGCCGCCCGGCGCGGCGGCGACGTGGAAGTGGGCGGCCACCGCGGGACCCGTCAGGTCCTTGTAGCTCACCGTGTAGGTGAAGGACTTGCCGTCCAGCATTGCGGAGACGTCGCCCGAGCCCTTGACGCCCGCGGCGCCAGCCAGCTTGGCCGAGTAGTGGACCATCTGCGCCGAGGCGGCGCCGGCGATCAGCAGGCTCGCGGCGGCGACCGCGACGAACAGGTTTTGACGCATCTAGCTATCTCCATCGCACCGGGTCTTGCGCCCGCGGGCGGCAAGTTGCGCCCGCGCGGCCGTCCGCGCAACGGGCGATGGTCAGACGCTCAGCGCCTGGTCGGTGGCCCGCACCAGGGCGTCGACGATCCCGGGCTCGGTGGAGGCGTGGCCGGCGTCCCAGACCACCTCGAAGCGCGCGCCTGGCCAGGCGCTCTTCAGCTTCCAGGCGGCTTCCATCGGCGTCACCACGTCGAAGCGGCCCTGGACGATCCATCCGGGGACGGACTTCAGCTTGGCCGCGTTGGCCAGGATCCAGTCAGGTTCCGGGAAGAAGCCCAGGTTGGCGAAGAAGTGGCATTCGATGCGGGCGAAGGCGATGGCGAAGTCGATCTCGTTGAACTTCGACGGCCGCGCCTCCGGCCCGCGGATCGAGATGGTGTCGCCCTCCCACTGGCTCCAGGCGGCCGCCGCCTCGGCCTGCACGCGCCGCTCGGGGTGGGTCAGGCGCTTGTGATAGGCGCCGATCATGTCGCCGCGCTCGGCTTGCGGGATCGGCGCGCAGAACCGGGCCCAGGCGTCGGGGAACAGCATCGAGGCGCCGTCCTGGTAGAACCAAGCGAGTTCCCTGGGCGTCAGCAGGAAGATGCCGCGCAGCACCAGGCTCTCGATCCGCTCGGGATGGGTGATCGCGTAGGCCAGCGCCAGCGTCGAGCCCCAAGAGCCGCCGAACACGCACCACGTCTCGACGCCCAGATGCTCGCGCAGCCGCTCGATGTCGGCGATCAGGCTCCAGGTGGTGTTGTCGTCCAGGCTGGCGTTCGGCCGGCTTTTGCCGCAGCCGCGCTGGTCGAACAGCGCCATCCGCCACTTCGCCGGGTCGAAGAAGCGGCGCATGGTCGGGTTGATCGCCCCGCCCGGGCCGCCATGCAGGATGACGCAGGGCTTGCCGTCGGGCCTGCCGCATTCCTCGTAGTAGATCTCATGCGCCCCGTCGGCGGGCAGCCAGCCGGAGGCGAACGGCTCATTGTCCGCGAACAGTCCCCGCCGGTTGGCGGAGGCCGAGACGGCGGGCGGGGGCGTTGAGCGTTCCATCTGGTCAATCTACTTCGGGTAACGCCGATCGAGCCAGTCCAGGATCAGGCGGTTCACCTCGTCCGGCTTCTCCTGCTGCGTCCAGTGGCCGGAGTCACGCACCATGTGCATTTCCAGGTCGCCGATCATCCCCGGCATGCCCTCGGCCATGGCCGGCGACAGCACCGCATCCTTCTCCGCCGTGATCATCAGGCAGGGCAGGTTGTCGAGCCGGGTCGCCTGGCCCTCTGACCGCTCCCAGTTGCGCGTGAAGTTGCGATACCAGTTGATCCCGCCGGTAAATCCGGTGGCCTGGAAGCTCTCGACGAAGGCGGCGAGCTCCTGGTGCGTCAGCAGCTGACTGCCCACGTCGCTGGGGTCCCAGGCCTGCAGCAGGTCCTTGAAGGCGAAGGTCGATCCGGCCGCGCTCGGCTCGGCGGCTTCCTGCAGGCCGGACGCCTTACGCATGAAGAAGCGGATGGTCTTCTCGACGTCGGCGCCCAGCACCGCGTCGGCGTCGCCCGGCGTCTGGAACCAGACGATGTACATGTCCGGTCCGAAGCGGAAGCGCATGGCCGCGATCGGCTCGATCGGCGAACGCGGCATGAACGGCGTGTTGAGCCCGACGACGCCGGCCACCCGGTCGGGATGCAGCAGCGGCATCTGCCAGACGACGATCCCGCCCCAGTCGTGGCCGCAGAAGATCGCCTTCTCGATCCCCAGGTGGTTGAGCAGCCCCACCATGTCGCCGGTCAGGTGCTCGATGTCGTAGTCGGTGACCTCAGCGGGGCAGGATGTCAGGCCGTAGCCGCGCTGGTCAGGCGCGATGGCCCAGCGCCCGGCCGCCTCGAACGCCCTCAACTGGTGGCGCCAGGAGAACGCCAGTTCCGGGAACCCGTGGCAGAAGATCACCGGCACACCCTGGCGAGGCCCCACCTCGTAGTAGGCGACCTCGATGCCGTTGACGGCGGCCCGCTGGACCGGCGGCATCCGGCTTTCCATTGCGGACATCTGGTAGCTCCCTCTTTGACCGGCAGTTAGCAGAAAATCCGCGCGCCCTGGAACGGGCCTAGATCGGATCGACCCCGCGCGCGGCCCAGGCGAGGATCGTCCAGCCGGCCAGGAAGCTCAGGCCTCCGATCGGCGTCACCGCCCCGACCCATCGCGGCGCGCCGAACGCCATGGCGTAGAGCGAGCCCGAGAACAGCACCACGCCGGACAGAAAGAAGGCCGGGGCGAACCGCGCCCGGCGCGCGCCCACCTGCATGAAGGTCGCGCAGGCAAACGTCGCCATGGTGTGCATGAACCCATACATGGCGCCGGTCCGCAGCAGCTCCTGGGCGCGGGGATCGGTGACGCCATGTGCGGCGAACGCGCCCACCGCCACGGCGATGAACCCGCCCGCCGCCGCCAGGGTCATCCAGTTGCGACGGCTCCAGAAGCCCATGTCAGCCCCAGACTTGCGGCCTGCGGCCTTTCCAGGGGGCTTCCTTCTCCAGCTGTGCGGCGAGGCGGAAGAGGGTGGCCTCGTCGGCGTAGCGGGCGGTGAACATCATCCCGATCGGCAGGCCCTTGGCGTCGACCTCCAGCGGCAGCGACAGCGACGGCTGGCCGGTGAAGTTGAACGGCGGCGTGAAGGGGAAGGTCCGGCCCTGGCGCTTCTGGACTTCGCGCGGCTCCAGGTTCACCGGGTCGATGAAACCGATCTCCGGCACCGGGGTGCCCAGCACCGGCGTCAGATAGACGTCAATGTCCTCGAAGAAGGCCAGGATCTGGCGGTTGAGCATCCGCGTCTCCTGCAGCGAGCGCATGACGTCGGCGCCGGTCTGTCGGCGGCCGGCCTTCAGCGAGGCCCAGGTCAGCGGCTCCAGTTCGTCCGGCTCCGGCTCGTGGCCCACCTGCTCGATCAGCCGGGCCATGCCGGCGGCGAAGTTGGCGGCCGCGGCGGGGCCGCGGGCGGCGTAGTGGGCGCGGTAGTCGATGCCCATGCCCTTCGGGATCACGTCATGGCCCAGGCCCTTGAGCAGCTCGGCCGTGCGCTCCAGCGCCGCCTGGATCTCCGGGTCGATCGCCCGGCCATTGGCGGTCTCCGAGGACCAGGCGATGCGCAGCTTGCCCGGGCTGGTCTCGACCTCCTGCAGATAGGGCCGTTCCTTGGGCGGGGCAGGGTAGGGCGAGTGCGGCTCGGCGTAGCCGGTGGCGTCCAGCATGGCGGCGCTATCGCGGACGGTGCGGCTCACCACATGGTCGACCACATTGCCGAAGGCGTAGTCGTAGCCATCGGGCAGGTTCGGCACCCGGTCGCGGGTGACCTTCAGCCCCACCAGTCCGCAGCAGGCCGCCGGGATGCGGATCGAGCCCAGGCCGTCCGACGCATGCGCCAGCGGCACGAGGCCGGCCGCCACGGCGCTGGCCGCCCCGCCGGACGAACCGCCGGCGATGTGGCCCGGGTTCCACGGGTTGCGGCAAGGGCCGAGCGCCGCACTCTCCGTCGTGCCGGTGATGCCGTATTCGGGCGTGTTGGTCTTGCCGACCAGGACCACGCCCGACTGGCGGTAGCGTTTCGTCAGGCCGCAGTCCTCGGCGTCGACGAGGCCGCGGGCGAACTTCGAGCCCATGCTGCGTGGCCAGCCGGCCACCGGCAGCGGCAGGTCCTTGATCAGGAACGGCACGCCCCTGAACGGCCCGTCCGGCAGGTCGCCGACGGCCCACCTCCGGGCGTCGTCGTAGCCCTTGTAGACGACGGCGTTGAGCGTCGGATTATGCTTCTCGATCCGCTCGATGGCTGCCTGGGTGAGCTCAAGCGGCGTCACCGCGCGCTTGGCCACCAGCTCGGCCAGGCCCAGGCCGTCATAGTCGGCGTAGTCGGGCATTCCCATGGTCTCTACCTCGTTCCGCCGGCGGTCAGGAACGCCAGTTTCGGCACGGGTTCGAGGCCCGGCGCCTGGCGCTTGAGCGCCCCGAACGCGCCTTCGGCGGCGTTCAGCAGATCGTCGATGTCCGCCTCGGTCATCGCCGCGCAGAGGAACATGTTGTGCCACGGGTGCACGTAGACGCCGCGGTCGAGCATCTCGCTCGAGAAGCAGAAACCCTTCCGCAGGTCCGGATCCTCGTCGAACAGGAAGAGCGGCATGGTCACCGGCCCGGTCTGGCGCAGGGAGAAGCCCGCCGCCTTGGACCGTTCCGCCAGGCCAGCGCGCAGCCGGTCGCCCAGGGCCGTGATCCGCTCCAGGTAGTCGGTGTCGCGCACGAGGCTGAGTGTCTCCAGCGCCGCGGCCATCGGCGCGGCCTGGTACCAGAACGAGCCGGTGACGAAGATCGAGGACGCCGCCTTGCGCGCCTTGTCGGCGCCCAGCAGGGCCGAGAGCCCGTGGCCGTTGGCCAGGCATTTGCCCCAGGTCGACAGGTCCGGCTGCACCCCGATCTTCGACCAGGAACAGTCGCGGGCCAGCCGCAGCCCGGCGCGCACGTCGTCGATGATCAGCAGGGCGCCGGTCTGGTCGCAGAGCTCGCGGGCGCGCTTCGCATAGGCCAGGTTGGGCTCAGCCTGGTCGATGAAGGCGTCGTGCTTGAACGGCGCGGCGAAGATGCAGGCGAGGTCGTCCCCGGCCTCGGCCACCGCCGCCTCCAGGCTTGCCACGTCGTTGTAGTCGCAGGTGATCTGATAGGCCCGGTCGCTCTCCAGCGTGCCGGTCGGGCGCGGCACGCACCAGGGCGCCGCGCCATGATAGGCGCCCTTGGCCCGGACCACCGTCTTCTTCCGCGTGTGCGCCCGCGCGCAGGTGAGCGCCATGGTTGTGGCGTCCGTGCCGTTCTTGCAGAACATCGCCCAGTCGGCATGGCTGACCAGGGCCACGAAGGCCTCGGCCAGCTCGACCATCAGCGCCGTCGGCCCGGTGAGCGTGTCGCCCAGCCCCAGCTGGCGCACGAACGCCGCATCGATCTGCGGGTTGGCGTAGCCGAACAGGTTCGGCCCGTAGGCGCACATCATGTCCAGGTAGCGCCGCCCGTCGACGTCCCAGATATGGGCGCCTTCGCCGCGCTCGAAGAACTGCGGATAGTCGTCCGGCAACAGCGCCGTCGACTGGTGGCCGTACATGCCGCCGGGGATCACCGCCTCGGCGCGGGCGCGAAGTTCGCGGTCATGGCTGTTGGTGCGGCTCATCCTGGGACCCTTTCTTATCGCTGATCAGACATTACGCGAGGGGCGCGGGGTGTCGACCGGTTCTGGCGCTTTGGGGCACTCGCGAGATTCAGGCGGCGTTAGAACTCGGCTTTAAGGTGCTCGGTGACCTCGAAGCGGGGGAAGTAGGGTGGGTTGCGCATGGCGTTCATGAGGCGCCAGTACATGCCGTGCGCCACGCCAGCATCGAGACCCGCAGGCGCGTCGAAGGTGTAGTGGATGTCCTCGCCGAGGCGGCGGAACGCACGGACGAACTCCGGCCGTAGATAGCCGTAGATCGCCCAGCGAATGTTATTCAGGAACTCCGCGATGGTCGATGCGTGGTACGAGAATAGGTGGTCGAACAGCCACTCCTCGAACACCGGCAGCTCGAGGTAGAGGTCACCTTCGTCGACCACATGGCCGTGGTCCGCGAGCATGGTCCGAATCTGGTGGATGCGGCCTTCCAACCGGGCGAAGTTGTGCTTGCACATGTCCGCGACGGTCTGAAGTAGCCAGACGCGCTTAATCGTCATGTCGAACTCGATCTCGAGGCCGGACAGCCACACCTTCGTACAGGTCAGGTCGGTGTCCAGCCAAGTTGCGAAGGCGCTAACTTCCCGAGCGATCTCGGCGGATTCGGTTGCTATCCTTGGACTAGCGGCGACGCCGGCGAGGTAGGGGAGAAAGGTGCGTTGCGATCCCCCGGGGTCGAGGCTGCCGAGTTGGAGTCCGAAGGGCGGCGGACGTTTCCCACGGGGTTGGGGTTGGGCCAAAAAGTCGCCCAGTAGAATCGCGAAGATCCGCTTCTCCGCGCTGTCCTTGAACATAAGGTTGGTGGGCCGATCAGTGATCGGCGTCTCGAAGCGTCCGAGGTTGACCATGTCATCGATCATGTCGAGTGCGGCCGCCAGAATGACGGCCTCCTGCTGGATCGGGGTGAACGCGGACATGGTCGTAGCCTAAGCCGGTGCGCCATCCCGCGGTAGGTTGGAGGCGGGAACATGTCGATGAGGTTAGCGGTCCTGGATTCCCGGATGGCCGCCCCGGAGTCCGGAAACTACCGCCCCGCCGGCGCCTGGCCCGGCTTACGTCCCTCGGCCTGGGCGTCTTCAGCGCGAGCCCCGGCGAGAATGTTCGCCAGGCCATAGTTGCCCTCGTGGCAGGCGTATTCGAACATTCGACCGCCGCGCACGAGCTCGTATTCGCCGCCCCACGGCCTGTCCCACAGGGTCGGGTCGACGATCTCGAAGCGGTAGTTCATCCGCTGGGGCGAGACCAAGGTGAAGCGCTCGATCACCTTCAGGGTCTCCCACGCCCCCCGATACGCCTGGCTTTCCGGCATGTTCGTGGTCTCGACCACCAGGGTGTCCCCCTCCCACCAGCCGATGGAGTCGCCGAACCAGGGCCGCACGCCATCCGTGCGGTGGGTGGAATTCAGCCGGATGTCCCGCAGGTCGTGGATCATCTCGGTGACAATGGCGATGTGGCCGGGCGCCATCTGGAAGAAGTGATTGTTGTTGTAGAGCCCCTTGAACATCGGCGGATCGGACCGCACGATGATGCAGCGCTCGGAGAGGCCACGGGTTTCGGGGTTGTCGTTCTGCGGCCCGCGGTTCAGCTCGGCGGCGCTGGCCCCTTCGCCCACGGCCGCCCGGGCGCGGCGGTCACGTTCCGCCACAGTCTCCTGACGTTTGGCTTTCGGATACTGGCCGTCCGGCGTGGTCAGGATGGAGGTGCGCGGCTGGCCGTTGACCCGCATCACCTTCTCGCCGGGCGATGTCCAGCCCGCGTCGTAGTTGCAGACCTGGGCCGCGCCCGAGCGGCCGCCCGAGCAGGTGTCCTTGGCCTCAATGTCCTTGATCGTAGCGCCCGCCTCTGTGGGCGCGTTTGCGCGGGCAAGCAGCTTGTCGTTGGCGCCCTCGATGATCCGGGCTTCCGCCTCGGTCAGGACAAGTCGCGAGCCGAACGCCGGCGAACGCGTGATGCCTGTCAGGGTTTCGTTGTTCCACACCCCGGTGAAATCGGGCTTGCCGTTGGAGCGCGGGGCTGAGAAGCCGCGCGCGACCCGCGGTCCGAGGATCGGCGCCGGCGCGGGCGCATCCTGCAGCGAACCCGGCGCGCCCTCGACTGAGCCGGTGCCGGGGCGAAGCTTGAGCTCCTCGGCCAGCGCCGGGCCGGCCGCGAGCCACGCGCCTGCGGCCATCAACAGGGCGGCACCCATCAACAGGGCAGGGAAGGTGCGCGACGCCATGTGCCAGATCCTCCCCGCGTCCCGCGCTCATCCGAACGCCCACGCCGCAGACCAACCGGAGCAGGAGAGTAGCGCAAACCGCGGGACGGGTAAGGGGCGCCCATCGGGGGGTTACGGTTACGCTGTACGAAATAGGTCGCCTGCCTGTCCCTGCGGGCTTTGATCCGGGCTTCGGCCCCCGCTTGGCGGCGGTGAGGTCCCGTCCCAGCTTTGCCTCCGGGGCCTTGAGCCACTTCACCGCCCCGACCGGCCCGGCCCCGTACGGGCGCGGCCTATGATCGGGGCGGCGCTACTTTTTTACGAACCGCCGCGATGCATGGCGGCGCTGGCGCTTCCGGCTCCGGATCGCGACGGAAGCGGACCAAGATCTCGATGCCATCCGGCCGCTCATCCAGGGCCTGACGAAGGATCGCGAGCAACGTGTCGGCCGAGACGTGTAGATCGACGGTTTGCGCCGTCTCCTCATAAACCAAGTGAGAATGCGGCTCGGGAACCGTGTCGAAAACCGGTTCGGCTGCGGTGGTCGGAAGCCGACCGAGCAGCCCGAGGTCGGCAAGCCTTGCCAGGCAGCGGGCGAGCTGGGCGGGCGTCGCATGAAGTCTCGACTCCGCGGCCAGGCGGACGACGTCCGCGAGGCCGAGGTGCGTCTCCGGCCCGGCGCGCAACAGCACGAGCAAACGGGCCAGCGCCCCACGACTGGGAAGACCCGCCCGGCGTAGTTCCTCCCGAAGCGCAGATGCCACCGTAGAGGGCATACGATCCTCCTTCGCGGGTCTGGTCTGCGCCGCGGTGAGCCCGCTGTGACCCGGCTCGGAGCCAGCGCCCGGACGCAGCTGGCCTTCAGCTGCGTCCGACCGTTTCGCAGGGATCAGGCGAGGTCGAAGCGGTCCAGGTTCATCACCTTGGTCCAGGCGGCGACAAAGGCGTCCACGAAGGCCCGTTGCGCATCGTCTGTCGAATAGGCTTCCGCCAGCGCTCGGAGCTGCGAGTTCGAACCGAAGATCAGGTCGACACGGGTGGCGGTCCACGTCTGCTCGCCGGTCATGCGATCCCGCGCCACAAACAGGCCTTCGTCCGAGGCTTCCCACTTCATGCTCATGCTGGTCTTGAGCAGGTTTGCGAAGACCTCGTTGGTCAGCGTCTCCGGCCGATCGGTGAAGACCCCATACCGCGACTGCCCGTGGTTTGCGCCCAGGGCGCGCAGGCCGCCGACGAGGACCGTCATCTCAGGCGCGGTCAGCGTCAGGAGCTGGGCCTTGTCGATCAGCAGTTCCTCGGCTGACTGGGGATGCTCGCCGCTATCATAGTTGCGGAAGCCATCCACCTTGGGTTCAAGCGGGGCGAAGGAGTCGACGTCGGTCTGCGCCTGCGACGCATCCGTGCGGCCCGGGCTGAACGGGACCCGCACATCGTGACCGGCCTTCATCGCCGCCTGCTCGACGGCGGCGCAACCGCCGAGCACGATCAGGTCGGCGAGTGATATGGTCTTGCCACCGACGGCGGCGCCGTTGAACGCCTGCTGGATCTCTTCCAGTTTCGCCAATGCCGCCGAGAGCTGCGCGGGCTCGTTGACGGGCCAGTCCTTCTGCGGCGCAAGGCGAATGCGCGCGCCATTGGCGCCGCCGCGCTTGTCGGAGCCGCGGAAGGTCGAGGCCGAGGCCCAGGCCGTCGCAACCAGGCGTGCGATGGACAGGCCCGAGTCGAGAACCTTCGCCTTGAGCTCGGCGATGTCCGCCTCGTCGACTGGCGGATGGCCGGCCGCGGGAACCGGATCCTGCCATAGGCGCGGTTCGGCCGGAACCTCCGGGCCAAGGAGGCGCGGATGCGGACCCATGTCACGGTGGGTCAGCTTGTACCAAGCTTCAGCGAACGCATGCGCCAGCTGATCCGGATTCTCATAGAACCGCCGGGAGATCTTTTCGTAGGCCGGGTCCATCCTCAGCGCGAGGTCGGTGGTCAGCATCATCGGCGCGTGCCGCTTCGAGGGATCGTGAGCGTCGGGAACGGTGTTGGCCGCCTCGGGGTTCTTCGGCGTCCATTGCTGCGCGCCGGCCGGGCTCTTCGTCAGCTCCCACTCATATTCGAACAGGTTCTCGAAGAAGTTGTTGTCCCACTTAGACGGCTCCTTGGTCCAGGCGCCTTCCAGTCCGCTGGTTATGGTGTGGACACCGCTGCCGCCGCCGAAGCTGTTCTTCCAGCCCAGACCCTGGTTCTCGATAGGCGCACCCTCAGGTTCCGGGCCGACATATTGCGACGGGTCGGCGGCCCCGTGGGTCTTGCCGAAGGTATGGCCGCCGGCGATCAGCGCGACGGTCTCCTCGTCGTCCATCGCCATGCGCGCGAAGGTTTCGCGAATGTCGCGCGCGGCGGCGATCGGATCGGGTTTGCCGTTCGGACCCTCGGGATTGACGTAGATCAGGCCCATCTGGACCGCGGCCAGCGGATGCGAAAGGTCCCGGTCGCCGCTGTACCGTTCGTCGCCGAGCCATTCGCGCTCCGGGCCCCAGAAAATATCGGCTTCCGGCTCCCAGACATCGACCCGGCCGCCCGCGAAGCCGGCGGTCTTGAAGCCCATCGATTCGAGGGCGCAGTTGCCCGCCAGGATCAGCAGGTCCGCCCAGGAAATCTTGCGTCCATATTTCTGCTTGATCGGCCACAGCAGCAGCCGCGCCTTGTCGAGGTTCGCATTGTCCGGCCAGCTGTTGAGCGGGGCAAAGCGCTGCGTGCCGGCGCCGGCCCCGCCACGACCGTCGCCGATGCGGTAGGTGCCCGCACTGTGCCATGCCATGCGAATGAACAGCGGACCGTAGTGGCCATAATCCGCCGGCCACCAGGCCTGCGACTGGGTCATCAGAGCGAAGATGTCCTGCTTGACCGCATTCAGGTCGAGGCTCTTGAACGCTTCGGCGTAGTCGAACGCTTCGCCCATGGGATCGGCCTGGGGCGGGTTCTGGTGCAGGATCGACAGATCCAACTGCTGCGGCCACCAGAGTCGGCTGGTCATGCTGAAGAGAACGGCCTTGCCGCTCACCTTGCCGCCGCCCACCGGGCACGCGCCGGCATCTCCGACATCTTTTCCGTCCACTGCACTTCTCCGTCGATTGATTGGGCTTGCACGTCACTAGCGGGATTGAGATGATAGACGCCATGCGATTGATGCAATGGACGCGATAGGCATTGCCTATCGATGCTGCGGAGTTGAACCGATGAACCTCCGGGACCTCCGCTACCTGCTGGCGGTGGTCGAGCACGGGCATTTCGGCCGCGCCGCCGAATCCTGCAGCATCAGCCAGCCGACGCTGTCGGTGCAGATCCGCAAGCTTGAGGAGGAGCTCAACGTCACGCTCTTCGAGCGCACCAGTAAGACCGTGGCGCCGACGGCTGCCTGCGAGCGGCTGATCGGCCATGTCCGCACCGCGGTCGCGGAGGCCGATGCAATCCTGGCGGTGTCGCGGGATCTGTGCGACCCGCTGGCCGGCCGCCTGCGGCTTGGCATCATTCCGACACTGGCGCCCTATCTGCTTCCCCTGGTTTTCGCGCCACTGCGTGCGGCTCTGCCGTCTCTTGAGGTGGAGCCGTGGGAAGACCAGACCGAAGCGTTGCTCAAGCGCCTGCACGCGCATGAGCTGGATGCCGCGCTGCTGGCGACCGACGTCATCGGGCCGGAATTCGAAAGCCGGCCGCTCTTCGACGAACCTTTTCTTGCAGCCCTGCCGGCCGACCATCTGCTCGCGAGGCGCGAGGCAGTGGCGGAAGCGGACTTGGCGCGCGACATCCTGGTCCTGGCTGACGGGCATTGCCTGCGCGACCAGACGCTGGCGGCGTGCGGGCGCGGTGAGGCGCTGACCGGCAATCTGCGCGCGACAAGCCTCTCCACACTTCTCAACATGGTGGCCGCCGGCTACGGAACGACGCTCATCCCGGCTCTCGCGGCCGGCGCGGCGCAGGATGCAGGGATAGTGCTGCGACCGCTGGTGGCGAAGGTCGGGCGGACAGTGCGGCTCGTCTGGCGCGCCAGATTCCCGCGGCGCGCGGCATTGGACGCCGTCGGCGACGTCATCGCCATGCGTCTGCGCGGCTTCGCGGAGGGCGCGGCGGCGGGGACGATATAGCAGCCTGCCCGCTTCTCCCGTTGGGAAAGGTCGCGACTCGCGGGTCCGTCGCTTAGGGTCGGGCCATGCCGCTTACCGTGCGACTTGGCCTGTTCTATGGGGCGATCTTTATCGGCACGGGGGTGAGCTCGCCCTACCTGCCGGTGTGGTTCGCCCACCATGGCCTGTCGGGCAGCCGGATCGGGCTGATCCTGTCGCTGCCGATGCTGGCCCGAGCGCTCACCGCGCCCTTGCTGGCGGTCTGGGCGGACAGCTTCAAGCTGCGGCGCACGGCGCTGATCGTCCTTTCGCTGGGGGTGACCGGCGCCTATGTCCTGATGGCCCTGCCGGGCGGTTTTGCCTGGTGGATGGTCGTCTGGTTCGCCGCCTCTTCGATGTTCGCGACGCTGTCGCCGCTGGCTGATGTCATCGTGCTCGCCCGGGCCCGGCGCGACGGGTTCAACTTTGGCTGGCCCAGGGGCATCGGCTCGGCGGGGTTCGTGGTCGGTAACATCGGCATGGGCGCCATCCTTTCCCGGGGCTCGCCCGACCTTGTCCTGGTCTGGATGACCGCGGCGATCGCGCTGAGCGCGCTCGGCGCCCGGTTCCTGCTGCCGCCCGATCCGGTGCATGAAGAGGGTCACGTTACGGCGGTGTCCGACCGGATGGCGGGTCTGGGCGAGCTCTTGCGGGATCCGGTGTTCATGACCGCCGTCCTGTCCTGCGGCCTGATCCAGTCGGCCCACGCCTTCTACTATGGCTTCTCGACCTTGGCCTGGAAGCGGCAGGGCATTCCAGAGAACATCACCGGTCTGCTTTGGGCCACCGGGGTCGTCACCGAGATCGGCTTCATGTGGTTCATGGAGCCGCTGCGCCGCCGCGCGGGCCCGCGGAACCTGCTGGTGGTCGGCGGCGCGGCCGCCGTCCTTCGCTGGACCGCGCTGGCGTTTTCGCCGCCGCTCTGGCTGTTGTTCCCGCTGCAGACCCTGCACGCGCTATCCTACGCGGCGACCTTCCTGGCTTCCCTTCAGCTGGTCGAGCGGCTCTCGACCCCGCGCAACGCCTCGGCCGCCCAGTCGATGAATTCGGCGCTGTCGGGGGGGGTGCTGGCGGGCCTGGCCACCATGGCCTCAGGCCCGCTGTTCGACCGCTATGGCTCAAGCGGCTATCTGTTGATGGCGGCTATGTGCGCGGTAGGACTTGTCGGGGCCGTGCGGCTCTACGGATCACCGCGTCTGAACCCCGCATAAGGAGGATCGATGAGCCTTCGCCTGTTCGGCTGCGTCTGCGGCCAGTTCCACAGCCCGGGCGCCGGCATGGGCATGGCCGGCGATAGGGTCGCCGTCCCGATCCCGTTCTACGTCATCGAGCGCCCCGACGGCGTCACTCTGTTTGACGCCGGCCTGCCGGCGGGGATGTGCGATCCCGAGGAAAGCTATCTGAAGGTGCTGCGGACCCTGGACCTGGACGTCACCATGGACGCCGGGACCACCGTCGCCCGCTGCCTGGAGCGGCTGGACATCGATCCGGCAAAAGTGCGCCAGGTGGTCCTGTCGCACCTGCACTTCGACCACGCAGGCGGCCTGGCCGAGTTGCCGAACGCGACTCTGGTCGTGCAGCGGCGCGAATGGGAAGCCGGGTTCGAGCCCGAGGTCGCCAGCCAATACGGCCTGCGCAAGCGCTACTTCGACCTCGGTCACGAGGTGCGGCTGATCGACGGCGAACACGACCTGTTCGGCGATGGATCGGCGGTCTGCGTCCCCAGCTTCGGCCACACGCCGGGCCACCAATCCCTGCGGGTCCGCAACGACCAGGGTGACCACATCCTGGTGGGTGACGCCTGTTACAACTGCCAGGTGGTCGAGAACCGCATCTTCCCCGAATTCTCCGACCATGACGCGATGAACCGCTCGCTCGATGGCCTGCTGACCCTGCGGGAGGCCGACACGGTGATGGTGTTCGGCCACGACCCCGATCAATGGGCGGACAAGCCAGTGCTGCCCATCGCACGGGCCTGACGCGAGGGCCTGACCTCGGGTCACGCTTGCGTCCGCGCGCCAGCGGGCAATGATGTCGGCGAAGGAGCCCCCGAATGCGTGCATTGAGCGTCGAAGCCCCCTGGGGGATCGACCAGATCCAGGTCGTCGAGGCGGCAGACCCCAAGCCGGGGCCCGGCGAGGTGCTGGTGCGCATGCGCGCCGTCTCGCTGAACTTCCGCGACCTGTTGATGGTGCAGGGTCTGTACGGGCGCGGGTCGGCCTCGACGGCGGACGTCATCACGCCATTCTCCGACGGCTGCGGCGTCGTGCAGGCGGTGGGCGAGGGCGTCACCCGCTTCAAGGTCGGCGACCGCGTCGCGACGCTGTTCTTCCAAGGCTGGATCTCCGGCCCGCCCGCCCTGGAGAAGGTGATGACCTCGCTGGGCTTCCCGATCCCGGGGGCCGGCGCTGAGCTGCAAACCTTCAGCCAAGAGGGCCTCTCCAAGGTCCCGGACTTCCTCACGGACCAGCAGGTGGCGACCCTGCCCTGCGCGGCGCTGACCGCCTGGCGGGGGCTGTTCGAGGACGCCAGCCTGCAACCCGGCGACACCGTCGTCCTGCAGGGCACCGGCGGCGTGTCGATCTTCGGTCTGCAGTTCGCCCACGCGGCCGGCTATCGCACCCTGATCACCTCCTCCTCCGACGAGAAGCTGGCGCGGGCCAAGGCGCTGGGGGCCGACCATGTGGTGAACTACAAGACCACGCCGGCCTGGTCTAAGCCGGTCCGCGAGGCGACTGGCGGCAGGGGCTGCGACTTCATCATGGAGGTCGGCGGCGGCGGCACGATCCAGGAGAGCATGCGCGCCATCCGCATCGGCGGTCACATCGCGATCATCGGCGTGGTGGCCGGCGCGGGCGACCCGTTCAACCCGGCGGCGCTGATCGGCAATTCGGCCAAGCTGCAGGGTCTTTCGGTGGGCTCGCGCGACATGTTCGAGGCCATGTGCCGGGCGATCGACCTGCACCGCATCCAGCCGGTCGTCGACAAGGTATTCCCGTTTACCGAGGTGGGAGCCGCCTTCAAGGCGATGCAGGGCGGCGAGCACTTCGGGAAGATCGTGCTGGAATTCTGATCCGGGCGCCCGCCCGAGATCTATGGGGCGGTCTCGATCCAGGCGACGATCTGCTCGGCCGCCTCTTCAGCGGAGAGCGCCGTCGTATCGACGCGGATCTCCGGGTCTTCCGGCGCCTCGTAAGGTGAGGAGATGCCGGTGAAGTTCTTCAGCTCACCCGCGCGGGCCTTCGCGTAGAGCCCCTTCACGTCGCGCCGTTCGGCCTCGGCCAGGGGCGTGTCGATGTGCACCTCGACGAACTCGCCTTTGCCCATCAGCTCGCGCGCCATTCGCCGTTCGGCGCGGAACGGCGAGATGAAGCTGACCAGCACGATCAGGCCGGCGTCGACCATCAGCTTGGCCACTTCGGCGACGCGGCGAATATTTTCCACCCGGTCGGCCTCGGTGAAGCCGAGATCCTTGTTGAGGCCGTGGCGCACGTTGTCGCCGTCCAGCAGATAGGTGTGCTTGCCTTCGGCGGCGAGACGCTTTTCCACCAGATTGGCGATGGTCGACTTGCCGGCGCCGGAGAGCCCGGTCAGCCAGACCACGCGGGCCTTCTGGCCCTTGGCGGCGGCGCGGGCGGACTTGTCGATGTCCATGGCCTGCCAGTGGATGTTCTGGCTGCGGCGGAGGGCGAAGTGCAGCATGCCGGCGGCGACGGTCCGGTTGGACATCCGGTCGATCAGGATGAAGCCGCCCAGGTCGTGGTTCTCGGCGTAGGGATCGAAGGCGATCGCCGCATCCAGCGACAGGTTGCAGACCCCGATCTCGTTGAGCTCAAGCTGGCGGGCGGCCAGGTGCTCCAGCGTGTTGACGTTGACCTTGTACTTGGGCTCGGCGACCTGGGCCGAGACGGTTCGCGCACCCAGCTTCAGCAGGTAGGGCCGGCCGGGCAGCATCGGTTCGTCATCGAACCAGACGATGGTGGATTCGAACTGGTCGGCGACCGCAGGCGGGCTTGCAGCGGCGGCCAGGACGTCGCCGCGGGAGACATCGACCTCGTCGGCCAGCGTCAGCGTCACCGACTGGCCGGCGGCGGCCTCTTGGAGGTCGCCATCGAGGGTGACGATGCGCGCGACCCTGCTCTCGCGGCCCGAGGGCAAGACCTTGAGCTTGTCGCCCGGCTTGATGACGCCCGACGCGATCTGGCCGGCGAAACCGCGGAAGTCGAGGTTCGGGCGGTTGACCCACTGCACCGGCATGCGGAACGGCTTTTCGCGCAGATCGTCTTCAACCGGCGCATCTTCCAGCCAGCGCATCAGCGGCGGGCCGGAATACCAGGGCGACTTCTCCGAAGGCTCGGTGATGTTGTCGCCGCGCAGGGCTGACATCGGGATCGCAGTGAAGGCCTTGATGTCGATCTGCTCGGCGAATTCGCGGTACTCACCCACGATCTCGTCGAAGCGGGCCTGGCTCCAGTCGACCAGGTCCATCTTGTTGATCGCCAGCACCACGTGGCGAATGCCCAGCAGGCTGACCAGATAGCTGTGCCGCCGGGTCTGGGTGAGCACGCCTTTGCGCGCGTCGATCAGGATGATCGCCGCATCCGCCGTCGAGGCGCCAGTGACCATGTTGCGGGTGTACTGTTCGTGGCCCGGCGTGTCGGCGACGATGAACTTGCGCTTGTCGGTGGAAAAGAACCGATAGGCGACGTCGATGGTGATGCCCTGTTCGCGCTCGGCGGCCAGGCCGTCGACCAGCAGGGCGAAATCGATCTCGCCGCCCTGGGTGCCGATTTTCTTGGAGTCGGCCTCGAGCGCGGCCAGCTGATCTTCGAAGATCATCTTGGAGTCGTAGAGCAGGCGGCCGATCAGCGTCGACTTGCCGTCGTCCACCGACCCGCAGGTCAAGAAGCGCAGCAGGCTCTTGTGCTCGTGGGCATGGAGGTAGGCCTCGATGTCCTCGGAGATCAGATCCGAAACGTTCATCTCGAACTTGGCGGCCATCAGGAACCGGCCCTCACCAACCGCTCACCCGGGCGAAAGCCGGGGCCCATGGGGCCGTGATGGCTCCAGGAGCAGGATTCGAACTCAGCTTGGGTCCCGGCTTTCGCCGGGATGAGCGGGGACGGGTTGGAGTGGATCATCAGAAGTACCCCTCCTGCTTCTTCTTCTCCATTGAGGCGGCCTGGTCGTGGTCGATGACCCGGCCCTGGCGCTCCGAGGTGGTGGCGAGCAACATCTCCTGGATGATCTCAGGCAGAGTGGCCGCCGTGCTTTCGATCGCCCCGGTCAGCGGGTAGTCGCCCTGGGTGCGGAAGCGGATCGAGCGCATCTGCGGAACCTCGCCCGGCAGGAGCCGCATCCGCTCGTCGTCGACCATGATCAGGTTGCCGTCGCGTTCCACCACGGGCCGCTCGCCGGCGAAGTAGAGCGGCACGATCGGGATGTCCTCCAGGTAGATGTATTGCCAGATGTCGAGCTCGGTCCAGTTGGAGATCGGGAAGGCGCGGAAGTTCTCTCCAGGGCTCTTGCGGGTGTTGTAGAGCCGCCAGAGCTCGGGCCGCTGCATCTTCGGGTCCCAGCGGTGCTGGGCTGAGCG
>JANXXK010000094.1 GCA_025350685.1 Alphaproteobacteria bacterium | reverse complement strand
GAAATACGGCGCCATGACCTACATCGACGAGGTCCACGCGGTCGGCATGTACGGGCCGCGCGGCGCCGGCGTCGCCGAGCGCGACGGGGCGATGGCCGACATCGATATCATCGAAGGCACGCTGGGCAAGGCGTTCGGCGTCATGGGCGGCTACATCGCCGCCGATGCGGTGATCGTCGACGCGATCCGCAGCTATGCCGACGGCTTCATCTTCACCACCTCGATCCCGCCGGCGCTGGCCGCGGGCGCCGTGGCCTCGATCCGCTACCTCAAGGACCACAACGAAATCCGCGTGCTCCATCAGGAACGTGCGGCGTCCCTGAAGGCGCGTCTCGTCAAGGCAGGCCTGCCGGTGATGCCCAGCGTCTGCCACATCGTGCCGGTGCTGGTGGGCGACGCCGTCCACTGCAAGATGATCAGCGACATCCTGCTGGAAGAGCACGGCATCTACGTCCAGCCGATCAACTATCCCACCGTGCCGCGCGGCACGGAACGCCTGCGTTTCACACCCTCGCCCGCTCACACCGACGAGATGATGGATAAGCTGGTGGCGGCGCTGGAGACCCTCTGGGTCCACTGCAATATCAAGCGCGTCGGCGGCGTCGCCGCCTAGAGCCGCCGTCCCGGCCGATGGACATCAACCACCTGAACCTGCGAGTCCGCTCAGTCGAGCGGTCGCGTGAGTTCTATGCATCACACTTCGGCCTGCGCGACTGGGTTTGGCATGGCGATGTGCTGTTCATGCGCGACGATGCTGGCATGGACCTGGCGCTCGACCCGTCCGAAGGGGGCGCGCTGTCGCCTGAGGGATTCCACTTCGGCTTCCGGCTGACTGACTCGACGGCGGTCGAGGAGCTTCGCGCCACGCTGGTCGCCGCTGGCGTGCCCGTGCGCGAGCCGCTGACCCGAGAGGACAACTTGGTCTACTTCCGCTGCGTCGATCCCGATGGCTACGGCATCGAAGTCTATTGGGAGCCCGACCCGGACAAGGCCCGGAGCGGAGACGAGCCCTACATGAACCGCAACAGGTAGAGCACCCAGCCGAGGCCGGGACGCCTGTCTACTTCCGCCGGCGGACGCCGCGGCCCAGGCCGATCTTCTTAGCGAAGTCGGAGCGGCGGGCGGCGTAGGCCGGTGCCACCATCGGATAGTCAGGGGAGAGGCCCCAGCGCTTGCGGTAATCGTCCGGGCTCAGGTCATAACGCGAGCGCAGGTAACGCTTGAGCATCTTCAGCTTCTTGCCGTCCTCGAGGCAGACGATGAAGTCGTGCTGCACGCTGCGGCCGATGGAAACCGCTGGCTTCGGGCGCTCCTCGACCGGCGCCGCGCCGCCGCGCGACAGGCCTTGCAGCGCGCCATGGACAGTGCGGATAAGGCTGGGAATGTCGTCGGCCGGCACGGCGTTGCGGCTGACATAGGCCGAGACTATGCCGGCGCCCAACCGCATCAGATCCTCGCCCGACAGGGCCTCGGGATCGGGTCCAACGCTCATCGATTCTCCCTTCAGGGTCGCCGCATCACTGGGCTCAGGGCCGCGCAGCCGGCACCCCTGGCCAGGCTTCAACGTCGCGCCACCGAAGTTGTTCCAATACCCGGCGGCAGGCGTTGGAGCGAACGGGGTTTTGGGGGTAAAGAGCGCTCTCCGCCCGCAAGACTCACAGCCCTGAAAGGCGCCGCCCTTGACGCTCCACGCCCAAGCCCAGTCCATTTCTGACGATTTCTTCGGCCAGAGTGTCGCCGAGGGCGATCCGGATCTGGCCAGGATTCTGGGCGCGGAGCTGAAACGCCAACAGGACCAGATCGAGCTGATCGCGTCTGAGAACATCGTCTCCCGCGCCGTGCTGGAGGCGCAAGGGTCGGTGCTCACCAACAAGTACGCCGAGGGCTATCCCGGCAAGCGCTACTATGGCGGCTGCGAGGTGGTCGACGAGGCCGAGCTGCTGGCCCAGGAGCGCGCCAAGCGGCTGTTCGGCTGCGAATATGTCAACGTCCAGCCGCATTCCGGCAGCCAGGCCAACCAGGCCGCCTTCATGGCCACCATGAAGCCCGGCGACACCTTCATGGGCATGGACCTGGCCGCCGGCGGCCACCTGACCCACGGCAAGAGCGTCAACCAGTCGGGCAAGTGGTTTCGGCCGGTGGCCTACAGCGTGCGCCAGCAGGACCACCTGATCGACTATGACCAGGCCTGGGAAGTGGCCCGCGCCGAGCAGCCCAAGGTGATTATCGCCGGGGCCAGCGCCTATTCGCGGCACATCGACTTCGCCCAGTTCCGCGCGATCGCCGACGAGGTGGGCGCGGTCCTGATGGCCGACATCGCCCACTACGCGGGTCTGGTGGTGGCGGGGCTCTACCCGAACCCGTTCCCCCACGCCCACATCGTCACCACAACCACGCACAAGACCCTGCGCGGCCCCCGCGGTGGCATGGTGATGACCAATGACAAGAAGCTGGCCAAGAAGATCGACAGCGCCGTCTTCCCCGGCCTACAGGGCGGGCCGTTGATGCATGTGATCGCCGCCAAGGCCGTGGCCTTCGGCGAGGCGCTCCGGCCCGAGTTCAAGGTCTATGCGAAGAACGTCATCGAGAACGCCAGGGTGCTGGCCGATAGCCTGCAGAGCGCTGGGTTCAAGATCGTCTCCAACGGCACCGATAGCCACCTGATGCTGGTCGACTTGACGCCCAAGGGCGTGAGTGGGGCCGCCGCCGAGGTGGCGCTGGAGCGGGCCGGCATCACCACCAACAAGAACGGCATCCCGTTCGACCCCTTGCCGCCGATGGAGACTTCGGGCCTGCGGGTCGGCTCACCGGCCGGCACGACCCGCGGCTTCGGCCCCGCGGAATTCCGCCAGGTGGGGACCTGGATCGGTGAAGTGCTGGACGGCGTGGCGGCAGGCGGCGACAATTCCGCGGTCGAGGCAAAGGTTCGCGCGGAAGTCGTGGCGATGACGGCGCGCTTCCCTATCTACTAGGAAGGGGCCTATCTACTAAGGATAGGGTTCTAAAGGCCGCGGAGGGCTACATCATGCGCTGCCCATTCTGCGGCCACGCCGAAAGCCAGGTGAAAGACAGCCGACCGTCGGAAGACGGGGCGGCGATCCGCCGCCGCCGGCTCTGCCCGGAATGCGGGGGCCGGTTCACCACCTTCGAGCGCGTGCAGCTGCGCGAACTGACCATCCTGAAGCGGTCGGGCCGGCGCACGCCATTCGAGCGTGACAAGCTCGCGCGCTCGATCTCTATCGCCACCCGCAAGCGGCCTATCGACCCCGAGCGGATCGAGCGGATGATCTCGACGATCGTGCGCCAGCTGGAGAGCATGGGCGAGACCGAGCTGCCGTCCTCGGCGGTGGGCGAGCTGGTGATGAAGCAGCTGAAAGCCCTCGATGACGTGGCCTATGTCCGCTACGCGTCGGTCTACCGCGACTTCCGCGAAACCCAGGACTTCGCCAAGTTCCTCGGCGAGGAAGGTCTGGCCGAGGCGGCGGAGGAGTAGCCCCAGTCCGTGCCCGTCACCCTGAAGCTCGCCACATCGCTGGACGGACGGATCGCCACGGCGGGCGGCGAGAGCCGGTGGATCACGGGGGATGCAGCGCGCGAGGCCGTACACAGGCTGCGCGCCGAGCATGACGCGGTGCTGGTCGGGATCGCGACCGTCCTGGCGGACGATCCGGAGCTGACGGTGCGGCTGGCGGGCTACGCCGGGCCCCAGCCGGCCCGCGTGGTGCTGGATAGCCGCCAGCGGCTTTCACCGGTCAGCAATCTCGCCAAGACCGCGCGCGAGATTCCCACCTACGTCGTCGCGACGACCGAACCGGACCCGGCGCTGATCGAGACCGGCGTGCGAGTGATCCGGGTGCGCGGCTCGGATGGCGACCGCCCCGCCTTGAAATCCGTCGTCGAGGGGCTGGCGGCCGAGGGTCTGTCGCGGCTGTTCGTCGAGGGCGGTGGTCAGGTGGCGGCCAGTTTCGTCCGCGAAGGGCTGGCAGACGCGCTGGAGTGGTTCCGCGCCCCGATTCTGCTGGGCGGGGAGGGGCTGCCAGGCGTCGGCGCGCTGGCCATTGCCACCCTGGCCGAAGCCCCCCATTTCCGGCGGGTCGAGGTGCGTGAGCTCGGACCCGACCTCTGGGAGCGCTACGCGAGGGTCTGAATGTTCACGGGAATCGTCACCGATGTGGGCCGCGTGCGCAGCGTGCGAGAGACGAATCGCGACCGCCGTTTCGAGATCGAGACCGGCTTCGATGTTGCGACCCTCGACCTGGGCGCCTCGATCAGCCATGCTGGCTGCTGTCTGACCGTCGTCGAGAAGGGTGAGGGCTGGTTCGCCGTGGAAGTTTCCGGCGAGACCCTGGGCCTGACGACGCTCGATAGCTGGAAAGAAGGCCGCCGGGTCAATCTGGAGCGGGCCGCGCGGGTCGGCGACGA
>JANXXK010000088.1 GCA_025350685.1 Alphaproteobacteria bacterium | reverse complement strand
GAGACCCAGCCATGACAACGAAGCCCATCGCCCGCGTCAACGATTTCGTCGTCAAGTTCGCCAACGTCAACGGCTCGGGCTCGGCGTCGGCCAACGGCCTCTTCGCCAAGGCGATCCTGAAGATGGGCGTGCCGGTGGCGGCGCGCAACATCTTTCCGTCGAACATCCAGGGCCTGCCGACCTGGTTCGAGGTGCGGATCACCGAGGCCGGGCATCTGGGCCGTCGCGGCGGCGTCGACCTGATGGTCGCGATGAACCCGCAGACCTGGGACAAGGACCTCGCCGAGATCGAGCCCGGCGGCTACCTGTTCTACGACAATACCAAGCCGCTGCCGCCCGGCAAATTCCGCGACGACGTGACCACCGTCGGCGTGCCGCTGACCGCCATGTGCAACGACCGCTACGAGCTCCCCCGCGAGCGGCAGCTGTTCAAGAACATCGTCTATGTCGGCGCGCTGGCCGCCCTGCTGGGCATCGATCCCGCGGTGATCGAGCAGCTGCTCGCCGAGCAGTTCGCCGGCCGCCAGAAGCTGATCGACGCCAACATCGAGGCCCTGCACCTGGGCGTCGACTATGTGAAGGCCGACCTGGAGCCGCTGCGCCTGCAGGTCAAGAAGGCCGACAAGGTCGGCGACCGGATCTTCGTCGAGGGCAACAATGCCGCCGCGCTCGGCGCGGTCTATGGCGGAGCCACGGTCTGCGCCTGGTATCCGATCACGCCATCGACCTCGCTCGCCGAGGCCTTCACCGGCTATTGCGAGGACCTGCGGACCGACGCCGATGGCAAGGCCAAGTACGCCATTGTCCAGGCCGAAGACGAGATCGCCTCGATCGGCATCGTGGTCGGCGCAGGCTGGAACGGGGCGCGGGCCTTCACCGCCACCTCCGGGCCGGGCGTCTCGCTGATGACCGAGTTCATCGGCCTGAGCTATTTCGCCGAGATCCCCGCGGTGATCTTCGACGTGCAGCGGGGCGGGCCCTCGACCGGCATGCCGACGCGGACCCAACAGGCCGACCTGATCGGCGCGGCCTACGCCGGCCACGGCGACACCAAGCACCCGATGCTGCTGCCGGCCGACCCCGGCGAGTGTTTCGAGATGGGGTCGCTGGCCTTCGATCTGGCCGACCGGCTGCAGACCACGATCTTCGTCATGCTCGATCTCGACATCGGCATGAACGAGTGGCTGACCGCGCCCTTCGCCTGGGACGACAAGCGCCAGCTCGACCGTGGCAAGGTGATGACCCACGACGAGCTCGAGGCGGGCGCCGACTTCGGCCGCTACAAGGACGTCGACGGCGACGGCATCCCGTTCCGGACCTATCCGGGCGTGCACCCCTCCAAGGGGGCCTACTTCACCCGCGGCACCTCGCGGAACCCCTATGCACGCTACTCAGAAGAGGGCTCGGTCTATGTCGACAACATGGAGCGACTGCTCCGCAAGTTCGACACCGCCAAGGCGCTGATCCCGGCCCCGGTCAGCCGCCCGGCGAAGCGCAAGACCAAGGATGGGGTGATCTACTTCGGCTCCTCGGCGCCCTCGATGCTGGAGGCGCTGGAGCACCTGGAAGGGCAGGGCCGCCACCTCGATGCGCTGCGCGTGCGCGGCTTCCCGTTCTGCGACGAGGTCTATGACTTCGTGGCCGCCCACAGCCGCGTGTTCGTGGTCGAGCAGAACCGCGACGGGCAGTTTAGGACCCTGCTGATGAACGAGGGCGAGATCGACCCCGGCAAGCTGGTGGCCGTGCTGCACTACGACGGGACGCCGATCACCGCGCGGTTCATCGCCGGCAAGATCGGTCAGTTGATGACACTCGGGCAAATCGAGGCCGCGGAATGACCTATATCCTGAAGCCCCAGCTGCATCACCCGAAGCTGGCCGAGAACAGCCTGGGGTTCACCCGCCGCGACTACGAGGGCTCAGTCTCGACGCTCTGCGCCGGGTGCGGCCACGACTCGATCTCCTCGGCGATCATCCAGGCGGCCTTCGAGCTGGAGCTGCCGCCGCACCGGATCGCCAAGCTGTCGGGCATCGGCTGCTCGTCGAAGACGCCGGACTACTTCATGGGCGCGAGCCACGGCTTCAACACCGTTCACGGGCGCATGCCCTCAGTGCTGACCGGCGCCAATCTCGCGAACAAGGACCTGATCTATCTGGGGGTTTCCGGGGATGGCGACAGCGCGTCCATCGGCCTGGGCCAGTTCGCCCACGCCGTGCGGCGTGGCGTCAACATGCTCTACATCGTCGAGAACAACGGCGTTTACGGCCTGACCAAGGGCCAGTTCTCGGCCACCTCCGACAAGGGCAGCAAGTCCAAGAAGGGCGTGGTCAACCACGACGCCGGCATCGATCTGGTGGGCATGGCTCTGCAGCTGGGCGCGACCTACGTCGGCCGCTCGTTCTCGGGCGACAAGGAACAGCTGGTGCCGCTGATCAAGGCCGGGCTGATGCACAAGGGCGCGGCGTTCATCGACTGCATCAGCCCCTGCGTGCAGTTCAACAACCACGCCGGATCGACCAAGAGCTTCGACTATGTGCGCGAGCACAACGAGGCGGTGAACCGGATGGACGTGATCCCGCTTCGCGACGCGATCAACGTGAAATATCCGCCTGGCACGACGGTGAAGGTCGCCCAGCACGATGGCTCGGTGCTGTCGCTGCACAAGCTGGCCGACCTCTACAACCCCAACAACCGCGCCCAGGCGCTGGGCTATCTGCAGGCCCGCCAGGCGCGGGGGCAGGTGGTCACGGGCCTGCTCTACATCGACCCGGACTCCGGCGACCTGCACGATGCGCTGGAGACGGTGGACACGCCGCTGAACGAGCTGTCGGGTGCGGAGCTGACGCCGGGCTCGAGGGCGCTTGAGGCGATCAACGCCGGGCTAAGATAATTTCGCTCATCCCCGCGGAAGCCGGGATGAGCGGATCGTGGATGCGGCGATGTCGGCGCGCGACGCCCTGGCGCCGCCGCGCTAAACAGGGCCGGTGTTTACCTCGCCGATTCCCACCCCATGAACGACACCACGACCGCTCCCCCGCCGCCGCCCGGCGACCGGATCATCGATGAGCCGCTGACCGAGGCGCTCAGCCGGCGCTACCTCGCCTATGCGCTCAGCGTCATCACCGACCGCGCGCTGCCCGACGTGCGCGACGGCCTCAAGCCCGTGCAGCGCCGGGTGCTCTACGCCATGCGCGAGATGCGCCTGAACCCCGAGGCCACGGCGCGCAAATGCGCCAAGGTGGTCGGCGAGGTGATGGGCGGCTACCACCCGCACGGCGACCAGTCGATCTACGACACCCTGGTGCGCATGGCCCAGGACTTCGCCCAGCGCTATCCGCTGGTCGACGGCCAGGGCAACTTCGGCAACATCGACGGCGATAACCCCGCCGCCATGCGCTACACCGAGGCCAAGCTGACGGCCGCCGCCACGCTCCTGCTCGACGGCATCGACGAGGACGCCGTCGACTTCAAGCCCACCTACGACGGCCAGGACGAAGAGCCGGTCGTCCTGCCCACCGGCTTCCCCAATGTGCTGGCCAACGGCACGACCGGCATCGCCGTCGGCATGGCGACCAGCATTCCGCCGCACAACGCCGCCGAGCTGATCGACGCTTGCCTGCTGCTGCTCGACCAGCCCACCGCCACCACCGCCGACCTGATGGCCCACGTGAAGGGCCCCGACTTCCCCACCGGCGGCGTGATCGTCGAGCCCACCGCCAGCCTCCTGGAAACCTACGAGACCGGCCGCGGCGGCGTGCGCCTGCGCGCGCTGTGGACCAAGGAGGCCCTGGGCAACGGCGCCTACCAGATCGTCGTCACCCAGATCCCCTATCAGGTCAAAAAGGCCGACCTGGTCGAACGGCTGGCCGACCTGATCGAGCAGAAGAAGGCCCCGCTGCTGGGCGACGTCCGCGACGAGTCCGCGGAGGACGTCCGCCTGGTCCTCGAGCCCAAGTCGCGCAACGTCGAGGCCGACGTGCTGATGGAGAGCCTGTTCAAGCTCTCCGACCTGGAGAACCGCTTCAGCGTCAATCTCAATGTCCTCGACGCCCGCGGCACCCCCGGGGTGATGGGCCTGCGCCAGATTCTCCGCGCGTTCCTCGACCACCGCCGCGAGGTGCTGGTCCGCCGCGCCCGCCATCGCCTCGGCAAGATCGAGGCGCGCCTGCACATCCTCGACGGCCTGATCGTCGCTTTCCTCAACCTCGACGAGGTGATCCGCATCGTCCGCTACGAGGACGAGCCCAAGGCCGAGCTGATCGCTGCGTTCGACCTCTCCGACCTGCAGGCCGAGGCCATCCTCAACACCCGCCTGCGCCAACTGGCCCGCCTCGAAGAGATGGAGCTGCGCCGCGAACACGCCGACCTCGCCGAGGAACGCGACGGCATCAAGGGCATGCTGGAAAGCGACCGGGCTCAGTGGAAACTGGTCGGCGCCGGCCTGAAGGACGTCAAGGCCCAGCTCGGCAAGCTCAACGACCGCCGCTCGATCTTCGCCGACGCGCCCGAGGTCGACGCCGACGCCGCCATCGAATCCATGATCGTGCGCGAGCCGATCACCATCATCCTGTCGGATCGCGGCTGGATCCGCGCCGCCAAGGGCCGCGTCGAAGACCCCTCGGAACTGAAGTTCAAGGAAGGCGACAGCTTAAGCTTCCTGGTCGAGGGCCAGACCACCGACAAGCTGCTGATCTTCGCCTCCGACGGCCGCTTCTTCACGCTGCCTTGCGACAAGCTTCCCAGCGCCCGCGGCCACGGCGAGCCGCTCCGCCTGATGATCGACCTCGACGACCGCGTCGGCATCCTCGACGTCTTCATCCACAAGCCCGGCGGCAAACGCGTTCTGGCCAGCAAGGAGGGCTACGGCTTCATCCTGCCCGCCGACGAAGCCATCGCCTTCCGGAGAGCCGGCAAGCAGGTGCTGAACGGCACGGCCGCCGTCTCCATCGAGCTCGGCTCAGCGGACCACCTGGCGGTCATCGGCGACAACGGCAAGATCCTGATCTTCCCCACCGCCGAGCTCCCCGAGATGCCGAGAGGCAAGGGCGTCAAACTCCAGGCCTACCGTGAAGGTGGCCTCCGAGACGCCACCGCCTTCACCGAAACCGACGGCGCCGCCTGGATCGACAGCGCCGGCCGCACCCACGCGTGGGCGGATTGGCGCGAGTGGCTGGGCCGCAGGGCAGGGGCGGGCAAGCTGACGCCCAAGGGCTTCCCGACGACGAAGCGGTTCAGGCCGAGGTAGTGAAGCTCCAAGTGTAGTCGGGCTTGGCGCTGGAGGGTTGAGGGTTAAGCGATGCGCAAGAAGAGCGCAAGATCACCAACAGGAATTATGGTCGTAAGGTCACCGCCGGGAATATACTCCTCGACAAGTCCCACCACGTTAGATTTAGAGTCGAGTACAACATCGTACAGTTGCACGACGTGCTTTGATCTGATCGCGGTAAGAGCGGCGATTTCATCGTGGAGACGACGCTGATCAACACCGGGCTGAAGTTCTTTAACTAAAACTTGGCGAGCAAGGTGGGGGAGCGTGCCGCATATCATGCGTCTCGATCTATGTGTTCCCGATTTGTTCTATATCTGGTTTCGGAGAAATACAAGCACCAAGCGGAATCAGAATTGAAGCCAGGCGAATCTATTACCCAATCACATCCCACCCGCCGCCGCGAAGACAAAACTCGTCATCGCCGACCAGGGTCGAAGTCGCCGTGGTTGAGGCGGCGCAGGCGTTGGTCCAGCGAGGCGGGCTTGTAGCCTTCGCCGCCTAGGTGCCCGCCGGTCAGGCCCACCGAGCCCATTGCCCCAACCCACGGAACACCGTTCAATCCCCCATCGCCGGGGGCCGCATGACGTCTAGAGTTCCAATCGCCGCCGCCGTCGCGGCCCTCGTCCTGGCCGGAGTGGCCGGTTCGCCACAGGCCGGTCCCTACCGCGCGCCCCGCACCGCCTTCGGCCAGCCGGACCTCCAGGGCCTGTGGACCGCCGCGTCCCTCACCGAGCTGGAACGGGACTCGGCCAAGGATCCACTCACCTTCGCCACCCTAGCCCAGGAAACCGCCTTCGAGGCCGCCGCCATGGCCGCCAACGCCAAGGGCGAAGCCGGGGGCCTGGGGCAGGGCGTCTCCGAATGGCATCCGGTCTATCGCATGGCCCGCCTGGACGGAAAGCTGCGCACCTCCTGGATCACCTCACCCGCCAACGGCCAACTGCCCTATCGCCCGGAGGCCCTGAAGCGCTTCAACGCCATCGGCGCGGCCGCCCGCGGCGGCGCGCTGGCCGCCAACCCGGAGGACCGCACGCCGGCCGACCGCTGCCTGGTCGGCGGCCTGGGCTCGGCCAACCCGCCGATGGTCAATCCCCCGGTCGCCGCCGGCAAGCAGATCATCCAGACCCCGACCGAGGTCGCCATCCTCTCGGAGATGAACCACGACGTGCGCATCGTGCGCCTGGGCACGCCTGGCCATCCCGCCCAACACCCGCCGCAGAACGTCCGCGTCTGGATGGGCGATTCGATCGGCCACTGGCAGGGCGAGACCCTGGTCGTCGAGACCACCAACTTTCACCCGCAGGAGGGCTGGCGCGGGTACTACATGGTCTCGCCGGACGCCCGCGTCACCGAACGCTTCACCCGCACGGCCGGCAACGAGATCCGCTACGCCTTCGAGGTCGACGACCCGGCGGCCTTTACTGAGGTCTGGCGTGGCGAGATGCCCCTGCTCGCCGACCCGGGCCCGATCTTCGAATTCGCCTGCCACGAGGGGAACTACTCCATGCCCCTGATGCTCAGCGTGGCGCGGGCGGCGGACGCGGCGAAGTAGGCGGTTCGGCCCAGGAGCTCGGTACTCAAAACTGCTCATCCCGGCGAATGCCCTACTTCCGGGCGCCCGCCGCCTCCGCCATCCGCGCCGCGTGCAGAATGGTCGGCAGGGAGTAGTTCCCCTCGTGGCAGGCGTATTCGTAGATCATGCCCTCGGCCTGCCGCAGCCCATCTCGCCGCGCCAGGCGCGGGTGAACAGGCTGGGGTCGCGCACCTCGAACAGGTAGGTGATCTCCGTCGGCCCGGTCCGCGTGAACCGCTCCACGACCCGGGACTGGTCGCTCAGGTAGATATTGTCGTCCAGCTTGGTGACGCCCGGCCGCAGCCCCGAGGTCTCCACGACCAGGGTCGCGCCCTCCCAGCGGCCCACAGAGGTGGCGGTCCAGCCGGGGATCACCGGCGCCGGGCCTCCGTCCAGCCGGATGATCCGCGCCTCGTGGTTCTTCTCGCCGACCAGCACAACCGCGCCCGGCGTCTGGACGATCTGGATCAGGTTGGCGTCGTGCGCATTGACCAGCGGGGCGGTGGCGGTGGAATTGGTAAGGCACCGCTCGTCGGTGTCGCGGTCCTCGACGTCATCCAGCACCTCGGGCCCCTCGGCATGGATGTAGAGGCGCTTGGCCGCCTCGGGCGTCCATGGGATCCGCCCGTCCGGCGGGTCGGTGATCCAGGAGGTGCGGTATTCGCCGCGGATGGGCGCTAAGCCCGGGCCGTTGTCGGGGAACTCGCTCTCGTTCTGGCCGAGTTCGTCGTGCACCGGGTCTAGCAGTTCGCCGTGGTGCGCGCGCCGCGGCGCCTCAAAGGCCTCCGCCTCGGCCGCCGTGGCGGTGAGCCCCCTGAACGCCTTGGGCCGCTCCATCTTGGTGTACCAGGCGTTGGTCCAGACGCCGGTCAGGTCGTGCGGGTTGGGCGTGCCGGCCGCGCGCCGGGCGGCGGCGAAGGTCGCGGCGGGCGCCGCCAGGGGCAGGGCGAAGGCGGCGGCCAGCAGGGCGCGGCGGGCAATGGTCACGGCGCTACTTGCTCGCGCCAGCGGTCTTCGGCGCGCCGTCCGCCAGCCGCGCGGCCTGCAGGATGGTCGGCAGGGAATAGTTCCCCTCGTGGCAGGCGTATTCGTAGAGCAGGCCCTCGGCCGGGCGGAACACCATCTCGGCGCGCCAGGGGCGGGTGAACAGGGTCTCGTCGGTCACCTCGAAGGCGTAGAGAATCTCCTTCGGGCCCGTGCGGGTGAACCGCTCGGTCACGCGGGCATGGTCTGAGAGCTTGAGCGCGCGGGACATGTCGGTGATCCCGCGGCGGAAGCCCTTGGTCTCCGCCACCAGGGTCTTGCCTTCCCAATGGCCTGTAGAGGTGCCCAGCCAGGGCGTCTGGCCGGCGTCGGTCCCAGCGTCCGGCGGGCTCGAGCCCGGGCGCGTCATGCGCACGTACCGGGTCTCGTGGTTCTTCTCCATGACGATAGCCAACCAACCGGGCGTCTGAACGAGCTGGATCAGGTTGGCGTCATGGGCGTTGAGCATCGGCACGCCGCTGCCCCCGGCGGTCAGGCAGCGCTCATCGGTGTCGCGGTCCTCGACATTGTCATAGGTCTCGGCGGGCGGCAGCCCCATGCGCAGCCGCGTCTTCGCCTCGGGGATCCAGGGGATGTGCCCGTCGCTCGGGTCGATGATCCACGACGAGCGCAGCTCGCCGTGGACGCGCGCCATACCCGGGCCGTTGTCGGGGAATTCGCTCTCGTTCTGTCCCAACACGTCCTCCTTGGCGGAGATCTCGCCGTGCAACGCGCGGCGGGGCGCTTCAAAGGCCGCGGCCTCCGCCGGTGTGGCGATCGGGCCGTTGAACTCCTTGGGCCGCTCGAGCTTGGTGTACCAGGCGTTGGTCCAGGTGCCGGAGAGGTCGTCAGGTTGGGCGACGGGGGCAGGAGAGGCGGCATGCGGCCGCGCCGCTGACGGCCCCGTGCTCAGCAGACTGAAGCCCAACGCGGCCAGCGCCAGTCCCTTTG
>JANXXK010000080.1 GCA_025350685.1 Alphaproteobacteria bacterium | reverse complement strand
GCCGACCGTGCCGCGGCGGTTGTCGGTGGGCTTGTTGACGGCGATCACCGGGGCGGCCTCGGCGGCGCCGAAAAGGTTCGCGAGGAAACCCACAACCTGATCGCCGAGAAGTTCGGCGGCGTGCCGGTGCTGGAGGGTTATGGCGCCACCGAGGCCGCCCCGGTGATCGCCGTCAACAAGCCCACCGACAACCGCCGCGGCACGGTCGGCGGCCTGCTGCCCGGCATGGAGACGCGGCTGGAACCGGTGGAAGGCATCCCGGGCGGCGGAAAGCTCTATGTGCGCGGGCCCAATGTCATGGCCGGCTACCTTGGCGCGGGCGGCCGCCTCGAGCCCCTGGCCGACGGCTGGCACGACACCGGCGACGTAGTCTCGCTGAGCGACGACGACTGGATCAAGATCAAGGGCCGGGTGAAGCGCTTCGCCAAGGTCGGCGGCGAGATGGTCTCGCTGACCGCCGCCGAGGACCTGGCCTGCGCGGTCTGGCCCGACGCCCGCCACGCCGTCGTCGCCATGCCCGACCCCAAGAAGGGCGAGCGCCTGGTGCTGGTCACCGACCGCCAGGGGGCGGAATCCGGCCCGCTGGTCGCTCACGCCCAGGCCATTGGCGCACCAGAAATCGCCGTGCCGCGCAGGATCATCAAGGTCCCGGAGATCCCGGTGCTGGGCACCGGCAAGACCGACTATGTGGCCCTGCAACGGATCGTCGACACCGAACTGCGGCCGGTGGCCTGACTAGATGTGCAGCACCATCCCGTAGGCGTCGAGGCTGGCCTCGTGCATGGCCTCGCTCATCGTCGGGTGCGGGAAGATGGCGCCCTGAAGTTCGGCCTCCGTGGCCTCCAGCGTCATGGCCAGCATGTAGCCCTGGATCATTTCGGTGACCTCGGCGCCGATCATGTGGGCGCCGATCAAGGCCCCGGTCTTGCCGTCGAACACGACCTTGACGAAGCCCACGGTCTCGCCGGAGGCAATGGCCTTGCCGTTCACCCGGAACGGGAAGCGGCCGACCTTGGGCGCCAGTCCCTGCGTCTTGGCCTGGGCCTCGGTGAGGCCGACTGAGGCGATCTGTGGCGTCGAATAGGTACAGCCCGGAATCGGGGCGTTGAGGTTCGCGGGCTTCAGGCCGGCGATATGCTCGACGCAGTGGACGCCCTCGTGCGACGCTTTGTGGGCCAGCCAGGGCGGGCCGGCGACGTCGCCGATCGCATAGAGGCCGGGCACGCTGGTGGCGCCGTGGCCGTCGGTGACGATGTGGGTGCGATCGACCTTCACGCCCAGCGCCTCAAGGCCCAGGTCCTCGACATTGCCGACGATGCCGACGGCGACGATGGCGACTTCGGCTTCCAGGGTTTCAGCCTTGCCGCCCGCCTCGATCTCCACCGAGACGCCGGACTTGGACTTGGTCAGCTTCTTGACGTTAGCCGGCACGCGGAACTTCAGCCCGCGCTTTTCGAAGGCCTTTTGGGCGGCCTTGGAAACCTCCTCGTCCTCCACCGGCAGGATGCGCGGCAGGGCCTCGATTACTGTAACATCCGCCCCTAGCGCACGGTAGAAGCTGGCAAATTCGATACCGATGGCGCCGGAGCCAATGACGATCAGGCTCTTCGGCGCCGACTTGGGGACCAGGGCTTCGCGATAGGTCCACACCCGGTCGCCGTCCGGCTCCAGGCCCGCGTCGGGGATGGTGCGCGCGCGTGCGCCGGTGGCCAGGATCACATGCTTGGCGGTGACGGTGCGCGAGCCGCCGGCTTTGAGCGCCACGACGACGTTCGGCGCCCCCCCTTTTCCAGAGTCGGGGCCCTTGGTCAGGCTGGCGGTCCCCTCGATCACCTCGATCTTGTGCTTCTTCATCAGAAAGGCGACGCCGGCGTTGAGTTGGGCGGAGACCTTGCGTGATCGCTCCACGACCGCGCGGAAATCGAACCCACGTTTCTCTACCGAGAGTCCGTAGTCGCCCAGGTGGTCGAGCTGTTCGTAGACCTCACCGGACTTCAGCAACGCCTTGGTCGGGATACAGCCCCAGTTGAGGCAGATGCCGCCCAGCAGCTCGCGCTCGACGATGGCGCAAGACAGGCCGAGCTGGGCGGCGCGGATCGCGGTGACGTAGCCACCGGGGCCTGAGCCGATGATGATGACGTCGAAGCTATCAGCCATCAGAGCAGCTTCTCGATGGCGCCGGTCAGCGACTGGGGCGTGTCCGTCGGGGCGAAGCGACCGACCACCTCACCCTTCCGGTCGACCAGGAACTTGGTGAAGTTCCACTTGATCCCCTCGGAGCCCAGCAGGCCTTTTTTGGCATGCTTGAGGTAGGCGTAGAGCGGGTGCGTATCCGGCCCGTTGACGTCGATCTTGCGCATCATCGGGAAGTCCACGTCGTAAGTCAGCGAGCAGAAGCTGGCGATCTCGGCCGCGTCGCCCGGTTCCTGGGCGCCGAACTGGTTACAAGGGAAACCCAGCAGGACGAGGCCGCGATCCTTGTAGGTCTTCCACAGCGCCTCAAGGCCCGCGTACTGCGGCGTGAACCCGCACTTGGACGCCGTGTTGACGATCAGCACCACCTTGTCTTTGTAGGCCGAGAGCGGGGCCGGCTGGCCGTCCAGGGTCTCGGCGCAGAAATCGTAGATGCTCATTGGCCGATCCCCCAATCAGACGATCATCGTTATCGGGTCTTCGATCAGCGGCTTGAAGGCGGCGAGCCAGCGCGCGCCGGTCGCCCCGTCGACCACCCGGTGATCGCAGGTCAGCGTGACGCTCATGACGGTGGCGATCGCCAGTTCGCTCCCGCGCACCACGGGCCGCTTTTCGCCGACGCCGACCGACAGAATGGCGCCCTGCGGCTCGTTGATGATCGAGGCGAAGGACCTGATGCCGAACATGCCCAGGTTGGAGACCGAGAAGGTGCCGCCCTGGAACTCCTCGGGCTTCAGCTTCCTGGTCCGCGCGCGCTCGGCCAGGTCCTTGGCTTCGGCGGCGATGGCGGCCAGGCCTTTGGTCTCTGCGGCCCGGATGATCGGGGTGATCAGGCCGCCGGGGATCGCCACAGCCATGGCGATGTCGGCGTGATGGTGCATGGCGATGCCTTCGGGGGTGTAGGAAGCGTTGGCCTCGCGCACCTGCATCAGCGCCACGGCCGCAGCCTTGATCACCATGTCGTTGACGCTGACCTTGCCGTCGGACTTCTCCAGCATGGCGTTGATCTTGGTCCGCGCCGCCAGCAGGGCGTCGATCTCCAGGTCGATGGTCAGCGGAAAGTGCGGGACATCGCGGAAGCTCTCGGTCATCCGCCGCGCGATGGTCTTGCGCATGCCGTCCAGCGGGATGAGGTCGTAGCTGCCCGGCGCGATGCCCATCTGGTCCAGCGACTGGACCTGGCGGGGGGCGGATGTGGCGGCCGGCTGACCGGCCGGCGCTTCCGGCTGCCCGGGCTGGGCGGCGTCCACGTCGGCCTTGACGACACGGCCGTGCGGACCGGTGCCCTTCACCGAGGCGAGGTCGAGGCCCTTCTGCTGGGCGATGCGGCGAGCCAGCGGCGAGGCGAAGATGCGATCGCCCCCTCCGTCGCTTCTCGCCGGGCTCGAAGCGCCACCTCCCCCTGAGGGGGAGGACATGCCAGAGGCCTTGTGCTCCACCTTTGGGAGAGCTGTCGGCGGAGCCGACTGAGGGGGCGCCTCAGTCTTGGGTGGCGGCGGTCTGGCGCCCTCGCCGTCACCGGAGAGCCGCGCGATCGGCGCGTTGACCTTCACACCCTCCGTGCCTTCGGCGACCAGCAGCTCCTGCACGGCGCCTTCGTCGACGGCTTCCACCTCCATGGTGGCCTTGTCGGTTTCGATCTCGGCGATCACGTCGCCGGACTTCACCGTGTCGCCGACCTTCACATGCCACTTGGCGAGCGTGCCCTCCTCCATGGTGGGCGACAGCGCGGGCATCAGGATGTCGATGGGCATGCGTCAGGCGCTCGGGCTGGTTTCGACGAAGACGGCGGGCATCCAGCGGCCCGCACGGCGGGCGACGCGGTCGTCGGGAGTCTCGTCGTCGTAGATCATCGGATCGGGCGTGCGGCCTTCGAAGCCGGGCAGGTCGACCCCACGGACGTTGAGCACTGCGGTCAAGCCGCCCTCGCCCTCCATCATCGCGGCCACATAGACCCCGCATTCGGCGCAGATCAGGAAGTCGGTGACGCCCAGGCCGAAGCGGTAGCGGTTGGCCGAGCCCGGCGCGGCCTCGATGTGCAGACGCCCCTTCGGGTCGGCCGTGGTCAGCCCTCCGTGGCGGCGGCAGAAGCTACATTGGCAAGCGCGCAACGGCAGCTCGCCGGCGGTCAGCGCGCTCGTCAATTCGACCCGGATTGCGCCGCAGTGGCAGTGGCCGGCGAACTCGGTCATGCCGGCTCCTTGGAGAGGTGCGACAGGCCGTGGGCGTTGGCTTCCCAGTTCTGGCCGTCGAAGGCTTCGATCTGCAGGTCGATGCCCTCGACCGAGTCCAGGCACCGCGCGTTGACGCTCCAGCCGTCGGGGTTGGAGCGCGGGCGGTAGAAGCCCTTGATGCCGCATTCGGCGCAGAACAGGTGTTTGGCCACGCGGGTGTTGAAGCTGTATTCGATCAGCCGCTCAGCGCCCTTGGTGAGGCGGAAACGGCTCTCCGGCACGATGATGTGCACGAAGCCGGTCTTGGCGCACATGGAGCAGTTGCAGCTCTGCGCCTCGACGGTCGGCGGCAAGGCTACCTCGAAGCGGACCCCGCCGCAGTGGCAGCCGCCAGCGTGCCAGGTGAACGGGCTTTCGCTCACTGAAAGCCCCCACTCACCCCGGCGAAAGCCGGGGACCAAGCCGAGTCGGAGATGATCAAGCCCCGCCCAGCTTCATGGCCACTTGGGTCCCGGCTTTCGTCGGGATGAGCGGAATTGAGGGTCCTGTTCATTTGTACGAGACCGCCTTGACCGCCTTGACGATCTTCTCCACCGACGGGAGCGACAGGGCCTCGAGGTTGGCTGCGTAAGGCAGCGGCACGTCCTCCTGGTGGACCCGGGCCGGCGGCGCATCGAGATAGTCGAAGGCCAGTTCGACCACCTTTGCCGCGACCTCGGCGCCGACGCCCATGGGGCCCCAACCTTCCTCGACGGTGACCAGCCGGTTGGTCTTCTTGACGCTCTCGACGACCGTGCCGATGTCCATCGGGCGGATGGTGCGCAGGTCGACAACTTCGCACTCGATACCCTCGGCGGCCAGCTCCTCGGCAGCCTTTAGCGCCAGGCCCACCATGCGCGAATAGGCGACGATGGTGACGCCGGTCCCTTCGCGGCGGACCTTGGCCTTGCCGATCGGGACGACCCAGTCGACGCCCTCGGGGACGTCGAACTCCTGGCCGTAGAGCATCTCGTGCTCGAGGAAGACCACGGGGTTCGGGTCGCGAATGGCGGCCTTCAACAGCCCCTTGGCGTCAGCGGCGTCATAGGGGCAGATCACCTTCAGGCCCGGCACGTGGCCATACCAGCCGGCGTAGTCCTGGCTATGCTGGGCGCCGACCCGGGCTGCAGCGCCATTGGGCCCGCGGAAGACGATCGAGGACTTGATCTGGCCGCCGGACATGTAGAGCGTCTTTCCGGACGAATTCACAATATGATCAATGGCCTGCATGGCAAAATTGAAGGTCATGAACTCGACGATCGGCTTCAGCCCGGCCATGGCCGCGCCGGCACCCAGGCCTGCGAAGCCATATTCGGTGATCGGGGTGTCGATGACGCGCTTGTCGCCGAACTCGGCCAGCAGGTCGCGGCTGACCTTGTAGGCGCCCTGGTACTGGGCGACTTCCTCGCCCATCAGGAAGACGTCGGGGTCGCGGCGCATCTCCTCGGCCATGGCGTCGCGGAGCGCGTCACGGACCGTGGTCTTCACCAGCTTCACGCCCTCGGGAAGTTCAG
>JANXXK010000013.1 GCA_025350685.1 Alphaproteobacteria bacterium | reverse complement strand
CGGGGCCGAAGCTGTCGCCGCGGATGTGGTCCCAGTCGGCAAGGTCGAAGCCGTCGCTGACGCCGGCGGCGCTGATCGAGTTGTGGAACTGCCGGGTCGACAGGTGCTGGCCATCGACCCCGAAGAAGGTCGTCACCCCGTCCGAGCCGCCGGTGAAATCGCGCTGGCCCGAGGCGTCGAAGCGGAACAGGTCCATCGGGTTCCAGCGGGGTTCGGCCAAGCCCAGGCTGCTGATGCGCCCGAACACGCCCTCGCTCATTTCGTGCAGGATCGCGCCCACCGCGTCCTGGCCGAAGGTGAACCCTAGGCTGGAGTTCAGCGTCACGTTGTCGTCGATGCTGTTGGACTGCGACCCCAGGCCCAGGATCCGCGCCTCGCTGGTCGGGATCGAGAACCCCGCCCCATGGCTCGGGTCGCTGGTCGGCAGGCCCGCCAGCGACAGGAAATCGTCGCCCGTCGCCGCATGGCTGCTCAGCGCCGACACGAACGTCGAAAAGCTCACCGGCGTCGATGAGAAACTGTTCTGCGCGCTGAAACTCGACCCCAGCGGCTGCAGGTCGAAGCCCATCCCCACGGTCACCGAATTGGTGAAGTGGCTCTGCAGGAAATTCTCGGCCGTCAGGATCGCGGCCCGATACTCGGGCGTGACGCTGGGCTGGTAGTAGTTGATGAACACCAGCCCGCTGCCGGGCAAGGTCACCGCTTCAGTCGCCAAACTCATGGCTAGGCTTCCTGGCCCCTCGAAGGACTCGGAGGGTCCAAAAGGGCTCAGACGCGGGGGCAAAGTCAATCCACCGGATGCGCCCGCGGCGCTTTGCGTCAGGCCATTCCCGGTCCAACCTGTGCCGACATGATCAAGCTCACCTTCTGCCTCACCCGCCTGCCGCACCTGAGCCGCGAGGCTTTCCAGCAGTATTGGCGCCATACCCACGGCCCCTTGGTGGCCTCGGTGGCCGAGACCTTGCAGATCCGCCGCTACGTCCAGCTGCATAGCCTGCCGCAAGCCGCCAACGCCGCCACCCGGCTCAGCCGCGAGGCGCCGCCCGAATACGACGGTGTGGCCGAGCTGTGGTTCGACAGCCTGGACGCGCTGGCCGCCAACGGTCAGCGCGCGGAGGCCCAGGCCGCCTCGGCCCTGCTGCTGGAGGACGAGCGCCGCTTCATCGACCTGAAGAAATCTCCGCTCTGGTGGGGCGAGGAAAAGCCGATCGTCGGCTAGACCCTGTCCCGATTGGCTTGAATCAAACCCATCGGGATGAACAGGGTCGTCGCTTATGTCTGGAGCCCTTCCCACTCACGATGAGCCATCGTGAGTGGGAAGGGCTCTAACTCCTTTCCGCGGCCGTCCGCGCGCCCTATGTCGCGGCCTCGCCACGCCGGATGACCCCATGCTCACACACCCGCTCGACCGCCCGGTCTGGGGCTCGCTGACGACGCGGTGGGCGCCGTTTGCGCAGGGCGAGGGCCCCGCGCGCCGGCTGCTGCCCGACCACGGCCCGTTCGCCGCGGCCGCCGATACCTCAGACGCGAGCCTGGCGGCGCTCTCCGCCCTCGTCCCGGCCCAGGGGGCCATCGTGCTGATCGAGGGCGAGCCGCCTCCGCCGGTTCCCGGCTCCGCCGTCCACCAGGCCGAGGCGATCTGGCAGATGGCCTGCGAGCGCCTGACCGAAGCGCCCGCGCCGGCCTTCGCCTGGGCCGCGCTCGCCGAGGCCGACGCACTCGAAATGCTGGCGCTCGCCACCCTGACCCGGCCCGGCCCCTTCGTCGAACGCACCCACCGGCTGGGCGATTTCATCGGCGTCAAGGTCGACGGCAAGCTAGTCGCCATGGCCGGCGAGCGCATGAAGCCCGCCGGCTTCACCGAGGTCAGCGGCGTCTGCACCCATCCCGATCACCGCGGCCACGGCTACGCCGGCGGCCTCAGCCGCATCGTCGCCCAGCGAATCTTCGACCGCGGCGAGACCCCGTTCCTGCACGCCTTCGCCCACAACACCGCCGCCACCGGCCTCTACGAGACCCTGGGCTTTTCCTTCCGCCGGCTGATGCAGATGCGCGTGCTAACGCGAGCCTAGCCGCCTACGCCGTCCGGGACGCCGCCTGTCGCCGGCGGCGGTGCGCAGGCCCCGGCGCGGGCCTGGACTACATAGAGCAGCGCGCGGGCGTGGCCGAAGGCGTTGTGTTCGGCGATCGGGGTGGTCGGCTGCCCGGTGGTCAGGCTGGCGGCGGAAGCCTCGGCGCCGCCCGGTTGGCCCAGCGCCTGACTGTTCCATTTGGCGAGCGGGGCGTTGCAGGCGCCGACCACAGCCTCGGCCACCACCTCGGCGGCGTCGCGCGAGGGGGCCAGGCTGTAGGCCCAGCGGCGCACGCACTCGTCGAGGGGACCAGCGCCATCGTCAGGCACGGCCATACCGGCGGCCTTCACCGGCTTGAACTCGGCGCAGATCTTCGGATTGGCGGCCACCTGGCGATGGTCGTCGCAGGCGGCCAGGCCGAGGATGCCCAAACACATCAAGGAACGACACAGCACGGAACGGCAGAGCCTGGCCGTCAGGGGATGGCGCGTCATGTCAGGGGGTCTTTCGGCGTCGCAGGCGGCGGGACGCGCGCCGGCGCGTCCCGTTTGAGGTCTTGTCGGCGAGGTCTTAGCGGCGGTCGTAGTCAGGCCGCGCGATCGGGTTGCCGCGCTGGTCGTAGTAGACCCTTTCCGGCGCGCGCTCGTTCGCCGCATAGCGGCTGCGGCCGTGGCGGTAATAGGCGTGGCGGCTCGAGCCGCAGCCGCCCTTGGCGATCTCGTGGCCGACCACCGCGCCGCCCAGGCCGCCGACGACCGCGCCGCCGCCGCCCTTGGAGATCGAGTTGCCCAGAAGGGCGCCGCCGACGGCGCCGATGGCCGTGCCGGTGTTCTTGCGCCCCTGGCAGGAGGCGGCCGCGTCGGTGGAGGCGGCCATTAGCGGCAGCGCGATGATCGCCGCCAGCGCCGTTAGCGCGAGGGTGTTACGCATGATTTTGGTCCGATCTTTTCAAAGTCCCTCCGACCTAACGCATGGCCGGCCCGAGGGATGCATGGGTCGCGCCGTCGCCGAGACGTCAGAGGCTTCGACGGCCCTGCAGGAAGTGCAGGACGACCAGCACCAGGGCGACGATAAGCACGATGTGGATGAAGGCCGCGGTCACGTGGAAGGCGAAGAAGCCCAGCGCCCAGAGCACGACGAGTACGATGGCGATAATGCCCAGCATGTCTGTTCCCTCAGTGTCGGAATGTCCGCCGCTCACCGTGAGGGGCTCAAGCTCAACAAACGCGGCCGTGGGGTTTCGGTTGCCAGGCGCGGAAGCCGGTTGCACGACACGGGCCCTAGCGCCATTCGGCCGAAAAGGTCCCGCTCGCGCCGGCTTGCCCTTTTGCGAGTTCTGAATTGTGGGTTCGACCCGGCGGCTAGACGGGCGCGGCGTCAGCGCAGCTGAACACGATGGTGACGCGGGAGCCTTCGCCGGGTGCGGACTGGATTTCGATGTGGGCCTGGGCGTTCTGCCGGAGGGAGCGGACGATCAGCGCGGAAAGCTTGCCTGGCCTAGGCCAGGTGACGCCCGGCGGCAGGCCCACGCCGTCGTCGGCGACCACGACCCGGCAGCCTGAGGCGAGGTTGGTGCTTTGCAGGGTGATCGTGCCGCCGTCTCGACCGACAAAGGCGTGCTTCAGAGCGTTGGTCATGAGCTCGTTCACCACCAGACCTGTGGGCATGGCGACATCGATCGACACTCGCCAGGTATCGACCATCAGCTCAAGCCGAATGCCCTCGGCGGCATGGGCGCGCATCACCGCCGAGGCGATCTCGCTCAGATAAATCCCCAGGTCCACCGAGCCGTCGGACCCGGATTCGCTGAGCGACCGGTAGAGAAGTCCGAGAGCCTCCACGCGTCCGGCGAGCCGGTCGAAGCCCTCTCCGAGCGAGCGATCCGAGATGCCCTTCGCCTCGACGCGAATTAGCGCAGTGATCATCTGGAGGTTATTCTTCACCCGATGCTGCAGTTCGCGGAGTTGGGTGTCCTTTTCGAGGATCTGTTCCTGTAGCTCGTCGAGGATCGAGCCGTCGCGGGCCGCGGTCTCCACCAGGGCCACCAGCCGAAAAACAGCCGTGCCCGCCTCATCTTCGATGATGTTCGACCAGGCATCGACCGTGAACGGCTTGCCGGCCCGGGACATGGCGAACGCGCCAACGTAGTCGCGCTCTTCAGTCAGGACTGCGCCCAGGCCGCGAGGGTTGTCCGAAGATATCGCCTGTCCAGGCAAACGGTCCCAGCTTCCGCCGACGATCTCGCGGCTGGCGCCGTCGGTCAGGCGCTCGAAGGCAGAATTGACGTAGACAATCCGCTCGCGGGGCTGCAGCTCGGAGACAGCGATGGCGATCGGGACGTGGTCAAGGAATTGCTTGAACTGGTCGCTCTCCAGCGCAACGGCCAAGTCTGGGCTATCAAGCAGCTCGGCGACGTCTGTCGGTTGCGGCTCGGACGTCATGGATGCCCTGAACACCTTGGTAACCTGCGGCAACCGCGCCGCAGAGCGATCTGTAGGCGCTTTCTGGCAAAGACCCAATTTGCTGATCGTCCGCCCCAGGGCAGACGCCGCAAATTTCTGTCAGGGGTCGGACGCCCGCCCTCGCCTCGCGCCAGCAAACGGACATTCCGAACGTCGCCTAGGGGTGATTGCAGACAGTCCCGCAAGCGGCAGGATGCTCGTCATGCTTCCAAGGACCCGCGGGCTCACGGCTTGGACCCGCGGCCCCTGAGTCGCCGACGACGGCGCCCTTCTGCGCCTTGCGAAACCTGCCGCCCTGGACATGTCTCGCCCTTGGGACCACGGTGGCGCGCCTTAACCTATGATGGTCCCGCACACGTGACCAGTGAAGCGTCCCCTGGCGACGGCCCAAGTGGCCTTGACGCCCTGCAGCGGGAGAACCGCTACCTGAAGGCGCGAAACGCTGAGCTGCAATCCGACGTCAACAGTCTGGCCGCTGAGGGGCAGCGGTTGCGCGAGGCGCTGGAGCGTCTGCACGGCCGCGCGCCGCCGCAACGGCCGGACCCTCTGAGCGGCGGCCAGTAGCGACATGGCCCGCGCCCAACCCAAGCGTTCGATCCCCGACGACGACCCGCCGCTCGTGGTGCTGACCCTCGCCGGCGCCGCCGTCGTGCTCGACGGGGTGATCTTCGACGCCTTTCCCGAGGCGCCGCCGGTCCGCGACCGCCGCGAACTGCTCTCCGACGAGCTTCACCACCGCATCCAGAACACGCTGGCCATCGTGCTGTCGCTGGCCCGGATCACCGCGCGCTCCTGCAAGACCATCGAGGAATTCCAGGAGGCCTTCGGCGACCGGGTGCAGGCCATGGCCAAGACCAACGCGCTACTGCTGCACGGCAACGATCAGGCGATCGATGTGCGCAAGGCGCTGGAGCTCGAGCTCGCCCCCTACGCCGGCCGCGGCAAGCAGGTGGTGCTGCAGTGCGCCGATCTCGCCATCTCCGCCAACTCGGCGCTCAGCCTCAGCCTGCTGATCCACGAACTGGCCACCAACGCGGCCAAGTACGGCGGTCTGTCGACGTCCGGCGGCAGCCTGCTCGTCGTCTGCAAACGCGGCGAATTGGGCGGCGCCCTCACCTGGCGCGAGACCACGCCGGACATGCCGCCGCGCAAGGCCGGCGGTGGCGCGGGCTCAGTCCTGATCGAGCGCCTTGCCCGCGACTTGGGCGGCCTCGCCCACCTCGATTTCCGCCCTGAGGGACTGGAGGCGACCATCACCTTCAGGTTGGACAGCGCCGCCACGGCCGACCCTCCGAACTAGGACCAATCGACATTCAGCAGCGTCGCCGGTGAGAGCCTGCCTCCTCATCCCCCGGGACAGGCCCGCCCGGCCCGCCTGAGGGCAAGCTGAGGAGGGTCGGGGTGGTGGTGTGCCCACTGCGTTGCCTTAGACTCCTTGGTCGGCGCCGACCTCGACCTTCGCTTCGCCGCCGTGCCCGCACCCGCCCAGAAAGCAGACTCGAGAACGTCTGCGATGAGTGAATGGCGGTCATCGGATCCCGGCCCGAAAGCCACGTTGCCGGAGGCGCTACCGGCGATGGCGGCCAACACAGTTACGCGCAGTTGGCGCGCCAGGGGGAAGGACGTGTCATTGGTAGGCATGGCCGCCGAGCGTACCGTTGAATCTGGTCAAGCCCGCCTTTGCGCCGCTCACGCTGGCGAGGGTGCGCCTGCGATCTTTCTGCACGCCGGGGTCGCCGACCGGCGGATGTGGGGGGCCGAGGTGCAGGCCGCGGCGCGCACCCATCACGCAATCGCCTATGACCGCAGAGGATTCGGGCAGACGCCGCACGTCGACGAAGCCTATTCACAGGTGGGCGATCTGCTCGCTGTGCTGGACGCCATGGGCGGCCGCGACCGCGCGATCCTTGTGGGAAGTTCCCAGGGTGGGCGTATCGCCATAGACGCCGCGCTGGCCCATCCGCATCGGGTCGCCGGCCTGGTGCTGCTCGCGCCGGCGGTAAGCGGCGCGCCGCGGGGAGACATCCCGCCAGCGGCGCAAACCCTGGTTGGCAGGCTAGAAGCGGCCGAAGCGGCGGGCGACCTCGAGTTGATGAACGCGCTGGAGGCTCGCCTGTGGCTGGATGGGCCATTGGAGGCCGCCGGTCGCGTGGCGGGGGCGGCCCGCGACCTGTTCCTCGACATGAATGGCATCGCCCTTCGAGCCGAAGCAAAGGGGGCGGAGCAGGCGCCGCCCCCCGCTGTCGATCGCCTGGGAGAAATCGCCGTCCCCACACTGCTGATTTGGGGCGACCTGGACTTTCCTTACCTGCAGGCCCGCAGCCGTTTGCTCGCACAAACGATTCCGGGCGCCCGGGGTCATGTCGTCGCGGGTGTCGCCCACTTGCCTGGTCTGGAACGGCCCGCGGAGGTTGCTGACATGGTCTCCAACTTTCTCAGCCCGGCGGCCTGAGTCACCTGTTCTCACCCGCGGAGCGGCCCGGCTTGGCAGACGGCCGCCTCGCCCGAAGCGCATGGCCAAGGTCCCCGTGGGGTCGGAAGCTTACATTGAACCTTGCCGAGAAGCGGACCTACCGAAGGTCAGCTAGGGACCCTTCGCGCCCCGCTCACCCTTCCTCAACCCTTCCCGCGCTCATCCTCCTGCTCCACACTGGAACAGACGATGAACGCGATTCGGCCCATCCGCATCCTCGGTCTCGACCCGGGGCTTCGCCGCACCGGCTGGGGCGTGGTGGCGGTGGAGGGCGCGCGGCTGACCCACATTGCGCACGGGGTCATCGCGCCGAAGGACAGCCTGGCTTTCGCCGAGCGGCTGCTGATCCTGTTCAACGCCATCGCCGCGGTGATCGAGGCGCACCGCCCCGACGAGGCGGCGGTCGAAGAGACCTTCATGAACAACAATGCGCAGTCGGCGCTGAAGCTCGGCCACGCGCGGGCCTGCTGCCTGATCGCCCCGGCGCGGGCGGGACTGCTCGTCGCCGAATACGCCGCCACCGTGGTCAAGAAGGCCATCGTGGGAACCGGCTCGGCCGACAAGACCCAGGTCGCCTACATGATCGCCCGCCTGCTGCCGACCGCGGGCGGCGCCACCGCCGACGCCGCCGACGCCCTGGCCGTGGCCATCGCCCACGCCCATGCGCGCCGCGCGCGCAATCTCGGCCGGGTGGCCTAGCCGTGGCCCGGCGCGCACCCGCGCCCGACATTTCGCCCGACATCGGGGTGGGCCGGCTGGAGGCGATCTCCGACGGCATCTTCGCCATCGTCATCACCATCATGGTGCTGGAGCTGCGCCCGCCGGCCGATTCGGACTGGCGCGTGCTGGTCTCCCGATGGCCGGACTTCGCGGGCTATCTGGTCAGCTACGGGGTGATCGCCATCTACTGGGTGAACCACCGCCACATCCTGCGCCGGGCGAGCGCGGTCGGCGAGCGGATCGTGTGGATGAACATCCTGCTGCTGTTCTCGCTCTCGCTCATCCCGTTCGCCACCGCCTACATCGGCCGCACCGGCCTGGCCGGCTTCCCGATGGCGATCTACGCCGGCGTGCTGATCGCCTGTGGGCTCAGCTTTGCAGCGCTGCGCTCGGCGATCGCCGCGCAGATCGCCGATCCGGCGCACCGCCGCGCCTTCAACGGCCCGCGTATCCAGGGCGTCGGCCTGGTGACGTTCGCCATGCTGCTGGCGGCCATCGGACTGAGCTTCGTCAGCCCACCCCTGGCGCTGGGGGTGATCGCGGCGTCTTCCCTGCTGCACATCGCCCCGCTCACCCGCACCGGCTGAGCGCCGCCGCAATTCCGCCCCGCGGCAAGGCTCAGCTTCGCCCATGCGCCTGCTGATCCTCGCCGCCTCGCTGGTCCTGCTCACAGGTTGCGGGACTTTCGATCTGACCGATCATCACGGCCTCGACCCGCCGCCCACCGGCTCGATCATCCCGCCGCCGCATGGCGCCTGGATCCAGGGCCCGTCCGAGGGCGGTTAGAATGCGCCCGCTTTGGTTGAATGGCTTGGTTAGCGCGCTCTAGGTGTGATCGGCGTCCGATCCCCCTCTGTTCACGATTCACAAGGGGCGCGACGTGCTTTACGGCTGGCCGGGAACGGATGCCGAACGTGATTCACACTAGCCTCTTGAGAAACCCATGATCGGCCGCCTGTGGGGCGTGGTCGCCGAGGTGGGCGAGGAAGACGCCCTGATCGACGTCGCCGGGGTGGGCTACGTCGTGCGCTGCGGCTCGCGCACCCTTTCGCGCCTGCCGGCGGTGGGCGGGCAGGTGGACATCCACGTCGAGACCCAGTGGTCCGAGCAGCTGGGCATGACCCTGTACGGCTTCCTGGCCCGCGACGAGCGCCGCGCCTTCGTGACGCTGAAGACCATCCAGGGCGTCGGCCCCAAGGCGGCGCTGGCGGTGCTCGACGTCCTGCCGCCGGCCGAGCTGTCCGCCGCCGCGCAGCGTGGCGACCAGGCGAGTGTCGCCCGCGCTCAAGGGGTGGGCCCCAAATTGGCGCTGCGCATCGTCACCGAGCTCAAGGACAAGCCGCTCACCGACGGGCCGATCGTGGCCCTCCACGCCGCCGCGGCCGGCGCCGCGCCGGTCCCGCCATCGGCCACCGGCGAGGCGGTCGCCGCCCTCATGGGCCTGGGCGTCGCCGAACCTGCCGCCCGCCGGGTCGTCGAGCAGGCGAGCCTGCGCCTTGGCGAAGAGGCCGACGCCCCGACCCTGATCAAGGCGGCGCTGCAGGAGCTGGGCCGGTGACCCGCCTGGTCTCCGGCGAACCCGTCCCGCTGGAAGCTCCCGACCGGGCGCTGCGCCCGCAGACGCTCAGCGAATTCGTCGGCCAGGAGCAGGCCAAGGGCAACCTGCGGGTCTTCATCCAAGGCGCCAAGACCCGGGGCGAGGCGCTCGACCACGTGTTGCTGTTCGGGCCGCCGGGCCTGGGCAAGACCACGCTGGCCCAGATCATCGCCCGCGAACTCGGGGTGAGCTTCCGCGCCACCTCCGGCCCGGTGCTGGCCAAGGCCGGCGACCTGGCCGCCATCCTCACCAACCTCGAGCCCAACGATGTCCTGTTCATCGACGAGATCCACCGGCTCCCGGCCAACGTCGAGGAGATCCTCTATCCGGCCATGGAGGACCACACCCTGGACCTGATGATCGGCGAGGGTCCCTCGGCGCGGTCGGTGCAGATCCCACTCAACCCCTTCACCCTGGTCGCCGCCACCACCCGGGCAGGCCTGCTGGCCACGCCGCTGCGCGACCGCTTCGGCATCCCGATCCGGCTGGAGTTCTACACGCCGGCTGAGCTGCAGACGGTGCTGACCCAGGTGTCGGTGAAGATGGGCGTCCAACTCGCGCCCGACGGCGCCGCCGAGATCGCCGAGCGCGCCCGCGGCACCCCGCGCGTCGCCGGCCGCCTGCTGCGCCGGGTCCGCGACTTCGCCGCCGCTGACGGAACCCCGGTCATCGACCGCGCCGCGGCGGCGTCGGCGCTCGCCCGCCTGGACGTCGACGAGATGGGCCTGGACGCGCTCGACCGCCGCTACCTGCGTGCGCTCATCGAGAACTATGCCGGCGGCCCGGCCGGGGTGGAGACGCTGGCCTACGCTATCGCCGAGGCCCGCGACGCGGTCGAGGACGTGATCGAGCCCTTCCTGCTGCAGCAAGGCTTCATCCAGCGCACGCCGCGCGGGCGGATGGCCTGCGCCAAGGCCTACGCCCACCTCGGGATGGTCGCCCCGAAGACGGCGGGGCAGGCCCAGCCCGGGGACCTGTTCGACGAATGACGGAAACCGATCCCTCCGCCGGCTGGCTGATCGGCCGCGAGCACCAGCTGCCGGTGCGCATCTACTACGAGGACACCGACTTCACCGGCGTCGTCTACCACGCCAACTACCTGCGCTATTTCGAGCGCGGGCGGAGCGACTTCTTCCGCCTGGTCGGCGTCAGCCACTCGGCGCTGCTGGACCGCCCCGACCCGGCGGCCTTCACCATCACCAAGATGACCATCGAATTTCGCCGCGCCGCGCGCATCGACGACGCCCTGCTGGTGCGCACCACCTACGACTCTGTCAGGGGCCCGCGCCTCTACGTCGGCCAGCGGATCACGCGGGGCGAGGAACTGATCGCCACCGCGCAGGTTGAGGCGGCCTGCATCGACCTCAAGGGCCGCGCCCGAAAGCCGCCGCCCGGCCTGGCCGAGGCGCTCGCGCCCCTGTTTCGGCCGCCGCCATAAGATCGCCACCCGCCGCCGCCACAAGTCCCCCACCTGATTCGAAGCTGCTGGACCCCGCATGGACACCGCCGCCGTCACGCCCGAGAGCTTCAACTTCATCGCCCTGTTCCTGCGCGCCGACTGGGTGGTGAAGCTGGTGATGATCGGACTGGGCATGGCCTCGCTGTGGTCCTGGACAGTGATCCTCGACAAGGCCTTCCGCCTCGCCACGCTGAACCGCGAAGCCAACCGCTTCGAAGACGAGGTGGCCGCCGGCAAGAGCCTGGAGGATGTCGCCCAGGCGGCCGGCGAACGCCCCCGTCACGCGCTGCCGCGCATGCTGCAGGGCGCGCTACGCGAATGGCGCGACGCGCGGTCCAAGGGCCTGACCACCGACACCCAGGCCGCCTTCCTGATCCAGCGCATCGACCGGGTCCTCGACGCCGCCATCGCGCGTGAGTCCGCCCGCGTCGAGGAAGGTCTCGGCTCCCTGGCGATCGTCGCCACCGCCTCGCCGTTCATCGGCCTCTTCGGCACCGTCTGGGGCATCATGAACGCCTTCCAGTCGATCGCCATCCAGAAGAACACCTCGCTGGCCGTGGTCGCCCCGCCGATCGCCCAGGCGCTGTTCGCCACCGCCATCGGCCTCGCCGCGGCTATTCCCGCATACATTGCTTTCAACAAATTTTCTACTGATGCGAGCAAATTCTCGGGCCGCCTTGAGAGCTTCGCCGACGACCTGTCCACCGCCATCCCGCGGCGGCTGGCGGAGAAGGTCTAGGCCATGGCGCTGTCGGCCAACG
>JANXXK010000184.1 GCA_025350685.1 Alphaproteobacteria bacterium | reverse complement strand
GGACGTCGCCCTGGGCGCGGCTGTCCGTATCCGCAGACGTACCATTGGTATGTCCCAGGAGGCGCTTGCCGAGCAATGCGGCGTGAGTTTCCAGCAGATTCAGAAATACGAGAACGGCGCGAACCGCATCTCCTTCTCGCGCCTGGTCCAGATCGCCCGCGCCCTGCGCTGCCGGGTGGTCGACCTGATGGACGTCCTGGACACCCCCGGCCAGGAAGTCTCCGGCGACATGGACCTGCTCAGCCGCATGCGCACGCCCGGCGCGCTCGAACTGCTGGCCGCCTACGAACTGATGGCGCCGGAAGCCCGCACCGCGCTGGTCGGCCTGCTGCGCGCGCTCACCGGTACGCGGGCCGCCGACGTCGCCGCCAAGGCGCTGCGGGAAGTCGCCTCAGCCGGCTAGAGCACGATGGGTTTTGACGGAACCATCAAAACCCTGAATCATGCTCGCAAGCTTAGGCGACGACCCTGTTCCTCCGGTTTTGATGGATTCAATCAAAACCGGACAGGGTCCAGGGCCTTGTCGATCGCGGCGTGCGCGTCCGGCTTTGACCAGTCGGCGCCGCCGGAGACGCGGCCCTTCTCCAGCCCGTCCTTGCCGTAGATGATCGTGATCGGCGTGCCGTCGGCCGCCGGCTTCAGCACGAACGGCAGCTTCATCGCCTTGTCCTGGTAGAACTTCAGCGGCCCGTGCTTGGCCAGGAACTGCTTGGCCTTGGCGGTGTCGCCCTCGCTGTCGATGCTGATCGCCACCACCTCGACCGGCTTGCCGGAGTAGGCGGCCTGCAGCTTGGCCAGCGTCGGCATCTCTTCGACGCACGGGCCGCACCAGGTGGCCCAGATGTTCATCACCACCACCTTGCCCTTGAAATCGGTCAGGTTCACCGGTTGGCCGTCGGCGTCGACGAAGCCATAGTCGGGCGCGGGGCTGGCGTCGGTGAGGTGGGTCAGCTTTTTGCCGACACTCTGTGCGCCGGCGGCGTTTTCGCTGCCCGCGCTACCGCCGGGCTTCGGCGGGTTGGAGGACGCTTGCAGGGTGATGTAGACAACCGCGGCGACGCCTATAGCCGCGGCGCCCCAGAGGGCCCATGTCAGGATCCCGCCCCTGGGTTTCGTCGCGGACTGATCGCTCATATGACCGACTCTTCTTCTGACGCCCCCGGAAAGCCGGCCCCTTCGGGCCAGGCGATGTGGGGCGGCCGTTTCTCGGACAAGCCGGCCGAGCTGATGCAGGCGATCAACGTCTCCATCGGCTTCGACCGCAGGCTGGCGGCGCAGGACCTGGAAGGGTCCCGCGCACACGCCGCGATGTTGCAAAAGACCGGCGTCATTACAAGCGAGGACGCCCAAGCGATCCTGGGTGGCCTGGACAAGATCGGGGCCGAGATCGAAGCCGGGACCTTCCCGTTCCGCGAGGAATTCGAAGACATCCACATGAACGTGGAGGCCCGCCTCACCGAGTTGATCGGCCCGGCGGCCGGCCGGCTGCACACCGCGCGCTCACGCAACGACCAGATCGCGCTCGACTTCCGCATGTGGGTCCGGGAGGCCTGCGACCGCACCTTGGCCCAGATCAAGGGTCTCCAGAGAGCCCTGATCGCCAAGGCCGAGCCCAATGCCGCCACCCTGATGCCGGGCTTCACCCACCTGCAGCCCGCCCAGCCGGTGACCTTCGGCCACCACCTGATGGCCTATGTGGAGATGTTCGGCCGCGATGCCGGACGCTTTGCCGACGCCCGCCAGCGCATGAACGAAAGCCCGCTGGGCGCCGCGGCGCTGGCCGGCTCGCCCTTCCCCATCGACCGGCACATGACCGCCCAGGCGCTGGGCTTCGACGCCCCCCTGGCCAACTCGCTGGACGCCGTCGCCGACCGCGACTTCGCGCTCGAGGCCCTGGCCGCGGCGACCATCTGCGCCGTCCACCTGTCGCGGCTGGCCGAGGAGATCGTTATCTGGATGACGCCGCAGTTCGGCTTCATCAAACTGACCGACGCCTTCACTTCCGGCTCCTCGATCATGCCGCAGAAGAAGAACCCCGACGCCGCCGAGCTGGTCCGCGCCAAGGCCGGCCGGATGCTGGGCGCCTTCACGCAGCTCGCCGTGGTGATGAAGGGCCTGCCGCTGACCTATTCGAAGGACATGCAGGAGGACAAGGTCCCCGCCTTCGAGGCCTTCGACGCGCTCGAACTCAGCCTGCGCGCCATGGCCGGCATGGTCGCCGACCTGCAGCCCGCTGTCGAAACCATGGAAAAAGCCGCCGGAGCCGGCTTCTCCACCGCCACCGACCTGGCCGACTGGCTGGTTCGCGAACTGGGCCTGCCGTTCCGCGAGGCCCACCACATCACCGGCGCGGCCGTGAAGCGCGCCGAGCAGCTCGGCTGCGACTTGCCCTCCCTGCCGCTGACCGACCTGCAGGCCCTTGAGCCGCGGATCACGCAGAGCGTTTACAAGGTGCTGACCCCGGCGGCATCTGTGGCCAGCCGGATGAGCTACGGCGGTACCGCGCCCGACCAGGTGCGCGGCCAGATTAAGCGTTGGAAGGAAATTCTCGCATGAGCCTTCGCACCCTCCTCATTATCGGCGTGGCCGCCCCCCTGCTGGCGGGGTCGCTCGCCGGCTGCGGCAAGATGGGCGACCTTGAAAAGCCCGGCCCGCTGAACGGCGCCGGCCGCGCCACCACCCGCCAGGCCGACGAGCAGCAGCGCCAGGCTCAGGACCCGTCCCGACCCGTCGACACCGTCGATCCGCGCGACCGCTCGACCGATCCGGCCCCGCCGCGCGCCGCGCCGATTCCCGGCGCGCCCAACGATCCCTTCGGCTCCGCGCCGCGCGGGGCGCTGCCCAACGACTACGCCAATCCGCGATGAACCACTTCGAGCTTGAGGGGGGCGAGCTCCGTTGCGAAGGCGTGCCGCTGGCGAAGATCGCCGCCGAGGTCGGCACGCCGGTCTACGTCTATTCCTCCGCGACGCTTGAGCGGCACTACACCGTCCTGCGCGACGCCCTGGTCGACGCCGGCCTGGGCGAGCCGTTGGTCGCCTATGCGGTGAAGGCCAATCCCAACCTGGCGGTGCTGCGCACCCTGGCGGCGCTCGGCGCCCGCGCCGACGGGGTCTCCGAGGGTGAGCTGCGCCGCGCTCTGGCCGCCGGCGTGCCGCCGGAACGGATCGTGTTCTCCGGGGTCGGCAAGACCGAGGGCGAGATCGCCTTCGCGCTCGAGGCGGGCGTAGCGGAGATCAATGTCGAGTCCGAGCCGGAACTCCATCTCGTCAACGTCGTCGCCCAGCAGATGGGCCGGCGCGCGAACGTCGCCCTGCGGATCAACCCGGATGTTCGGGCCGGCGCGCACGACAAGATCTCCACCGGCAAGGCGGATTCCAAGTTCGGAATCGCCATCGGCGAGGCCGAGCGTCTCTATGCGCTGGCGGCCAACAGCGCAGGGCTGCGGCCAGTCGGCGTCGCCTGCCATATCGGCAGCCAGATCGGCGACCTCGCCTCCATCCAGGAAGCGGCGACCAAGATGCGCGCCCTGGTGGAACGCCTGCGCGGCGAGGGGCACGCCGTCGAGCGCCTGGACTTGGGCGGCGGCCTCGGCGTGCCCTACTTCAACCAGCCCGCCCCGCCGTCGCCGGCCGAGTACGCCGCGGTGATCGGGCGTGTCGTGCGCGGCCTTGACGTGCAATTCGCCTTCGAGCCTGGCCGGGTGATCGCCGCCAACGCTGGGGTGCTGGTGGCCAAGGTCGTGCACGTCAACACCCGCCCCGATGGCCGCCGGTTCCTGGTGCTGGACGCGGCGATGAACGATCTGCTGCGGCCGGCCATGTACGACGCCTACCACGACATCCGCCCGCTCCGGCCCCGGACCGGCGAGCCCGTGGCCTACG
>JANXXK010000288.1 GCA_025350685.1 Alphaproteobacteria bacterium | reverse complement strand
GGCCTCCCACTCCTCGAACTTGAGCGGGCGGTTGTCCATGGCGCTGGGCAGGCGGAAGCCGTACTCGGCCAGGGTGAACTTGCGGCGGTAGTCGCCCCGGTACATGCCGCCGATCTGGGGCACGGTCTGGTGGCTCTCGTCCACGAACAGCAGGGCGTTTTCGGGGATGTATTCGAAGAAGGTGGGGGGCGGCTCGCCGGGGCGGCGGCCGGTGAGGTAGCGGCTGTAGTTCTCGATGCCGGCGCAGGAGCCGGTGGCCTGGATCATCTCCATGTCGAAGGTGGTCCGCTGCTCCAGGCGCTGCGCCTCCAGCAGCTTGCCGTTGGCCACCAGCCAGTCCAGCCGCTCCTTCAGCTCCTCGCGGATCTGGTTCACCGCCTGGTTCAGCGTCGGCCGGGGCGTGACGTAGTGGCTGTTGGCGTAGACCCGGACCTTCTGCAGTTCGGCGGTCTTCTTGCCGGTCAGCGGGTCGAACTCGGTGATCGCTTCGATCTCGTCGCCGAACAGGCTGATCCGCCAGGCGCGGTCCTCGTAGTGGGCGGGGAACAGCTCGATGGTGTCGCCGCGCCGGCGGAACGCGCCGCGCTCGAAGGCCTGATCGTTGCGCTTGTATTGCTGGGCCACCAGGTCGGCCATCAGCTTCTTCTCGTCGAGCTTCTGGCCGACCTCGAGATTGACGGTCATCGCCGTGTAGGTCTCGACCGAGCCGATGCCGTAGATGCAGGACACCGAGGCGACCACGATCACGTCGTCGCGCTCCAGGATCGCGCGGGTGGCCGAGTGGCGCATCCGGTCGATCTGCTCGTTAATCGAGCTGTCCTTCTCGATGTAGGTGTCGGTCCGCGGGACGTAGGCCTCGGGCTGGTAGTAGTCGTAGTAGGAGACGAAGAACTCGACCGCGTTCTCCGGGAAGAAGCTCTTGAATTCGCTGTAGAGCTGGGCGGCCAGCGTCTTGTTGGGGGCGAGGATCAGCGCCGGGCGCTGGGTCAGCTCGATGATCTTGGCCATGGTGAAGGTCTTGCCGGAGCCGGTGACGCCCAGCAGCACCTGGTCGTGCTCGCGGGTGTTGACGCCGGCCACCAGCTCGGGGATCGCGGTTAGCTGGTCGCCCGCCGGCTCATAGTCGCTAACCAGCTTGAAGGCCTGGCCGCCCTCGGACTTCTCCGGCCGGGCCGGGCGATGCGGAGTCCACAGCGCCGCTGCGGTGTTCTCGTCGTAGTCGAACGCCATCGACATCTCGGCGAGTTCAGAAGGTGCAGGGGCGCGGGCCATGGGGCGAAGTTAGGTTTTCTCCGACCCCGACGCCACCCCGCGCAGGGCATCAGATGATCGATTGCTGACAGCAGGGTGGCAGCATGCTCCCGACCCGCTCATCCCGCGCAAGCGGGGACCCAAGCGGACTCTGAAGGTTGGCGCTAGTGGGGGACCGATGGCCGGCTCGGCTTGGGTCCCCGCCTTCGCGGGGATGAGTGGAGTTTCAGGCGGCCAGCCCCGCGGCCCGCACCGCTTTCTGCAGCGCCGCCGATGGCGCGCCGAGCAGCGGCCCGCCGTCGATGTTCATGATCGTGGCGATGGTCAGCTGGTCGTCCGGCTCGGTCTCCAGGTGGGAGGCGAAGCCTTGGATGCCGCCGTCGTGGCCCACCGATGGCCGGCCGTCGATCGGATTGAGGAACAGGCCGTAGCCATAGCGCATGGGCGATGGGCCCTTGGCGCTCTTCAGCGTCGGGATCGAGCCGTCGTTGAGCGTCGCCGGCGTCAGCATGTCCTTGAGCATCTCCGGCTGCAGCACCTTGCCGCCGAGCAGGGCTGCGTGCCAGGCGCAGAGGTCTTCGCAGGTCGAGCGGATCGCGCCTGCGCCGCCCGGGTAGCTCATGGCGATGAAGGAGGCGTTGTCGAAGCCGCTCCGCGCCTTGGGGTCGATGCTGTAGCCGGCCGCTCGGTTGGCGGTGACCTCGGCCATGTTGTCGACGGCAGTGCGGGTCAGCCCAAGCGGTGCGAACAACCGCTCGCGCAGGAACTGGGCGTAGGGCTTGTTCGCGGCCTTCTCGACCAGCAGCCCCAGCAGGACGTAGGCGGTGTTGGAATAGCGCCAGTCTGTCCCCGGTTCGAAGTCTAGCTTAGGGCTCGCCTCAACCATCGCCTGCAGCAACTCAGCCGAGCTGCGGTCGGTGC
>JANXXK010000175.1 GCA_025350685.1 Alphaproteobacteria bacterium | reverse complement strand
GCAAGAAGATCCGCCTGACGGAGAAGGAAACCAACATCCTAAAGTACCTCTACCGCGCCGGCGAAAAGCCGGTGTCGCGCGAGGAGCTGCTGGCCGAGGTCTGGGGCTACAACGCCGGCGTCACCACCCACACGCTGGAGACCCACGTCTACCGCCTGCGCCAGAAGATCGAGAGCGACCCCGCCAACGCGCGGCTGCTGCTGACCGAGGCGGGCGGATATCGGTTGGCGCCCTAACTTCCAAGCGCTCCCCTTCAGGGGAAGCTGACGGAGAGGGTTTAAGCCCACCGGTCCATCGGCCTCGTGTGAAACCCCCTGCGTCTCGGCGCGTATCCGCGCCGATCCACCTCTCCCTGCGGGGAGGATCTAAAGCACCAGGTCCGCGCTGACCGGTGCGTGGTCGCTGGGCCTTTCCCATTCGCGCACGCCGTCGTGGATGCGGCTGGCCGCCGAGCCCAGGCGGAACGCCGCGTCGCGCAGGCCCGGGGTCACCAGGATGTGGTCGAGCCGTAGCCCGCGGTTGGAGACCCGGAAGTCCTGGGCCCGATAGCTCCACCAGGACGCCAGCTTCTGCGGCTCCGGATGGGCCGCGCGCGTCAGGTCGATGAAGCCGAGCGACGCCTGCAGCGCCGCCATGGCCTCGATCTCCGCCGGCGTGTGGCTGACGATCTTCGACATATATTTGTGGTTCCAGACGTCGTTCTCGCCGGGCGCCACATTGAGGTCGCCGACGATCGCCAGCGGCGCCTTCGGGTCGCGCCTGGCCATCTCGGCGGTCAGCTTCTCGTAGAAATCGAGCTTGTGGTCGAACTTCGGGTTCTCCGCCCGGTCGGGCGTATCGCCGCCGGCCGGGATGTAGAAGTTCTGGATCTCCACGCCGGCCACCTTCACCCCCACGCAGCGGGCATGGCCCTCGCGGCAGACGTCCAGCGGCTGCGGATCCTCGATCGGCAGGCGCGACGCGATCGCCACCCCATGCCAGCCCTTCTGCCCGGCGATCTTCAGGTGCGGCAGACCCATGTCGACGAAGGCCTGCCGGGGAAACTCGCCCTCCCGGCATTTGATCTCCTGCAGGCACAGCACGTCCGGCGCCTGCTCGGCCACGAAACGGGCGGCCTGCTCGGCGCGCAGGCGGACGGAGTTGACGTTCCAGGTGCAGATACGAAGGCGCATGGCCCTCATTAGGGCTGCTCGGTGGTCTAAGGAAATGGCGGACAAGAAGACGCCCGGGCACTGGAGCGGCCCGGGCGTTTCAGTGGTCTCTCATGCCGCCGCCGGGAGGGGATAGGTTCCGGCACGGGTTCCTTCGGCGCGTGCGTCGCGCCAATGGCGTAGTGGCATTACCGCCACAGCGTCCGCAAAAGTCAAGCGCGAGTCTGCAAGTCGCTTGCTTGTTGCGAAATCATCACAATCGGCCGCGGCCGACGTTCCTCGGGCGCGGATCCTTGAGCACAAAAAGCCCGGGGTCGAGGCCACTGGCGCGCTCCAGGCCGCTGATCCGCACCTGAGTCGAGCGCCCCTGCGCGTCGACCACCGTCCAGCCGGCCAGCGACATCGGATTGTCGGTGAAGCTGAGGGTGAGTTCGCCGGCGGTTTCCTTCTTCCCGTCGCGGGCGGTGATGGCGAAGCCGTCGGACATCCTCGACACACGGGTCACCCGCACGCCGCGGTCGAGGCGGATGGTCTTGGCCAGGAACAGCGACAAGGGCGTCGCCCCCAGCGGATAGGAATCGAAGGTCTTCAGCCGGCTGTCGGCGATTGCCACGGCGCCGCCGTCGGAGACCACCAGCAGGCCGGACGGTGGGTCATAGGCGAAACGCGCCTTGCCCGGCCGCTTGAGGAACAGCTCGCCGGTGCTGGTCGCGCCGCGCGCATCGGTCTGGATGAACCGGCCCTTGGCCTCGGCGAGGTCCTGCAGATAGGCCACCGCCTTGTCGACCAGGGCTTGGTCAGCCGCGGAGATCCCGGTCGGCGCCGTGTCGCCGAACGCCGCACCTGCAATGGACAAGGGGGCGACAGGCATGGCCGCGAGCGACAAGGCCACGGTGCGGCGGGTGAGCGTCATCATGGCTCCAAGCTTCGCGTCGTCAGGAGGCGGCAATAGGGCCGCGCCGGTTGCGGTGCAATGCTGGGCCGCCCGAACCGTTCCGGTCGGCTTGACATGCAAGTAATTACTTGCCCATTAGACCGCCCATGACGGACGATATGGACAAGGTGTTCAAGGCGCTCGCCGATCCGAGCCGGCGACAGCTGCTCGACCGGCTGTTCGCTGAGCAAGGCCAGACCCTGGGCGCGCTCGCCGACGGCCTGGCCATGACCCGCCAGGCGGTCAGCCAGCACCTTGCCCTGCTCGAAGCCGCCAACCTGGTCGCCACCGTCAAGCGCGGCCGCGAGAAGCTGCACTACCTGAACCCCGTCCCGATCCACGAGGCCCACGCCCGCTGGATCGCCAAGTTCGAACGGCCGCGCCTCGACGCGCTCGCCGCCCTTAAGCAACGCCTCGAAGGAGAAGACGATGGCTAAGCACACCTACGTCTACGTGATCTACATCCTGACCACGCCCCAAAAGGTCTGGGAGGCGCTGACCGACCAGACGATCAGCGCCAGCTACTGGGAGCGCGAGAACGTCTCCGACTGGAAGGTCGGCTCGGAATGGCAGCACCGCCTGCCCGGCAAGTCCGCCGACGTGATTGGCCAGGTGCTCGAAAGCGATCCGCCGCGTCGCCTGGTCACCACCTGGGAAACCCCGACCGACCGCGGCAATCCGGAAACCTCCAACCGCTGCGCGTTCGACATCGAAGATGTCGGCGGCAAGGTGAAGCTCACGGTCACCCATTCCGAGCTCAGCGAAGCCGCCTTGAAGGACATCTCACAGGGTTGGCCCGCGGTGCTCTCCAACCTCAAGACCCTGCTGGAAACCGGCCGGACGATCCCTGACCCGTACGGTGCGTTGGGCAATCGCCCGAAGGCCTAGGGCGCCGCGCTGGCCAATATCTCGCGCTTGCCGGCGTGGTTGGCGGGGCTGACCACGCCCTCCTGCTCCATCCGTTCGATCAGCGAGGCGGCGCGGTTGTAGCCGATCTGCAGGCGCCGCTGGATGTAGCTGGTGGACGCCTTGCCGTCGCGGGTGACCACGGCGACGGCCCGGTCGTAGAGGTCGTTGGACTCCTCGCCGCCGCCGAAGCCGAAGTCGCCGTCGCCGGCGTCTTCATCCGCCCCCGCCGTCACCTCTTCCAGGTACTGCGGCTGGCCCTGCTCACGCAGGAACTTGGCCACCGTCTCCACCTCTCCATCGCTGACGAAGGGTCCGTGCAGGCGGGTGATCCGCCCGCCGCCGGCCATGTAGAGCTGGTCGCCCTGGCCCAGGAGCTGCTCGGCCCCCTGCTCGCCCAGGATGGTGCGGCTGTCGATCTTGGAGGTGACCTGGAAGGAGATCCGGGTCGGGAAGTTGGCCTTGATGGTGCCGGTGATGACATCCACCGAAGGCCGCTGCGTCGCCATCACCACGTGGATGCCGGCGGCCCGCGCCATCTGCGCCAGCCGCTGGACGGCGCCTTCGATATCCTTGCCGGCGACCATCATCAGGTCGGCGACCTCATCAATGATGACCACAAGCATCGGCATCGGCTCAGGAACGATCTTCTCGCTCTCATAGATCGCCCGGCCGGTTTCATCGAACCCCGTCTGAACCGTTCGCTCGAAATGCTCGCCCTTGGCCGCGGCCTCCTTGGCGCGCTCGTTGTAGGAGGCGACGTTGCGCACGCCGATCTTCGACATGCGGCGATAGCGATCCTCCATCTCGCGCACGGTCCACTTCAGCGCGACGATGGCCTTCTTCGGATCGGTGACCACGGGGCACAACAGGTGCGGGATGCCGTCGTAGACGGAAAGCTCCAGCATCTTCGGGTCGATCATGATCATCCGGCACTGGTCCGGCGGCAGGCGGTAGAGGATCGACAGGATCATGGCATTGACGCCCACCGACTTGCCCGAGCCGGTGGTGCCGGCGATCAGCAGGTGCGGCATCCGCGCCAGGTCGGCGATATAGGGCTCGCCGCCGATGGTCTCGCCCAGCGCCATGGGGAGGGTCTGTCCCCCGCGCTCATATTCTGAGCTGGCCAAGAGGTCGCGCAGATAGACCGTCTCGCGTTTTTGGTTGGGCAGCTCGATGCCGATGGCGTTGCGCCCCGGCACCACCGAGACGCGGCAGGCCGCGACGCTCATCGACCGTGCGATATCGTCGCTGAGCGCCACCACGCGGGCCGACTTCACCCCGGCGGCCGGGACCAGCTCATAGAGGGTGACCACGGGACCGGGACGGATCTGGTCGACCTGACCCTTGACCCCGAACTCCGCCAACACGCTTTCCAGCAGCTGGGCGTTCTGACGCAGCGCCCCTTCGTCGAACTGCGCGGCGCGCGGCTTCGGCTTGGCCAGCATGGAGAGCTCGGGCAGGGCGAAGCCGCCGGGCCGTACGAACTCGAAGGTCGACTGGGCCTCGCGCTCCTCGCGGCTGGACGGCTTGGGCGCAGGCTTGGGCGCCCTGACCTTCGGCGCGCCGACCGCAGTCTCGACGTCGGACGCATCGAGCGCGGCGTCGGCGATGCCGGCCTCGCGGCGGTCTCGGGCCGAGACCCTGGCGGCTCCCCGGGCTTTGTCGGCGGGCTTCATCGCCGCCTTTGGCTTGGGCGTCAGGACCGCGGTTAACCAGTCGCCCAGCACCCGCAGCTCCGAGGGGCGCAGGCCGATGGCGTAACCGAGCGCGCCCAGCCCGCCGGCTAGGAACAGCGCCGCGGCGATCGGCCTGGCCAGCGGCAGGTGGGCGTAGGCGAGCAGGCCCGAGACTCCGGAGAGCAGCGCATCGCCCCAGAAGCCGCCCAGGCCCTTGGCCAGCGGCCAGGCGGCCGGCGGCGCGGGCCCGGCCATGGCGGCGGCCAGCGCCAGGATGGCGGCCCCGCCGACCGCGGCGCGCAGGCGCAGGTGGTTACGGCTGGAGGCGGGGTCGGACGACGCCGCGCGGCAGAGGCCGAGAACCACGATGGTCAGGGCCGCGAAGGCTGAGGCCAGGCCCAGGGACTGGACGCCCAGGTCGGCAAGCGTCGCGCCGGATCCGCCGAGCGCATTGGTCGCCGCCGCGGGGCTGGCGGCGTTCAGGCTGGGGTCGGCGGCGTTGAAAGTAGCGAAGGCCACGGCCAGGGCCGCGCCGCAGGCTGCGACGATCCCGCCACGCAGGCGCGCTGTCCCCGGATGCGTCCAGGCGAGGCCCGCGATGTGCCACACCAACGCCATGCCGGTTTTCCGCGCCGTCCGCGCCATGCCCGAACCACTCCAAGACTCCAGGCGCCCTGTTTGCGGCCGAGAGAGTTAATCGACGTTTACCCTGATCGGGTCGGGCCCCAGTTTTCGCCGCCGATTTTCGTGATGGGCGGGTTTCGCAGGCCGGGCCGGCGCATTAGTGTCCGCGCCATGCAGTGGACCATGCCTCACCGGGTGCTCCAGGTCGTCGCCGGCCTGCTCGTCGCGGTCGCCCTTTCCGCCTTCACCCTCGGCGTGGTCAACGGCCCGCAGCATGGCCGCCTGCCCGGCGAACGCGCCGCGGGCGCCCGCGGCGGCTCGGCCCCGGCACCGGCGGCGCCGGCCACCGACGCCACGCCGCTGACCCAGGAGCGCATCGAGGGCCCGGCGCCGGCCGTGCCGCTGACGCCGGAGGAAAAGGCGCAGGCTGACGCGGACAAGGCCGCCAAGCTCGCCGAAGCCGCCAAGCTCGCCGCCAACGGCTCTGCGCAGCTCGCGGCCAAGGGCGTGACCGCGCCGAGCGCCGCGCCGGCCGCCACCCTGGCCGCGGCGCCGGCGGAAAAGCCCGCCGAACCGCCGCCGCCCTCAGAAGAGCCGCCGCACTAGGTTTTTGGGCTAAGCCACCCCGTGCGCCTTGAAGTGCGCCAGCATCTTCGTCCAGCCATCGGCCGCCGACTTGGCGTCGTAGCTGGGGCGATAGTCGGCCAGGAAACCATGCTGGGCGTCCGGATAGACGATGATCTCGCTGCCCGTCTTGCCCGCCGCCGCCAGCGCTGCGCGCATGTCGTCGATGTCCTTGGCCGGGATGCCCTTGTCCTGGCCGCCGTAGAGGCCGAGCACCGGGCACTTCAGGTCCTTGGCGAGCTCGATCGGCGGGGTGCGCGGATAGGCGCCAGCTTTCAGCGGGCCGTACCAGGCTACGCCGGCCTTGAACTCGGCGAACCGTTCGCAGCACAGCCACGTGGCCCCACCGCCCCAGCAGAAGCCGGTGACCCCTGCGCGCCTCATGTCGGCGAAGGGCTGGGCGGCCAGCCATTTCAGCGAGGCGGCGGTGTCCGCGGTCACTTGGTCGCCCGGCGTGGCTTTCACGATGTCCATGACCACCTTCATGTCGACGGTCTTGGACGGGTCCCCGGCGCGGACGAAAAGATCAGGCGCCAGACCCACATAGCCCGCCTTGGCCAGGCGGCGGCAGATGTCCTTCACCCACTCGTGGACCCCGAAGATCTCGGAATTGACGAACACCACCGGATGTTTGCCGCCCTTTGAGGCAGAGGGGCCGGCCGGGCGGGCGAGGTAGGCCGGGATCTTGCGGTCGGCGGTGGCGATGTCGACGGTCGCGGTGACCAGCCCCGTCTCGTCGGTGTGGATCGGGTCGGCGTCAGCGGAGAACGCCGCCACCGCATAGCCGCCGGCGAGTGCGAGGGCGATGGACCTGCGCGTGACGTCGAGATCGCCGGCCCAGTTGCCCTCGGCCCGGGTGAGAGTGACCATGGTACCGCCTCCGCCTATTGTTGCTTGGGGTTGCGGCGATCCTGCGCAGGCGGTTCGGTTTGAGTCAAAATCGAGAAGGCCGATGCTAGACTCGTCCGATTCGATTTAGGGGGGCCGCAAGCTGCCGGCTGCCGCATCTTCGCCGAGCCCGCGGTTCCGCCCCGACATTGAGGGGTTGCGGGCCCTCGCGGTGCTGGCGGTGGTGTTCTATCACTCAGGCGTCCGCGGCTTCGGCGGCGGCTACGTCGGCGTTGACGTGTTCTTCGTCATCTCTGGCTGCCTGATCACCCAACTGCTGCTGCTGGAGATCGACGGCTCGGGGCTCGACTCGGTCGACTTCTACGCCCGCCGGGTGCGACGCCTGCTCCCGGCCGGTCTTGTGGCCGTGCTGGCGACCGTGGCCATCCAGGCCTGGCGCGCGTCCCCTGAGGAGCTCGGCGGCCTTTTCGCGGACGGCGTCAGCGCGGCGACCTACACCTCCAACCTGCATTTCATCGCGACGGCCTTCGCCTATTTCGACGCTGGCGTTGAACACGATCCACTGACCCACACGTGGTCGCTAGGCGTCGAGGCGCAGTTCTACCTCGTCTGGCCCCTGCTGGTGGCGGTGCTGGCGGGGCGGCGGACCGCCCTGGCGGCGAGCTTCGCCCTACTGATGGCGGCCTCGTTCGCCGCCTCCGTGCTGTTGACCCGAAGCAACCTGCCGCTGGCCTTCTACGGCCTGCCGACGCGGCTCTGGGAGCTCGCTGCCGGCGCCCTTCTGGCGCTGCCGCACCGGCCCTTGCCGCCGCGGCTGGGGCAAGGGCTGGCGATCGCCGGCCTGGCCGCGATCGGCCTGGCGGTTGTCTGGCTGGACAGGACCACGCCGTTCCCCGGCTGGATCGCCGCCCTGCCGGTGGGCGGAGCCGCGGCGGTGGTCCTGGGGGGCGGGCCGCCTGGCGTGGCCAACCGCCTCCTGACTTGGCCACCGCTGCAGGCGATCGGGCAGTTATCCTACAGCTGGTATCTCTGGCACTGGCCCCTGCTGACCCTCCTGCACCGGTTCGCCCCGGGGGCCGGTCTCGTCTGGCGTCTGGCGGTCGTGCTGGCCGCGCTTGGCGTGGCGGTCGTCAGCTACCGCCTGGTCGAGCTTCCGGTCCGGCGTTCGCGATGGCTTGCGCGGCGCCCCGTCTTGACCCTAGGCCTAGGCCTTGGCGCCACGGCGCTGGGGGTTGCTGTCATGTGGCTGCTGACCCGCTCGGGCTGAAGCCCGGCGCGAGTCGCCCGGCCGGGCTTTGGGGGGCAACGATCGATGCGCCAGGGGTTGTTGCTCGCGCTCGCCGTGGCGGCGGTTGTCGCGCTGGCCGTGGTCTATGGCCGCCAGGCGATGCGCCCGCCGCCGCCGGACGTCATCGACGGGGTTTCCGGCTGGCTCTATCCGGGCTGGGAACGGCCGGTGGACGACGAGGCCGGCGCGGCGCGTCAGGGGGTGAAGCTGGCGGTGGAGGCCGGCCGCCGGCTGAAAGCCCAGGGGGTGCGCCCGATCCTCCTGCTCCTGCCCCTCAAGGTCCGAATCGTCCCGGAACACCTGACCCCCTCCCGGCGCGCGCAGATCGAGACGTCCCGTGGCTATGACGAGTTGGTGCGCGGGCTGCGGGCGCAGGGGGTCGAGGTGTTCGACACCGCGCCGATCCTGTCGGCCGCGCAGCGCGCCACCGGCAAGGCCTACCAGCCGCGCGACGCCCACTGGACCGGCCAAGCCGCCGAACAGGTAGCGGCCGCCCTGGCCAGGACAATTCAGGCGCAGGGACCCCTGACCGGCGCCCTGGGCGACGGCGAGCCTCTGGGCCCCTGGCTGGTGGTCCGCCGCTACGCCGATCTGGTGGCGATCCAGCGCCGCAAGGGCGACCTGCGTTTCGCCGAGGACGACTTCATCCTGCGCGAATACACCGCTCCGGCCGTCGGGCCGGCGGCCGTCGCCGTGGTTGGCTCCAGTTTCGTCGACCGGCAGTACGGCCTGCCGCAGATGCTCAGCCATCTGCTCGACCGCCGGGTCGGCCATCACATCAAGTACGGCGCGGATGGCTGCTGGCGGGCGATGGTGGACTATTTGAGCCTCGCGCCCCGCGATTCGGCGCGGGTGGTGGTGTGGCATCTTGGCGAGGGCAGCTTCTCCAGCAAGGCCTCGCAGACCGCGATGGCGGCCTATCTGAAGTCCCCGCCGCCCCCATTCGAACCCCAGGTGAGCCCCCGGGTCGAACCATCCCCCCACCATGATTAGGGACTTTCGCCCTTGCGGGTGCGCCTATTTTCCCCATATCGGCAGACGAAGCCGGGTTACGTGTAAGGAAACCACCTTGCGCTAAATCGGCAGAGACCTGATCGAACCGGGGACGTAAGCAACCTAAGAGGCGCTTCACCTGGAGGCCTCCCGCTTAACGTCCGCCACAAAAGGAGCGAGCTAGACTCTCAATGAGCAAGATTATCGGTATCGACCTCGGCACGACCAATTCGTGCGTCGCCATCATGGACGGCAAGACGCCCAAGGTGATCGAAAACGCCGAGGGATCGCGGACGACGCCGTCCGTCGTGGCCTTCCTGGAAGACGGTGAGCGCCTGGTTGGCCAGCCCGCCCGTCGCCAGGGCGTCACCAACCCCTCCAACACCCTGTTCGCCATCAAGCGGCTCATCGGCCGCAACTTCGGCGACCCGATGGTCGAGAAGGACAAGGGCATGGTGCCCTATGACATCGTCAAGGGTCCGACGGGCGACGCCTGGGTGCGCGCCCAGGGCAAGGATTATTCGCCGCAGCAGGTGTCGGCCTTCATCCTGCAGAAGATGAAGGAAGCCGCCGAGCAGCACCTCGGCGAGAAGGTCGAAAAGGCGGTGATCACCGTACCGGCCTATTTCAACGATGCGCAACGCCAGGCCACCAAGGACGCGGGCAAGATCGCCGGCCTCGAAGTCCTGCGGATCATCAACGAGCCGACCGCCGCGGCGCTCGCCTACGGGCTTGATAAGAACGACGGCAAGAAGATCGCCGTCTACGACCTCGGCGGCGGCACCTTCGACGTCTCGATCCTGGAGATCGGCGACGGCGTCTTCGAGGTGAAGTCGACCAACGGCGACACCTTCCTGGGCGGCGAGGACTTCGACCTGCGGATCGTCGATTTCCTGGCCGAGGAGTTCAAGAAGGAGAACTCCGTCGACCTGCGGAAGGACAAGCTGGCCCTGCAGCGCCTCAAGGAAGAGGGCGAAAAGGCCAAGAAGGAGCTCTCCTTCACCACGCAATATGAGGTGAACCTGCCGTTCATCTCGATGAATGCGTCCGGCCCGCTGCACCTCAACATCAAGCTCAGCCGCGCCAAGCTGGAAGCCCTCGTCGAGGACCTGGTCGCCAAGACCGTCGGGCCCTGCGAACAGGCGCTGAAGGATGCCGGCCTCAACAAGGCGGACATCGACGAGGTGATCCTGGTGGGCGGCATGACCCGCATGCCCAAGGTCGTCGAGACGGTGAAGGCCTTCTTTGGCCGCGAGCCGCACACCGGCGTCAATCCCGACGAAGTCGTGGCGCTGGGTGCAGCCGTTCAGGCCGGCGTTCTGCAAGGCGACGTCAAGGACGTGCTGCTGCTGGACGTGACCCCCCTGACGCTCGGCATCGAGACGCTTGGCGGGGTGTTTACGCCGCTGATCGAGCGCAACACCACCATCCCGACCAAGCGCAGCCAGACCTTCTCTACGGCCGACGACAACCAGTCGGCGGTGACCATCCGGGTGTTCCAGGGCGAACGGCCGATGGCCGCCGACAACAAGATGCTGGGCCAGTTCGACCTGGTCGGGCTCCCGCCGGCGCCGCGCGGCGTGCCGCAGGTCGAGGTCACCTTCGACATCGACGCCAACGGCATCGTCAACGTTGGCGCCCGCGACAAGGCGACCAACAAGGAACAGTCGATCCGCATCCAGGCCAACGGCGGCCTCTCCGACGCGGACATCGACGCCATGGTCAAGGAAGCCGAGAGCAACAAGGCCGACGACGACAAGCGCAAGGCCGCCGTGGAGGCGAAGAACCAGGCCGACGCGGTGATCCACTCCACCGAAAAGGCCCTGGCCGAACACGGCGACAAGGTCGGCGAGGAAGAGCGCGGTGCGATCCAGACCGCGCTCGACGACCTGAAGGGCGTGGTTGAGGGCGGTGACTCAGAGGTCATCGCGGCCAAGACCCAGACCCTGATCCAGGCGTCCATGAAGCTGGGCGAGGCAATGTACAACGCCCAGCAGGCCTCATCCGGCGGCGAAGGTCCGGCCTCCGACGAGGACGCCGCCCACCATGGCGGCGCGGCGGGCGGTTCCCAAGGCCATGGGGGAGAAGACGTCGTCGACGCCGAGTTTGAGGAAGTCGACGGCGACGATCACAAGAAGTCGGCGTGACACCGCGCCCCATGGCGACTCAGCACCTCAAATGCGATGAGTTGGCCACTGGGGACGTCGCCGCCGCGTCTGCGCGACTAGGGCCTCCGCCCGGCTCGGTAATTTGCCTTGCAGCCGGGCGGAGGTCATCCCACCTTCCCTTCAAGCTTAAGTATGAGCCCCGGACCGACTGATGCGGGACTATTACGAAATTCTCGGTGTCGAGCGCAGCTGCGATGACGCGGCGCTGAAGGCGTCCTTCCGCAAGCTGGCCATGGAGCATCACCCCGACCGCAATGGCGGTTGCGAGGAGGCGTCCGGCCGGTTCAAGGAAATCAACGAGGCCTATTCGATCCTGTCGGACGCGCAGAAGCGCGCGGCCTACGACCGGTTCGGCCACGCAGGCGTCAATGGCGCGGGCGGTGGTCCCGGCGGCGCCCAGTTCCACGATGTCGGCGACATCTTCAACGAGGTGTTCGGCGACGTCTTCGGCGACATGTTCGGCGGCCGCCGCGGCGGCCAGCCGCGCAGCGGCCCGGCCCGCGGCCAGGACCTGCGCTACGACCTGGAGATCAGTCTCGAGCAGGCCTATGCCTCGGCTGAGGTGGAGATCACCGTGCCGGCCGCGCTGACCTGCGAGACCTGCGAGGGCTCCGGCGCCAAGCCCGGCACCGCGCCCACCACCTGCAACAGCTGCGGCGGCGCCGGGCGCGTGCGCGCCACCCAAGGCTTCTTCTCCATCGAGCGCGCCTGCCCGCGCTGCGGCGGCTCGGGCCAGCTGGTGCTCGACCCCTGCGCCGACTGCCGCGGCATGGGCCAGGTGCGCCGCGAGCGCACGCTCTCCGTCCGCATCCCGGCCGGCGTCGACGACGGCGCCCGCATCCGGCTGGCCGGTGAAGGGGATGGCGGCGCCAGGGGCGGCCCGCGCGGCGACCTCTACATCTTCGTTTCCGTCCGCCCGCACGAGCTCTTCGAGCGCGACGGCCTGGACCTGCTCTGCACCGTCCCCGTGCCGATGGCGATCGCCGCGCTCGGCGGCGACATCGACGCGCCGTGCCTGCTCGGCGGCGAGAACTGCGACGGCAACTGCAAGATCGCGGTCAAGGTCCCGGAGGGCTCGCAGACCGGCAAGACCGTGCGGCTGAAGGGCAAGGGCATGCCGTCGCTCCGCTCGCGTGAGCGCGGCGACCTGGTGGTCGAGCTGTTCGTCGAGACGCCGGCCAAGCTCACCGCGCGGCAGAAGGAGTTGCTGCGCGAATTCGCGGGCCTCTGCTCAGACCAGCAGCACCCGAAGAACGCCAACTTCACCGGCAAGGCCAAGACCTTCTGGGACAGCGTCAAGGGCTAGACCCTTCGTCGCCTTGGTTGGTTCAGGCCCGGCACGACGAAGGGTCCGTCTTTTGCCAAGAGTCTTGAGTGATCGGCGATTCAAGTGAACCGCCGATCGCTCCAGAACGGCGGGTTTGCCGTGGGCCGGCCTTTCGGCTAGACACACGCTCCGCTGGAACGCACCCGTAGCTCAGCTGGATAGAGCGTTGCCCTCCGAAGGCAAAGGTCACACGTTCGAATCGTGTCGGGTGCGCCAGCGATCTCCGCAATTGGCCAAAGCCTTCCCCGTCGCGGGAGCGCCGGATGACCCCTGAGCGCAGCGGGCTCCAGCGCGCCCAGAAACACGCTAAATCCATCGCCATCGTCGCCAGCGGCAACTTCCTCGAGATGTATGACTTCATGGTCTTCGGCTATTACGCGCCGGCGATCGCCAAGGCGTTTTTCCCGGTCGGCAACGAGTTCGCCGCCCTGATGCTGACCCTGATGACCTTCGGCGCGGGGTTCCTGATGCGCCCTGTGGGTGCGCTGGTCTTGGGCGCCTACATCGACAGGCATGGCCGGCGTAAAGGCCTGCTGCTGACGCTGGGGCTGATGGCGATCGGCACCCTGACCATCGCCGCCATGCCGACCTATGCCGCCATCGGCGTCGCCGCGCCGCTGCTGATCGTCGCCGGGCGGCTGATCCAGGGCCTGTCGGCGGGCGTCGAGCTGGGCGGGGTCTCGGTCTATCTGTCGGAGATCGCCCCGCCCGGCCGCAAAGGTTTCTTTGTCGCCTGGCAATCCGCCAGCCAGCAGATCGCCGTGGTCTCAGCCGCCGCTATCGGCCTGGTGGCCGGCGCCTGGCTCAGCCCGGCGCAAATGGGCGACTGGGGTTGGCGGATCCCCTTCGCGGTCGGCTGCGTGTTGATCCCGGTCCTGCTGCTGATCCGCCGCCTGTTGGAAGAGACGCCGGACTTCCTGGCCCGCACCGAGCGGGCGAGCCTGCGCCGGATCCTCGCCCAGGTCGGCGCCAACTGGAGCCTGGTGCTGCGCGGCGCTGGGCTCGCGGTGATGACCACCGTCTTCTTCTACATGATCACCGCCTACACCCCGACCTTCGGCTCCAAGGTGTTGCATCTGAGCGCCAGCGCGAGCCTCACCGTCACCCTCTGCGTCGGCGCCGCCAACTTCGTGCTGCTGCCGCTGATGGGCGCGCTCTCCGACCGGATCGGCCGGCGGCCGCAGTTGATCGCCGCGGCGCTGGTGGCGCTCGCCAGCGGCTATCCGGCCATGCGCTGGCTGGCCGCTGACCCGTCGTTCCTGCGGCTGCTGATCGTCGAGCTCGGGTTTGCGGCGATCTTCTGCGCCTACAACGGCGCGATGGTGGCCTTCCTCACCGAGATCATGCCCCCGGCCGTCAGGACCGCGGCCTTCTCGCTGGCCTACAGCCTGGCGACGGCGCTGTTCGGCGGCTTTACCCCGGCCATCGCCACCTGGCTGATCCACCTCACAGGCGACCGCGCGATCCCCGGCGCATGGTTGTCAGCCGCGGCCCTGCTGGCGCTCGCCGCGACACTGTCGCTCAGGGGGCCCCGAGCGACGCTCGCCTAGAACTGCCCGCTTTAGAATTGCCCGCTTTAGAATTGAATGTGCCCGGCCAGCCGCAGGTCGTAGATGTTCAGCCCGTCACGGGTTTCCGCACCGCCCTCGACCGCGAAGCCGCCCGAGCCGTTCTCGCCCTTGAACGAGAGGTGTGCGGCCGCGCCCTGGCCGGAGATGCTGCCGGCCCGCAGGTCGAAGGCGTCGCCGCCGGAGACGAACCTCGCCGTCGTGGTCCCCAGCTGCTCGCTGGCCACGGCCTTGTAGCCCACCAGCACTTCTGGGCCCCAGGTGGACTCGACGCCATAGGTCGCACCCACCGCCACGCCGGCGAAGGCCGACAGGCGTGAGGAGGTCCGCGAATTGACCGCCAGGTCCATGCCCAGGCCGCCGCCGGCCTCGGTGTAGGAGCCCTCCATCAGCCGCACATAGTCCAGCGTCGCGATCGGGCGGATGTAGAACGACCCGAAGCGGGCCTCATAGCTGGCGGCCGCGCGGCTGTTCAGGCCGTAGCCCGACCATTGGCCGCCGGAGCGACGGTTCACCGCCAGTCCGTCGCCGCCGAGGATCGCCACGACGCGGCCGCTGGTGACTTTCAGGTAGTCGACCCCGACCTTGGCGTTGAACGAGAACCCGCCGCGCGCCGCGCGCCAGTAGAGGCCGGCGTCGATCAGGTTGGAGTGCAGGTCTTCGGAGCTGTCGACCTGGTTCGGATAGATGGTGTTGGTGCTGGCCCCGAAGGTCGCGCCGAAGATGCCTGCCCGCATGGCCGGCAGCTCATAGCCGGCGATCGCGCCCAGGGACCACCCGTCATAGCCCGGATCGTCGGGCCGGTTGGCCGCCGACAGGCCCAGGTTGATCTCCTGCATCCAGAAGCCGCCGCCGCGGGAGTCCTGGCGTTCGTCGATCGGCCGCGCGAACGCCTCGATGGCCGCCGACGACATGTTGAAGATGCTGCCCGAGTGGTTGGGCAGCAGCTGGTTGTAGAGCCCGAGCAGCCCGGCCCGGTTGGTCTGGGCCAGCAGGGCGCCGCGCAGGCCGACGTCCTTGTTCACCGCCACGACCAGGGCGTCGTAGGCCCCGGCGCTGGTGGCCGGCAGGGCCAGCTGGGCGGCGGTCTTGCGGCTCAGGGTGGCGCTGACGGTGCCGGCGGCGACGTCGGTCTGCAGGCTGGAATTGTAGAGGAACGGCACGGCGCCCAAGAGGCTGGTGTCGATCGCGCCCGAGGTCAGGTGGTTGGCGCGCACCAGGATATAGGTGGCGTTGCCTTGCAGCAGCGAGTTCAGCCGCACGCCGATCTTGGCGCCGGACGCGATGGTCGCGTTACCGGCGACGTCGAGGCTGGTGGCCGTGTTGCTGGCCGGGTCGGCGGTCAGGATGGTCTGCGACGTCGCGGCGAGCGACAGGCTGGTGAGCTTCAGCTGGCTGGGGCTGGCGATGGACAGCGACCCGGAGCCGACGGTGAGCGCCACCGTGCCGCCATTGGCGTTCAGCGCGCCGCTGACGATCCCACCGCCGTCGATGGTCAGGCTATTGGCCCCGGCGCCCAGGTCGAGGTCGCCGGTGAGCTTGCCGCCCAGGATCTCCACCCGGTCGCCGCCCGAGCCCAGGGTCACGGAGCCGCTGATCAGCGGGATCACCGTGGTCCCGCTCGCCGCCTGCTGGATGATGTGGACGCCGGTGGTGTTGGCTGCAAGGTCGAGCGCGATGGCTCGTCCGGTGACCGCCTCGGTCGCGCTGGTCAGCGTCCGGTTGGCGGAAATGGTCCCCTGGTTCTGGATCACGACCAGGGTCCCGGAGCGGTCGACCACGGCTGCGGCGTCGGCCTTCTGGCCTGACACCGATGCGGTGATCGCCGCGGCGTTCACCAGCGTGGTGACGCTGGCGCCGGCCTCGATCAGCACCGCGCGCGAGCTCGCCCCCAATGCGTCGGCGCTCACCGCCGTGGCGATGGCGCCGTCGTTGCGCAGCACCGGTAGGCTCGCGCCGGCGTTGACGTGCAGGGCCGTGGCGTCGGCCGCGAAGGCGGTGGCGCCCAGGGTGCCGCCGACCCGGACGCCGTCGCCGGTGGTGACCGCTCCGCCGCCGGCGACGCCGAGCTGCAGGCCGGTCGAGGCGATGCCGTCATAGACGCCGTTGCCCAGCACAGCGCCCTTGATCTCGATGCCGTAGGCGTCCGTCCCCGTGCCGACATCGCCCACATGGACGTCGCGGCCCGCGGCGCCGACGATCATCGCCGGGGCGCCCGAGAAGGTATTGATCGCACCCGTGGTGCTGGTCGTGCTGCCGGCGGTCACGGCGTCGACCAGGATGCCCTTGCCGACGCTGCCGGCAACCGTCACCGCGGCACCGCCCTGCAGCAGGTCATCGGCGGCCAGCTTGCCGGCGAAGGTCGGGTCGGTGCTGCGGGCTGTGTAGCGGTAGCCCGTCGTGGTGACCGCGCCACCGAGCACCAGCGCCCCGCCGATATCGCCGCCGAGATTGACGCCTTGAGCGCCCTGGCCGGCGGCCGCGATCGTTCCGCGCAGGGTGACGTCGCCGCTGACCGCGCCGGTGGTGTGCAAGGCGAAGGTGTTGGCGCCCTGGATCGTCACCGAGCCCAGGCTGGACAGCGAGCCGACAAGGCCGGTCTCGATGGAAATCCCCGCCGAATTGTTGCCCCGCACCGTGATCACGCCGGCCGAGGCGTTGCTGATCGCGCCGGTGAAGTCGCCGGGCCCGGTGACCCGCAGGCCGTAGCGGTTGACCCCGCTGGCGAACGGGCCGTGGAGGATGCCGTTCGCGTCTGTCGTCGTCGCCGTCGAGGTTTCGTCGGCCTGCAGGGTGTTGCTGTTGGTCACATTGCCGGTGTGGCCGCCGAGCAGCAGGACGGCGGTGACGTTGTCCTTGTTCTGGAACTGGATGACGCCGTTGTTGGTCAGGCTGTTGTTGCTGTCGATGGTCACCGCGACGCCGCTCGCCGGCTTGATCGAGGCGCCGGCGGCCACGGTCACGTTGCCGGCCGTCGAGGTCACCAGCGGCGCGGTGGTGTCGGTGCTCACCGTGGTCTGGGCCATCGCCTGGCCGGCCCAGATGAGCGCGGTGAGGCTGACCAGCGGCGCGCCGAAGCGCAGAATTCCGGTCCAGCGCCGGCCCGGCCGGCTGGCGGTCTGGAAGCTGCGCGACATATGCCCGGTCATCGACTTAACACCCCTCACGACGGACTGATCGATCGGGCATGATTGTGGCCAGTGAATGGCCGCGCCGCGCGCCTCAAGTCCGGCTGTCAGGCTTAGTGCCAGACGCGTTCAACATCAACAGCTTGCGCTGACCGCGCCGCGCGGGCGGCATGACCCCGCCAGGATTGTGGCGCAGCCGTTGTCGCTGCGCCACAATCGCCGCCGACACAGGGGGGTGAAGGAGCCGCCATGAACAGCCAAGCCAGCGTCCTTCCCGCCCGCAATATCCTGGTGGTCGACGACGACTCGGAACTCCGCGAACAGATCGTGGGCTACCTGAATGAGCACGGCTATCTGGTGCACGCCGCGGGCGACGCGGCGAGCATGGAGCTGGCGCTGGCCTCGGCGCCCATCGACCTGATCGTCCTCGACGTCATGCTGCCGGGGGAGGACGGCCTGTCCATCTGCCGCCGCCTCTCGGAGGCCGGCGGCCCGGCCATCGTCATGGTCAGCGCCATGGGCGACGAGGTCGACCGGGTACTGGGCCTGGAGCTGGGCGCCGACGACTACCTGCCCAAGCCGTGCAGCCCGCGCGAGCTGCTGGCCCGGGTCCGCGCCGTCTTCCGTCGCCTCGACGAGGTCCGCGGCGGCGCGCCTCGCCGCAGCAGGACGTACCACTTCCAGGGGTTCGTGGTGGACACGCTCCGCCGCCAACTGCGCGCGCCCAACGGCGCCACCATCCTGCTCACCGGCGGTGAGTTCTCGCTGCTCAGCGTGTTCCTGGAGAACCCGCAGCGGATCCTGTCGCGCGACCGGCTGCTCGAACAGGCGCGCGGCGGGCAGACCGAGGTGTTCGATCGCGCCGTCGACGTGCAGATCAGCCGCCTGCGCCGCAAGCTAAACGCCTCCGTCGAGGGCGGCGAGATCATCAAGACCTACCGCGGCGCCGGTTATCTGTTCGACGCCAAAGTGGCGCGCGCATGAAGATCGGGGCGTGACCGGCGCGGCCCCTCCGGGGGCCCCGATGCGATCGTGGGGCGCGCGGGCGCCGATCAGCCTGCAGTTGGCCGCTCTGCTGCTGGCCAGCCTGATCGTCGCCCAGGGGATCAGCTTCGGCATCATCTTCCTGCTGCCGCCGCCCCGACCCCCGGTCTACCGCGTCGCCGACGTCGCCCAGGCGATCCGCGGCGGCAACCTCAGGACCCGCTTCGGCCGCCCGATAACGCGCACGGTGCTGGCCGTCCTGCCGCTCGACCTGGCCACCCAGCATCAGGCGCACCGGCGCGCCCTGGTCTCGCTCGCCCACGACCTCGGCGTCCCGGAGTCCCAGGTGCGCATGGAGGAACAGCACGCCTCGCCGATCTGGCGGCTGCAGCGGGCGCTGAGCCGTCCCCCGCGCCCGCGCGGTGAGCCCGACGACCCGCGCGCCGACTTCGACCGCGCCGGCGCCGCCTCACCCGGCGCGGACCGGCCGCGTTCCGGCTGGCGGCGGCCGGTCGGGGCGGCCGACCTGCCGATCTTCGGCGACTTCGCCGCGGCCCTGCAGCGGCCGGACGGCGCCTGGACTGTGGTCCGCTCGCCGCCCGAGCCCTTCCCGACCGAGTGGCAGCTGCAGGCCTCGATGTGGTTGCTGGCGGGTTTCGCGCTGGTGGCGACAGCGGGGTATCTGTTCTCGCGGCGGATCAGCGCGCCCCTGAAACGCTTTGTCGAGGCCGCCGAGACCCTGGGCCGCGATCCGCACGCCCCGCAGATGACCCTCAAGGGCCCCGCCGAGATCGGGGCGGCGGCGCAGGCGTTCAACGAGATGCAGGCGCGGCTGAAGCGCTACATCCTCGACCGCACCGCCATGGTCGGCGCCATCAGCCACGATCTGCGCACCCCGCTCTCTCGCATCCGCTTCAAGCTGGAGCAGGCGCCCCCGGGCGTGCGTGCCGCGGTGCTCTCCGACGTCGAGCAGATGGAGCAGATGATCGGCGGCGTGCTGGCTTTCGTCCGCGACGAAGGCGCCCCGCGCCGCCGCGAAAAGCTCGACCTGCTGTCGCTCATCGAATGCGTCGCCGACGATGCGGCCATGGTCGGCGGCCAGGTGGAGATCGTCGACGGCAAGCCGGTCATCGTCGACGGCGATCCCGTGGCGCTGCAGCGCCTGTTCTCCAACCTGGTGGACAATGCGGTGAAATACGGCGGCGACGCGCGCATCGAGGTGCGCCGCGAGGGCGACCTGGCGGTCGTGGCCATCGCCGACAACGGCCCGGGCCTCTCGGCCGACGAGCTTGGCCGGGTGTTCCAGCCGTTCTACCGCAGCGACGCCTCGCGCAACCTCGACAAGGCCGGCGTCGGCCTGGGCCTGCCAATCGCCAGATCCACCGCCCGCGCCCACGGCGGCGACGTCGAACTGACCAGCACAAAAGCCGGCGTCACCGCCATCGTCACCCTGCCCGTGGTGGCCTAGACCCTTCGTCGCCTAGGTTGGCTCCAGCCTTGCGGCGGAACGAGATCCGCCGCCTAGACCCGACCGCTCACCGGCGTGTCCGGATAGGCCAGTTGCTCGCGGGCGCGCCAGTCCTCGGTCACGTAGTTGACGATCAGCGATTTTCGCACCACCGGGATCTCGCGCTGCTCGAAGCCGTGCCAGGTGATGTCGGAGGGCACGAAGGCCAGCGCGCCGCGCGGCTCGAACGGGGCGCGGTGCGACCAGGTGTTTGCGTCGCTGTAGACGTCAGTGCCCAGCTCCGGATGCCCGTCCGGGCCCAGGTAGTAGAGCAGGGTGTACTTCTTGACGCCCAGGTCGGTGTGCGGCTGCAGCCAGAAACCGTCGATGTCCTGGGCGTATTCGATGCGCAGGCAGCAGCCGCCCAGACGCGCGCCGGTGGCCTCTTCAATCGCCGCCACCGTCGTCGGATGCTGGAAGGCCTCGGCCAGGCTGCGGCACACCGGATGGGCGGCGATCGCGACGGCATCGACATAGCGGCGCGTGTTGTTGTGGATCTCGCGCGATCCGGATACCCCGTGCAGCGCCGGCGCCGGGAAGGGCAGGGCGTTCATGGCAGCCGAGACATGGGCCGGCAGGACCTCGCGCATCAGCCAGTGGCGGTAGGGCGCGGCACGGGCAGTCGCGCGGTCCAGACTGGCCGCGAAGCTGGCGCGACAGGCGTCCCGGTCGCGGTCGGTCGCCTCAGCGGACGCAAGGTCGAGCAAGGCCAGTGGACTTCTCCGCGTTGATCTGGTCGCTTCGCCCCAAGTGTTTTTCGGGGAAACTTAAGGGAATAGCTCGCGCTTCGATGACGCCGCAGACGGACAATCACCTCAGCTCTCTTACCACAAGGCGCCGCTTGGTCGCAGTGTCGGCTTCGGCCTGCGCCCTGGTTGCGGCCGGTGGGCTCGCGGCGCCGGCCTTTGCGGCGGGTGCGCCGGTGTTCCGCCTGCCATCCGAGCCGCTGGCGGCCGCCCTGGTACGATTCGCCGTCCAGGGCGGAGTCTCGGTGGGCGGTCTTCCGGCCGCGGGATGCGTCGGAAGGTCGCTGCCGGTGACCGGGGCCATGACGCCGGCCCAGGCGCTGACCCTGCTGCTGCCGCCGGGGTGCGGCTTCGAGCGCGTGGACCCGCGCAGCTTCAGGATCGTCGCCCGCCCGCCCGCCGCCGCCGTCTCGCCCAGCCCCAGCCCCAGCCCCAGCCACGGCCGCGCCGACGCCGGGCCGGTCCCGTCCGTGCGCCTCGACGAGCTGGTGGTCACCGCCGAAAAACGTCCGACCCTGATCCTGCGCAGCGCCAGCGCGGTCACCGCGCTCACCGACGACGACATCGCCACCCTGGGCGGGCGCAGCTTCGACGAGGTGGCCGGCCAGACGGTCGGCGTGGCGGTCACCAACCTTGGCTCCGGCCGCAACAAGATCTTCGTGCGCGGCCTCTCCGACGGCGCGTTCACCGGCAAGACCCAGTCCACGGTCGGCCTCTATCTCAACGACGTGCCGATCACCTACAACGCCCCGGATCCGGACCTGAGGCTGGCCGACGTCGAGCGCGTCGAGGTGCTGCGCGGACCGCAGGGCACCCTCTACGGCTCCGGCTCCATCGGCGGCATCGTGCGGATCGTCACTGCGCAGCCAGATCCCGGCGCGCCGGCCGGAACGATGTCGGTCGAAGGCGCGCTCACCCAGCGCGGCGCGCCGTCGTCCGGCTTGGAGGCGATGCTCAACCTGCCGGTGGCCGGCGGGCGCGGGGCCATCCGGGCGGTGGTCTACAACGATCAGCATGGCGGCTATATCAACAACCCGGTGCTGGGCCTGAGCGACGTGAATTCCAGCCGCCGGACGGGTGGACGGGTGGCCGTGCTCGCCCGGCTGGCGGATGGCTGGACCCTTCACGCGGGCTTTGCGCGCCAGTCCATCCAGACCGCCGACAGCCAGTACGCCCAGGGTTCGCACGGTCCCCTGACCCGCGACGCCAGCGTGCGCGAGCCACACGACAACGACTTCACCGAAGTCAGCGCCGAGGCGACCCACGCGGGCGCCACCGCCGACCTCAAGGTGTCCGCCGCCTTCATCGCCCACTCGCTGGACACCCGCTACGACGCCACCGGCGCCTTCCGCGCCGCGGGGGGATCGCGCACCGCCGGCGCCTTCGACGAGGCCAAGCGGGTCGAGCTGTCGGTGGCCGAGGGCCTGCTGTCGTCAAAATCCCCGGGGCGGCTGCGCTGGCTCGCCGGCGCCTTCATCGCATCGACCGACGAGCAGGACTCCGCCCTGCTGGTCGCGGTCAGCCCGCGCGAGCGGTCCCGCGAGATCTACCGCCGCGGCGACGCGCTGTCCGAAGTCGCGGTCTATGGGGAGATAGCCTACGACCTGACGCCCAGGCTCACCGCGACAGTGGGTAGCCGCTGGTTCGCCACCCGCGTTTCGACCCACGCCGACCAGTTCAACATCGCCCAGAGCCCGCTGGCCCCGGTGCGCGGCCGGCTGACCGACGAGGGCCTGGCCCCGAAATTCCGCGTCAGCTACGCCGCCGGCCCCGACGTGGTGGTCTATGGTCAGATTCAGGAAGGCTACCGGGCCGGCGGTTTCAACATCCCGGCCGCGGCCGGCGGGGGCAGGCCCGAGGTCGTGGCCGCCCGGTTCAGGCCCGATCACCTGTGGAGCTATGAGCTGGGCGCCGCCGCCCCCCTGTTCGACCACAGGCTCATCCTGCGCGGGGCGATCTTCCACGCAGATTGGCGGGACCTGCAGACCGACCAGCGGCTCGCCTCGGGCCTGCCGCTGACCGTCAACATCGGCGACGGCTCCAATACCGGCGTCGAGGCCGAGGCGACCTGGCGCCCGGACGAGCACCTGCTGGTGCGCGGCAACCTCCTGCTGGAGGACCCGCAGATCACGCGCGCGCGAGACGTGTTTCCCGCCCGGCGCGACATCGGCCTGCCCGGCGTGCCCTACGCGCTCGGCGGCGCCTACGTCCGATACCGCTGGTGGTTGAGCTCCGGCCTGCAGGCCGAGCTCAACGGCCAAGTCTCCTATGTCGGCCGCTCCTACCTGACCTTCGACGGCGGCGCCGGCAATCGCCAGGGGGGCTATGGCTCGGGCCGCGTGGGCGCGGTGCTGCGCACCGACGCCTGGCGGCTGAGCGCCTATGTGGACAACCTCACCGACGAGACCGGCAACACCTTCGCCTACGGCAACCCGTTCAGCCGCGCCCGCGCCACCCAGACCACCCCCCTGCGCCCGCGCACCGTGGGCGTAGGGATCAGCCGGCGGTTCTAGGCGATCTTCCCTAGCTTGCTGATGGCGGCCTTCAGGGGGCGCTCACTGTCGAAATACGCGTCCCAAGCCGTGACCTTGCGGATGAGGGTCGGCACGCTGCGCACGGTGAACTTCGAGGGATCGAGGCCGGCCTTTACCTGGCTCCAGGCGATCGGCATGGAAACCGGCGCGCCGGGCCGTCCGCGCGGGGACAGCGGGGCCACCGCCGTCGCCATCCGGTCGTTCCGCAGGTAGTCGAGGAAGATCCGGCCGGTCCGGTCCTTCTTGGCCATGGTGATCAGGAAGCGGTCTGGCGCGTCGTTCGCCATCGCCTGGCAAACGTCGCGCGCAAAAGCCTTGGCCCCCGGCCAGTGGACGCCCTTGGCGCTGAGCGGCGTCACCACATGCAGCCCCTTGCCGCCGGTGGTCTTGCAGAAGCTCACCAGCCCCAGCGCCGCCAGCCGGTCGCGGACCTCCGTGGCAGCGGCGATCACCGCAGTGAAGGGCACGTCCGGCGCCGGGTCCAGGTCGAACACCAGCCGCCCCGGCTGTTCCGGCTGTAACGGTTGGCAATTCCACGGATGCAGCTCCAACGCCGAAACCTGGGCCGCCGCGATCAGCGCCTCAACCCGGTCGATCTGCAGGTAAGCGGCCTTGTCGCCGATCACCTTCACCTCGGTGAACAGCGAAGACGAACCCTTCGACGCGTGGCGCTGGAAGAAGCTCTCCCCGCCGACCCCGTCCGGCATCCGGATCATCGAGCAGGGCCGCCCCTTCAGATGCGGCAGCATCCACGCGCCGACCGCCTCGTAGTAGTGCGCCAGATCGAGCTTGGTCACAGGCGTGTCGTCGTGGGCGTCTGGCCACAGCGGCTTGTCCGCGTGCGAAAGGGTCACCCCCATCACCGGGACCGAGCCGTGCGCCGGCACAGCGCGCACCGCGCTCGGCGCCGGGGTCCTGAGCGCCGTCGCCGCAGCCGGCGCGGGCGCTTCAGCCTCCACCTCGGCGGCGGGCTTGTCGGCGCGAAGGCCCTTGAACGAGGCTTGCCGGATCGCGCCGTCGCCGGTGAAGCCGGCGTATTGGATCTCGGCGACCAGTTGCGGCTTCACCCAATGGATCCCCGCGTCGGACCGGGGCGCGCCCTTGCCCTTGAACGGGTTGGTCTTGGTCTCCAGCGCAAGGAGCTTTGGCATCAGCGCCGCCACGCGATCGCGCCCGAAGCCGGTCCCGATGCGGCCCACGTGCACCAGCTCGCCATCGCGATAGATCCCGGCGATCAGCGAGCGGAAGGCGTCGCCGGTGGTGGTCCAGCCGCCGATCACCACCTCATGGCCCTGGCGGCATTTCGACTTCACCCAGCTCTCTCCCTTGCCGGAGGCGTAGGGGGCGTCGAGCCGCTTGGAGACGATCCCCTCCAGGTCCATGCGGCAGGCCGACAATAGCACCGCCTCGCCGGCGGCCACGAAATGCTCGACGAACCGCACGATCGGCGGCGCGGCCTCGACGACAGCTTTCAGCCGGAGCTTGCGTTCGGTGAGCGGCAGGGGTCGTAGGTCCTCGCCGGCCGCGAACAGCAGGTCGAAGACGAAGAAGATCAACTCATTGGTCTTGCCCTCGGAGATCGCCGCCTGCAGTGCGGCGAAATCCGGCGCGCCGGTGTGGTCGAGCGCGCAGATCTCCCCGTCGATGATCCCGTCCGGCAGGGCCGCGCCGACCTTCACGATCGCCGAAAACTTGTCGGACCAGTCGAGGCCCTTGCGGGTCCGCAAGGTCGCCTTGCCGCCCTGGGCCCGCAGCTGCATCCGGTAACCATCGAACTTGATCTCGTGGCCCCAGCCGGGGCCGCCGGGCGGCTTCTCGACGAGCTTGCACAGCTGCGGCTCCACGAAACGCGGCAGGGCCGCGGCCGGCTTCGCCTTGCCTGCTCCTTTGCCCGACGTCTTGACCGGAACCTCCGGCGAGGCCGCCGCCGTCGAGTGCGCATTGCGGTGGGTTTTCCAGACCGCGTCGGCGGCGGTCTTGGAAGCCGTCATGAACGGCTCGGCCGGCTTGCCCTCGCCCGCCGCGATCTCAGCCATCGGCCGACCCGACGCGATCGAGCGGTCCTCGGCGGCCAGCGCGCCGCCCTCGCCCTCCACCGCCGCCGCGTCGCGATGCTTGATCAGCAGCCAGTTGTGGCGGGCCCCCTTCTTGTTTCGTCCGCCCTTCGCATCGTCGCGCAGCCGCACCAGCACCCACGAGCCGTGCATTCGCCCGCCTTCCATCACGAACTTCAGCTCGCCCTTGGACAGCGCCTTGCCGACGTTCTCGAAACCCCTTTCCGGGGCCCAGTAGCCGCGATCCCACAGCTGCACCGTGCCCCCGCCGTACTGGCCTTTGGGGATCGTCCCCTCGAAGTCGCCGTAGTCCAGCGGATGGTCTTCCACTTCCACCGCCAGGCGCTTGTCCGCCGGATCGAGCGAGGGGCCCCGCGTCACCGCCCAGGACTTGAAAGTTCCCTCCCACTCCAGGCGCAGGTCGAAGTGCAGCCGCGTGGCGGCGTGCTTCTGGATGACGAACCGCAGCCGCTCCGAGGCGGCGACCTTGGCGTCCTTGCCCGACGGTTCGGCGGTCTTGCCGAAGTCGCGCATCTGCCGATAGCGGGCGAGTTTCGCGGCGGCCATGAGCGGCGTCTCCCGAGGCGATCCTGGGGGCTGAACGGATGACGCCGCCCCGCGATCCGTCGCAGGTTGAATCCAATTGCGAGGTCAGGCGTTGTCTTGTCCGGAGCCCAACAATGACCCAGCCTACCCTTCAGACCCGCAGCTTCAGGGTCCACGCTCGTGACCTGGATGCGCACCACGCCCGCACCGTCCAGGAGGCGACCTTCGAGGCCGCCGCCGTCGCCTATGCCGAGGACCTGCACGCCGCCGCCGGCGACAGCGACGAGGTCAGCCTGATCGTCCGCGACCTGGAGACCGGCCACGAACATTGTTTCCGGGTCGACCTCGCCAGCGGCGAGACCGCCGCCTGCGGCTAGCAGAACGAAATCGCGCCTAAGCCGTTGATCTGAGTCTCGGCGGATTTTGGCGCCGCCCGGAGACATGACATGGCCGCTCGTCCGACCTGGCAAGGACACCTGAAACTGTCCCTGGTGACCTGCCCCGTCGCCCTCTACACCGCGACCAATTCCGCGGGCGACGTCCACTTCAACCTGATCAATCCGAAGACCAACAATCGGATCAAGCTGGTCACCACCGACCCCGACACCGGCCCGGTCGATCGCTCCGATCTGGTCAAGGGCTACGAGGTCTCCAAGGGCGAATACGTTCTGCTCACCGCCGACGAGATCAGTTCCGTCAAGCTGGAGAGCACCAAGACCATCGACATCGAACGCTTCGTCGCCGCCGACGAAATCGACCGGCTCTATTGGGACAACCCCTACTACCTGGCTCCCGACGGCAAGTTGGCGCAGGAGGCTTTCGGGGTGATCCGCACGGCCATGGAAACCTCCGGCCAGATCGCCATCGGCCGCGTGGTGATCGGCACGGGCGAGCGCATCCTGGCGCTCGAGCCGCGCGACAAGGGCATCCTGGCCTACACGATCCGCACCGACGCAGAGGTGCGCAAGCCCGATGAGATCTTCGACGGAATCAGCGACGCCAAGCCGCCCGCCGCGATGGTGGCCATCGCCAGGAAGATCATCGAACAACAGGAGGGCCCCTTCGACCCCAGCCAGTTCGTGGACCATTATGAGCAGGCGCTGAAAGCGCTGATCGCCGCCAAGCAGAAGGGCCACAAGCCGGCGAAGGTCGCCGAGCCCGAAGACACCAACGTCGTCGACCTGATGGCGGCGCTCCGCTCCAGCCTCGCCGGCAAGGCCAAGGCCGCCGGGAAGGCGAAGCCGGCGCCGAAGGCCAAGGCGCGCAAGGCCGGCTGAGGCCTGTGGCTCCGCTCCCTAGCGCCACACCCCGGGGTGGATCTCCTCGGGGCAGCCGACAATCCACACATCGCGGCGCGGGCCGGAGACCAGGAAGGCCGAATAGCGTTCGTTCTTGCGCGGGCTGCCGGCGCGGTTGATGTCCACCACCGGGGCGACCTCAGTGAAACAGCGCAGCAGGATGGACGCCTTCATCCGCCGCGACAGGTCGACGACCAGGCCGGGCCGGGCGAAGTCCGGGGGCGGGACGCCGACCTTCCAGTAGCGGTCGCGCTCGGTCACCTGCAGCACGGGCGCGCCCAGGCCGCCGGCGTAGGTCAGCTGCGAATAGACGCCGTAGCTTTCCGTGCCGACCCAGGCGGCGCCCGAGCGCAGCCGCGCGGTTTCCACGTCGCGGGCGAACCCGGGCCAGCCGCGCAGCGCCATCATCGGGTTGTAGGGCGCCAAAGCCGTGGGCGACGGGCCGAGCAGCAGGACCAGGGCCACAGTCCCGATGGCGAAGCCGAGCGCCGGGGTCAGCCGTCGCATCCAGCCGGTCCATGGGGCGCCGTCGAGGCGCTCGGCGGCGACCGCCGCGCAGATCGCCAGCGCCCCGAACAGCGGTACGGGCCAGTGGCCCTGCACCCGATCGTGCAGGCTGTGGATCAACAGATAGAGCGCGAAGGGCGCCGAGCTGGCGATCGGCAGCATCAGCCGCACCGCGCCGGCCCGCATCGGGTCCAGACTCCGCTCGCGACAGCCGCGCGCGATGCCGAGGCCCGCGAACACCGCGATCGGCGGGGTCAGCAGCAGGAATTGCGTGGCGACGAACTCGGCGACGTGGCTAGGCGCCAGCCCCTCCGGCGCCACGCGGCCGAACTGTTTGACGAAGCTCTCCCAGTGGTTCTGCGCGTTCCACACCGCGTTAGGGGCAAACACCGCGACGGCGATCCCCGCCGCCAGCCACGGCCAGGGCCGGCGCAGGACCTTCAGGCCCCCCGGCGTCAGCGCCAGCCAAAGCAGCACGCCGGGCGCCAGGAACAGGCCGGAGTATTTGCTCATCACCGCCAGGCCCGCGGCCAGCCCCGCCGCCAGCCACCAGCCGGCCCGTTCGCCATGTTCCGGTTGCCGCGTCCGCGCCAGGCAGCAGAGGGTCAGCGTCCAGAACAGGCTCGCCGGCGCATCGGGGATCGCCAGCATGCCGCCCACGCAGACGGTGAGGGTGGCGTTGTACCAGAGCGCCGCGCGCAGCGCGGTCTTCGGCTCGGCGCCCAGTTGGCGGGCGAGGTCGCCGATCAGCCAGGTGTTCAGCCCGCTGGCCAGGGCCGGCAGCAGGCGGATGCCCAAGGGCGTGTCGCCGAAGATCGTCGTGCCCGCCCGGATCCACCAGGCGATCATCGGCGGATGGTCGAAATAGCCCAGCTGCAGGTGTTGGGCCCACAACCGGTAGTAGGCCTCGTCCTCGGTCAGGTGGACCGCGCCGCCGATCGCCAGCCGCAGCAGCGCCAACCCCACCGCCAGCAGCAGGATGGCGCGGCGGGGATCCCGCAGCCAGCTCGTCACCGCCCCACCTTCACCACACCGCCCGCGACGTCGTCACATAGTTCCAGACCGCCGCCACCACCGCGCCCGCGACGCCCGCCACCCACCACGACGGCCCGCCCTCGTAGACCAGGGTCGCCACCGCCACATTGGCCGCCAGCGGCACACTGCAGAGAAGGGCGAACTTGGCGTAGGCGACCAGGAAGGCGAACCCGCGCTTGCGCTTGTCGCGATAGGTGATGGCGTTGTTGAGCGCGAAGTTCCAGGTCATGGCCCCCAGGGCCGCGGTGGTCTGCGCCGCCGAGAAGCCCATCTCCAGCAGCGAGCGCAGGATCGCCAGGTGCACGATCACCCCGCTTGCGCCCACCAGGCCGAACATGATGAACCGCGGCGAGATCAGGTCGCCGCTGAACCGGGCCAGCAGCAGGCCCAGGTACTGCACCACCACGCCATTATCCAGTTTGGAGTCCCCATGCAGGCGCGCCTTGAACTCGTAGGGCAGCTCGACGTAGCGCGGCGGGGTCTTCTGCGAGCTCAGGATGTCGAACAGCACCTTGAAACCCGCGGTCGCCAGGGTCGGGGCGACCGCCTCTACCAGCTCGCGGCGGATCATGAAGAAGCCGCTCATCGGGTCGGTGACGTGGGCCTTCAGCACTCGGTTACCCAGCCAGTTGGCGAGCCGGCTGCCGGCCTCGCGCCGCGCGCCGAGCGCGGAGGCGTCGGAGCCTTCCCCGCCCAGGTAGCGGCTGCCCACCACCAGGTCGGCTTCATCCGCCTCCAGGAGGGCCAGCATCTTCGGCAACAGGGCCTCGTCGTGCTGCATGTCGCCGTCGATCACCGCCACATAGGGCGCGGCGCTGGCCATGGCGCCCTCGATCACCGCCCCGGCCAGGCCACGGCGGCCGATCCGGTGCAGGCAGATTACGCGGGGGTCGGTGGCGGCCACCGCCTTGACCACCGAGGCCGTCCCGTCCGGGGAGTCGTCGTCGACGAAGATCGCCTGCCAGGTCACGCCGCTCAACGCCGTCTCCAGCTTGGCCAGCAGCGGCAGGACGTTGGGCGCCTCCTTGAACGTCGGGATGATCACGCCGAGCCGAAGCGGAGCCCCCGCCCTCGCTTTCGGAAAGGACTTCTCCTTCGGGCGGATCTTGTCCTTCAACACAGGGTTCCTCGGCGGCGCGGGCATCCGCCGGTCATAGCTACCGCCGCCCGCCTAGGGAACCACCTGATGGCGGACCGCTGGCGCCGGCGCCCCACGGTTGTCACAATGGGCGACGCAAAGCACAACGCCCGCAAGCGGGGCGACGCCTGAAAGGGGACGGTGCCTCAAAGCGGACGGGAAATGGGGCGGCGACGGCCAAATCCGGCTGGTGGAGGGGTCTTGGATCGGGACGGCAAATCGGCGCTGATCGCCACCTATCTGGAGCGGCGCGCCGATCTGGTCCGGTTCTTCACGCTGCGCCTGCGCTCGAGCTCGGCGGCCGAGGACCTGGTCCAGGAGATTTATGTCCGCCTGGCCAGCGTCGATGGGCTCAGCGACATCCAGAACCCCGCCGCCTACCTCTATCGCCTGGGCTCAAACCTGATGCTCGACCGGCTGCGCGGCCAGCGGCGCACCGCCCACCGCGACGCCGCCTGGCTGGACAGCCAGACCACGCGGATGGGGGCGCACGAGGTCTCCCCCGAGCCCAGCGCCGAGGCCGCGGTCGCCGCGCGCCAGCGGCTGGCCCAGCTCAACGCGGCGCTCACCGAGCTCGGCGCGCAAACCCAGCGCGTGTTCCGCATGCACAAGTTCGAGGGTCTCAGCCATCCCGAGGTCGCTCAGGCGCTTGGCATCTCTCGCAGCGCCGTCGAGAAACATATGATGCAGGCGCTCAAGCATCTCCTGGCCAGGCTGCCATGAGGGGGCGCTTGAAAAGCCTTGGCGAAAACAACTTGGAGGCGCGTCGCGGGTCGTGGCGTCATTTCATCGACGGCGATATCTGGGCCGGGCCGATGGCAGTGAGCCGATGAGCGGGGAGCGCGAAATCCCGGGCGGGGACCACGCGGCTGAGGAAGCCGCCAGCTGGTTCGTGCGCCTGCAGGGCGGCGCGGCCACCGGCGCCGACTGGTTGGCGTTCGAAGGCTGGCTGCAGGCGGCCCCGGCCCACGCCTCGGCCTACGAGGCCCTGGAGCGCCTGTGGGTCGATCTCGACAACGCCACCCTCGTCCGCGACCTGGGCGACTGTCCGGTTATGCGGAGCGCCGCCCCGCGCGCGGTCAACGCCAACCGCCGCGCCTGGATCGGCGCCGGGGCCGCCCTGGCCGCCAGCCTGGTCCTGGCCGCGGGCGTCGGCTTGTGGCCCGCGTCCCACGTCAAGCCGCAGATCTTCCGCACCGCGCCCGGCCAGACCCGCCAGATCACGCTCGCCGACGGCACCCACATCCGGTTGAACGCCGCCTCCGAGATCTCCATCAGCCTGGACAGGGACGCGCGCCGCGTCCGCATGGCCGACGCCGAGGCGGTGTTCGACGTCACCCATGACCCCGCCCGCCCCTTCCTGATCGCCGTCGGCGACCGCCAGGTCCGCGTGGTCGGCACCGAGTTCAACCTGCGCCATCGTGAGGGCATGGTCGCGCTCACCGTCCGCCGCGGCGTCGTCGAGGTGCGCCCGGTCGATGCGCCGCAGGCGCAGCCGACGCGCGTCGCGGTCGGCCAGCAGCTCGCCCATGCCGAGGGCCAGTCCGCGCAGACCCTATCCGCCGCCGAGCCGGACGCGGCCTTCGCCTGGACCAACGGGCAGCTTATCTACCGCGACCGGCCGCTCAGCGAGGTCGCCGGCGACCTGACCCGCCGCTTCGGTGTCCCGGTCCGCGCCGCCGATCCGCAGACCGCGGCCTTGCGCTTCACCGGCGTCCTGGTCACCGACGACGAGGCCGCGGTGCTGCGCCGCCTGGAGGCTTTCGCCCCGGTGACCGCCTCGCGCCACGCCGACGGCGTGGTCCTGCGCCGCAAGAGGGCCGGCTAAGCACGGCGCCTAGCCCTTCCGCATCGCCTCGACCAGGCTGCCCGAATAGGCCGCGTGGCCCATGTGGGTCAGCCGGCTCTCCATGTCCGCCCAGATGTCCCCGCCCAGGTCGCGCCAGCGGTGGCAGAAGGCGTAGTCCTCGCTCAGGTGCTGGCCGGTCTGCGGCTCGATCATGGTGTCGAACACCATGGCCGCCCGGGTCAACTCGCGGTCCACATCGCTGAGGTCGGCGGTGAGCTCCGGGTGCGCCGCGCAGACCCGGCTCAGCGCCTCACGCGCTATCATCAGGAACCCCGTGCCCACATAGGCCGCCTTGGCGAACCCCTCCTCGACCGTCACCGAGTGGTCAGCCGTGGCTAGGAAGCGGATCACATAGCCCACCGACTTGGCCATCAGGTCGGCCTCGCCAGCCAGCGCGGCGGCGCGGACCTTGTCCCAGTCGATGGTCTTCAGCGGATAGACCCCACCGGCGACGTCGAGCCCACTGTCCAACAGCCGAAACGCGTTGGCCGGTTCAAAGCCGATGTCGGCGTCGACGAACAACAGGTGCGTCGCCTGTCCGTGCGCCAGGAACCGTGCGGCCAGCCGCGCCCGGGCCCGGGTGATCTGCTTGTCGTTGCTCAGGAGCTCGACGTGCAGGCCGACGCCTCGCGCCTCGCAGGCCGCCTGCAGCGCCAGCACAGAACGCAGGAAATAGATGTTGACCAGCCCGCCGTAGCAGGGCGTCGCCAGGTAGAGGAACGGCGCTTTCACTTCGGCTTGGGCCACAGCAGCACAATCGGGAAATAGACGACGAAGGCCGCCGCGATGCCCAGCGAGTCGGCCGCCACGTCGTGCCAGTCGGCGTCGCGGCCGAAACCCATCGCCCACTGCGCGACCTCGACGAACACGCCCAGGCCGAAGGCGTAGGTGGCGATCGCGCGGGGCCGGTTGGGCGACAGGATCAGGCCGGTGGCGGTCAGCACCAGCCAGGCGATGGCGTGCTCCTCCTTGTCCCACAGATTGACCTTCGGCAGATAGCGGCCGGGCGCCAGCGTCAGGTACAGCAGAATGGCCGTAGCCAGGGCGTAGAGCGCCAGCCGGAGCGGCCGCGGAAGGCGATAGGGCAGCATCGACCCTTACTTGCACGGCCCCAACTTGCACGGAAGCGCGCGCGTCTCTAGACCCCCCGAGAGCGCTGGGCGAAAGCGTTATCGGAGGCGGCATGGCGGCCAATACAGCGATCGAGGCGGTGATCTGGGACTTCGGCGGGGTGTTCACTTCCTCCCCGTTCGAGGCCTTCAACCGCCTCGAGGCCGAGAAGGGCCTGCCCAGGGACCTGATCCGCCGGATCAATTCCACCAACCCGGACGCCAACGCCTGGGCCCTGTTCGAGCGCAACGAGATCGACGCCGCCGGCTTCGACACCCTGTTCCTCGCCGAATCCACCGCGCTCGGCCACCCCCTGCGCGGCGCCGAGGTGCTGCCGAAGCTCTCCGGCGAGCTGCGCCCGCAGATGGTCGCCGCGCTCAAGGCCTGCAAAGCCCATTTCAAGGTGGGCTGCATCACCAACAACGTGGTCTCCGAGCACAGCCCCGGTCAGGGGGAAGCCCAGCGCGCCGCCGGGGCCATGGGCCAGGTCATGCCGCTGTTCGACGCGATCATCGAAAGCTCCAAGGCTGGCGTGCGCAAGCCCGACCCGCGCATCTACCTGATGATGTGTGACCTGCTGGCTGTGCAGCCGCAGACCTGCCTCTACCTCGACGACCTGGGCATCAACTGCAAGCCGGCCGCGGGACTGGGCATGACTGCCATCAAGGTGGTCGACGTCGACCAGACGCTCGCCGATCTCGCCGCTGTCACCGGGCTCGACTTCGCATGAGCCGCCCGCCGAAAATCGGCGCCGCCGAGGCGCTGAAGCGCCTGCCGGGCTGGGCGGCTGTCGAGGGGCCCCGCGACGCGATCACCCGCACCTTCCGCTTCAACGATTTCAACGCCGCGTTCGGCTTCATGACCCGCGTCGCCCTGATGGCCGACAAGCTTGACCATCACCCGGAGTGGTTCAACGTCTACAACCGAGTCGAGGTCACGCTCGCCACCCATGACGCGGATGGCGTGACGGAGTTGGATGTTAGACTGGCCACGTTCATGGACGCTGCGGCGGGCTGAGAAAGACTCTCCCTCGGGGAGGACCTAGAGCCCTTCCCGCTTACGATGGATCATCGTGAGTGGACGAGAAGGGCTCCAGACATAGGCGACGACCCTGTTCATCCCGGCTGACTTGACTCAAGTCAGCCGGGACAGGGTCTGGCGCCCCTAGTTCATCACCACCGCGCCCAGCAGCAGCTTCGCCCCGGGGCGGCCCAGCACCAGGTCGGTCTGCCGCTGCAGGGCCTGGGCGATCACGTCGGGGTTGGGCGGCGCCTCGGAGGTCAGACCCGCAGCATAGGTCAGCACCGCCTGGACATAGGCGGCCCGCAGCCGCGGCAGCACTTGGTTGGCCAGTTCGCGCAGCTTGCCGTCCGGCACGTCCAGCCCGACGTCGACGGTCAGTACGCCACGTCGGCCGGCGCCGCGGTTGATCGTTCCGGTGAGGGTGTTGAATGCGACGAAGTTCGCGCCGCCGGTTTTCTTCTTCGCATCGCCCTCCGCCTGCGCCGGCTCGGCGCAGAGCATCGCCGGCAGGGCGGCGCCTGCGATCAGGCCCAGGAAGCGGCGGCGTCTCATGGCCCCGGTCTATCTGATTTATGGTTAGCGCCTTCTTTACGCGGACGGCGCCACAAGGGGCCTGACCATAGCACTAGCCGCCACCGGAGTGCGCCTTGAGCCGATTTGCGCCGACCTCTCTCGACCTCGACGGCAAGGTCATCCTCGTGACCGGCGGCACCGGCTCGTTCGGGCGGCGCTTCGTCGAGACGGTGCTCAACACCGCCAAGCCCCGCAAGCTCATCATCTACTCGCGCGACGAGCTCAAGCAGAGCGAGATGCAGATGGACCTGGCCGAGCGCTACGACCCTGAGACCCGCGGCGTCCTGCGCTTTTTCCTGGGCGACGTACGCGACCGCCAGCGGTTGATCCTGGCCATGCGCGGCGTCGACGTGGTGATCCACGCTGCGGCCCTGAAACAGGTGCCCGCCGCCGAATACAACCCGTCGGAATGCATCCACACCAACATCATGGGCGCCGAGAACGTCGTCTGGGCCTGCCTGACCAACCGCGTCAAACAGGTGATCGCGCTCAGCACCGACAAGGCCTGCAACCCGATCAACCTCTATGGGGCGACCAAACTCGCCTCCGACAAAACCTTCGTCGCCGCCAACAACCTCTCCGGCGACATCGGCACGCGCTTCTCGGTGGTGCGCTACGGCAATGTGGTGGGCTCCAGGGGCTCGGTCGCCCCGCTGTTCCAGCGGCTGATCGCCAATGGCGCGACCGAGCTGCCGATCACCGACACCCGGATGACCCGCTTCTGGATCACGCTGAACGAAGGGGTCGAGTTCGTGCTCTCCTCGCTCGGCGTCATGCATGGCGGCGAGATCTTCGTGCCCAAGATCCCCTCGATGAAGATGACCGAGCTGGCCGCCGCCATGGCGCCAGACCTGTCGATCAAGGTAGTCGGTATCCGCCCCGGCGAGAAGCTGCACGAGATCATGATCAGCGCCGACGACGCGCGTTCCACCGTCGACCTCGGCGACCGCTACGCCATCGAGCCGGCCTTCGCGGAATATCCCCGCGTCCCCCTGAAGGGGGGCCGGCTGCCGGAAGAGTTCTGCTACGCCAGCGACACCAATGACCAGTGGCTGACCGGCGAGGCCCTGCTGGCGGTGCTGAACGAGTCCATGCCCAAACGCCGGCGCCGCGCGGACGACTGAATTGCCAAAACCTCCGCCCGCGATCCTCCCCTATGGCCGCCAGACCATCGAAGACGACGACATCGCCGCGGTGACTGCCGCCCTGCGCGCCGACTTCCTGACCACCGGCCCATTGGTCGAGCGCTTCGAGACCGCCTTCGCCGAGCGGGTCGGCGCCCGCCACGCGGTGGCCTGCGCCAACGGCACCGCGGCCCTGCACCTGGCCATGCTGGCGCTGGACGTGCAGCCGGGCGAGGTGACCATCGTCCCCTCGATCACCTTCCTCGCCACCGCCAACTGCGCCCGCTATGTCGGCGCCGAGGTGGTGTTCGCCGACGTCGACCCCGACAGTGGCCTGATGACCCCCGACACCCTCGCTGACGCCCTGAAACGCGTCGGCGACCGCAGGCTGCGCGCGGTCCTGCCGGTCCACCTGCGCGGTGACGTCGCCGACCTGCCGGGCCTGGGCGCCCTCGCCGCAGACGCAGGCGCGGTAATGGTCGAGGACGCGCCCCACGCGCTCGGCACGACCATGACCTACGGCAATGTCACTGAACGGGCCGGCGACGCGCGCCACTCGGCCATGGCCACCTTCTCCTTCCACCCGGTCAAGACCATCGCCACCGGCGAAGGCGGCATGGTCACCACCAACGACGCGGGTCTGGCCGAGCGCCTGCGGGTCATGCGCAGTCACGGCATGATCCGGCCGGCCGAGTCTTCAGAAGAGGGCGCCGATCCCTGGTGGTACGAGATGCCGGAGCCGGGCTTCAACTACCGCCTCCCCGACATTCTCTGTGCGCTCGGCCTCTCCCAGCTCGCCAAGCTCGACCGCTTCGTGGCCCGCCGGCGCGCGCTCGCCAAGGCCTATGAGACCGCGCTCGCGCCCCTCGCGCCCCTGGTCCGCATCGCCGCCCAGCCCCCCTGGAGCGACCCGGTTCTGCACCTGATGTGCGTGCTGGTCGATTTCGAGGCCGCCGGGATCACCCGCCGCCAGCTCGTCGAGGCCCTGCGCGCCCGCGGCGTCGGCTCCCAGGTCCACTACATCCCCGTCCACCGCCAGCCCTACTACCGAGCCCGCTACGGCGACCTGCACCTTCCCGGCGCCGAGGCCTGGTACGCCCGCTGCCTATCGCTGCCGCTCTTTCCGGCCATGGCCGATGGCGACGTCGAGCGCGTCGCAGAAGCCCTGAAGGCCGTCCTCGGGCTCTAGGCCGCCAGCGCCGCGTGTCTCAACAGGTCCCGGATCGCATCCAGCCGCTCCGGGGCGCCGGAGAGCTCGGCGCGGGTGGCGTCGTTGCGGGCCAGCGCCAGGGCCTCGGTGCGCGCGCGGTCCGCCGCCGGACCCAGGGGGGCGGTCTCACCGCAGGCCAGTTTCAACAGCATGGTCAGCCGGTTCAGCGCCGGCGCGCCCGACTTCATCATCTGGCCCACGAACTTGGTGTCAGCCTCCACCTGGCCGCCCAGCTCGCCGAGCTTGGCCTGCAGGGGCTTGTAGTTCTCTTCCACCAGGCCGCAGCGGGCGGCCGACTTCTGCAGTCGGGCGAGCTGCTGCAGGCGCAGCGACACCGGGGTCTCCGACCGGCGGTATTCCGTCTCGAAGCGCAGGCTGAACACCAGGCTCTCCAGCCAGCGGCCGGCGTCGCGCTTGGACCCGCCGCCGATGATGTTCTCAGTGAGCCAGATCAGCGCTTCGGCCTCGGCATGGGCGGTGTTGTCGTCGCCCAGGTAGGTCTCCACGAAATCTCGTGTGACCAGCATCTTCGAACGCGCCGAAAAGGCCGCCTGCACGTCGTCGAGCGGCAAGAGCTTGCCGGCGGCGGCCGTCAGCGACATGGCCAGACCACGGATCACGTCGATCTCGCCCGCCGGATCGGTGGGCCTGAGGCGTCGCGGGCCAGAGAGATCGGCGAGGATGCGCTGGCCGATGGCGGCGCGCACGCTGGTCAGCTCCTCGGCCTGCAGCCAATGGGCCAGCCGCTTGGCGCGCGGCGACAGGTCCGGCGTCACCTTGGCGACCGAGGGCTCCACCTTGACCAGCCGGTCGATTACTTCGGCGGCGGCCAGCCGGCTCATCGCCGCCAGCCGCGCGCCCAGGTCCAGGCCGCCGCCGATGATGTGATCGAGGCCCTTCTTGCAGCGGACGATCTCTTCCAGCGGCTCGGCCAGCACGGTGAGCGCCAGTTTGCGGCCCGCCCCCGGATCGGGTGCGGCGTCGGCCAGGTCGAGCAGCAACCCCACCTTCTCGCTCCAGCTGGTCGCCGGCTTCAGGCTCTGGGCCACGGCGCAGCCCAGGCGGTAGGGGCCGTCGGGGTCCTTGACGAACTGGTTGGCCAGCTTGGCGAAGGTCTCCGGCGAAGCGGTCGGCAGCCCCCTCCTGGCGTCGCGCATCAGCCGCTCGACGGCGCGGTCAGCGAGGCTCTTGAAGGTCTTGGTCATCTCGGCGATCGAGCCGCCGCGGGAATGGGCTTCCGGCACGGCGATCTTGTGTACCGCGTTCTGGATCTCGATGCTGGAGGCTTCCAGAGCTTCCACCAGGTCGGGCCGGTGCAGCAGTTCGAAGGGCGTCGCGGCCTGGCGCTCCAGCCAGACCTCCAGCAGCCGGCCGATCCGGTCGCGGGCGTGGCAGGTGTAGAGGTCCTGCGGCGAGACGCAGAGCGGCTCGGTGGGCTCCGGCGCCTTCACCTTGCGCGGCGCCTCGGCCACGCCGATCGACAGGATGGTCAGGGAATGGAACTCGCCGGAGTCCGGATCGAGGCTCTCGCGGGTAACCCGCGCCGCCGCCGCGCCGCCACGCGCCACCAACTCCTTGGCCTCGTCCAGCGCCGCGGTCCGGTACTCGGTCGCCATGTTCAGCGTCCAGGACGAGCCCGGATAGCGCCGGATAAACACTTCGAAATGCACAGCTTCGCCGGACATCAAGCCCTCCACGTGCAACCGAGGCTAACGGCGAAGCTTTAAGCTCTGATTGACCGCGACTGTTTGAGCTTGTGGGCGCCCCCAAACACGCCCCATTGAGGCCACGCTGTAGGGCGACTAGCTTCCACCCGTCTTACGGAGACCGATTTACCGATATGGCCAAGATCACCCTGGTGGATGACGACGAGAACATCGTCACGTCGGTCAGCCTGGCGCTGGAAAGCCACGGCCACGCCGTGAAGGCCTATTTCGACGGCGCCGCGGGCCTGGCCGCCCTGGAGAGCGACCCGCCGGACCTGGCCATCCTGGACGTGAAGATGCCGCGCATGGACGGCATGGAGGTGCTGCGCCGCCTGCGCCGGACCTCCGACATGCCGGTGATCATCCTCACCTCCAAGGACGAGGAGATCGATGAGATCCTCGGCTTCAACCTCGGCGCCGACGACTACATCCACAAGCCGTTCAGCCAGCGCCTCCTGATCGAGCGGGTGAAGGCGGTGCTGCGCCGCGCCGGCATCGAGGGCGAGGAGCCGGGCGGCGCCCCGGGCGCCGATGCGGGCGCTCGCGCCATCAAGCGCGGCAAGCTGACCCTCGACCCCGCCCGCCACGACTGCCTTTGGGAGGGCAAGCCGGTGAAGCTGACCGTCACCGAGTTCCTGCTGCTGCAATCGCTGGCGCAACGGCCCGGCTTCGTGAAGAGCCGCGACAACCTGATGGACGCGGCCTACGACGATCAGGTCTACGTCGACGACCGCACCATCGACAGCCACATCAAGCGCATGCGCAAGAAGTTCCGTGACGTGGACCCCGAGTTCGACGCGATCGAAACCCTCTATGGCGTCGGCTACCGATACCGCGAAACCTGATCCGCAGCCGGGGGTCCCCGAGCGGAGGCCGTCGTGGCTGCGCTGGCTGCCGGGCACCCGGCTCGGCCGGCTGATCATCGCGCTGAACGTGCTGGGGCTGGCGATCTTGATCGCCGGCTCCCTGGTGCTCAACGAACTGCGCCGCGGGCTGGTCAACGCGCGGATCGACAGCCTGACCACCCAGGGCGAGCTGATGGCCACCCTGATCGACCGGGTGGCGACCGTCGGCGACCCGGCCCCGGCGATGAACCCCAGCGACGCCGGCGACATCCTGCAGATCCTCGCCAGCCCCAAGACCCAGCGCGCGCGGCTGTTCGACGCCCAGGGCCTGGTGGTGGCCGATTCCGAATGGATTGCCGACCGGGTGGAGTCCCGGGCCCTGCCGCCGGCCCGCCGGCGCGACCAGCGCGGCGCCCACGCCGACCCCGCCGAGCCCTCCTCGGCCACCGGAAAGGAGGCCCGCACGGCGCTCCGCGCCGAAGTCATGCACGCGCTGGGCGGCCAGCACTGGGCGAATATGCGCCGCCGCGAGGACGGCCGCCGTGTCGTCTCGGTGTCGATTCCGATCCAGCACGTTCAACAGGTGCTGGGCGTGCTCACCCTGGAAGCCAACGACGTCGACGAGATCATCGCGCGGGAGCGGATGGCGCTGGTCCCGTTCATCCTGATCGCCATCGCCGTCACTCTGGCCTCCTCGCTGCTGCTGACCCAGCTGATCGCCCAGCCGGTGCGCCGCCTGGCCCGCGCCGCCGACCGCGTGCGGCTGGCCGGAGCTCGCGCCATAACGCTGCCCGACCTCGCGAAACGCGATGACGAGCTCGGCGACCTCACCCGCAGCCTGGAGGCGATGACCCAGTCGCTGTCGGAACGGATGGACGCCATCGAAAGCTTCGCCGCCGACGTGGCCCACGAGATCAAGAACCCGCTGACTTCCCTGCGCTCGGCTGTCGAGACCCTCGACTTGATCACCGACCCGGCCGCTCGCGACCGGCTGCTCGGCATTCTGAAGAACGACGTCCAGCGGCTCGACCGGCTGGTCACCGACATCTCCAACGCCTCGCGGCTGGACGCCGAGCTGTCGCGCGACGAACCGCGGGTGGTCGACCTGGAGCGGCTGATCGGCGACATCGTCGGCCTCTACCAGGCCACCACCAGGAAGGGCGACGTGGCGGTGGCCTACAAGCCGCCCGGCGGTCTGGAGCCGGTCAGGGTGGAGGGCCGCGAAGGCCCGCTCGGCCAGGTGTTCCGCAACCTGATCGACAACGCCCGCTCGTTCAGCCCGCCCGGCGGCGAGGTGGCCCTCACCCTGCTTCGGGTGCGTGACCAGGTGATCGTCACCGTGGCCGACGCCGGGCCCGGCATCCCGCCGGAGAACCTGGAAACGGTGTTCGCGCGCTTCTACACCGCCCGGCCCAAGGGCGCGGCCTTCGGCGGCAACTCGGGCCTGGGCCTCTCCATCGCCCGCCAGATCGCCGAGGCGCACGGCGGGACCTTGCATGCCGAGAACCGCTTGGGCGCCGCCGGCAAGGTGGCCGGCGCCCTCTTCATTCTCACCCTGCCGGAAGCCAAGCTGTGATCGTGCACGGCGGCCTGATCGCGCTCCTGCACCGGGAATACTGGCGCGGCGTGCTGATCGAGGGCCCCTCCGGCGCCGGCAAGAGCGACCTGGCCCTGCGGGCCATGGACGCCGGCTTCCGGCTGGTCGCCGACGACCGGGTCGAGCTCTGGGTGTCGGCCGGCCGCCTGTTCGGCCGCGCCCCGCCGGCCCTGGCCGGGCGGATCGAGGTCCGCGGCCTGGACGTCATCGAGGTCTGCGCCCTGCCATTCGCGCCGGTCGCCCTCGTCGCCCGCTGCGGGCCCGCCGAGCGCATCCCGCAGCCCCGGTTCGCCGAATTCCTGGGGATAGCTGCGCCCCTGATCGAGCTTGATCCCCGGGAGGCGTCGGCCCCTGCGAAACTCGGTCGCGCGCTCAGCCACTTTGACGAGGCGGGCAACAGGCGTATTTAGCACGGCTCGCGGGACGGGATTTGCCGCGCGGGTGGGGATACCCTTGGAAGAGTTTGCATGATCGGGCTCGGAGCATGATCGGGCTCGTGATCGTTACGCACGGCCGTCTGGCGGAAGAATTCGTCTTCGCCATGGAGCATGTGGTGGGGCCGCAAGCCGCGGTCGAAGCCATCTGCATCGGGCCTGAAGACGATATGGAACGGCGCCGCAAGGACATCCTGGCCGCCTGTGGGCGCGTGGACACCGGCGCCGGTGTCATCCTGCTGACCGACATGTTCGGCGGCACGCCGTCCAACCTGGCCATCTCGGTGATGGAGCAGACCAAGGCCGAGGTGATCGCCGGGCTGAACCTGCCGATGCTGATCAAGCTCGCCAGCGTCCGCGGCCGCCAGAGCCTGGAAGAGGCGGTGGCCTGCGCCCAGGAAGCCGGGCGCAAATACATCTCCGTCGCCTCCTATGTGTTGGCCGGCGAGAAGTGAGCCAGACGGCCAACCGCACGGTCGACATCGTCAACAAGCGCGGCCTCCACGCCCGCGCCTCGGCCAAGTTCGTGAAGATGGCCTCGACCTTCGACGCCGAGGTGCGAGTCTCCAAGGACGGCCAGACGGTCGATGCGCGCTCGATCATGGGCCTGATGATGCTGGCCGCCGGCCCCGGCTGCTGCATCGACATCGAGGCCGAGGGCGCGGAGGCCGAAGCTGCCGTGGCCGCCCTGGAAGCCCTGGTCAGCGCCAAGTTCGACGAGGACGAGTGATCTTCAGGTCTTCAGCCGCCAGCCGGTCCTGAAGATCTGCCACACGGCCGTCAGGCAGATCAGCATGAACACCAGCGTCATCCCCAGGCTGATCCCGACGCCGACGTCGGAGACGCCATAGAATGCCCAGCGGAAGCCCGAGACCAGGTAGACCACCGGATTGAACAGGGCGACCTTGCCCCAGAAGGCCGGCAGCATGCTGATCGAATAGAAGCTGCCGCCGAGGAAGGTCAGCGGCGTCACCACCATTAGCGGGATGATCGACAGCTTCTCGAAACTGTCCGCCCAGATGCCGATGATGAAGCCGAACAGGGAAAAGGTCACCGAGGTCAGCACCAGGAAGGCCAGCGCCCAGACCGGATGGGCGATCCCGAACGGCACGAACAGCCGCGCCGTCGCCAGGATGATAAGGCCCAGCATCACCGCCTTGGAGGTCGCCGCGCCGACGTAGCCGATCAGGATCTCGACGGCCGAGACCGGCGCCGAGAGCATCTCGTAGATCGTGCCGGACCACTTGGGCATGTAGATGCCGAAGGAGCCGTTGGAGATGCTCTCGGTGAGGATCGATAGCATGATCAGGCCCGGCACGATGAACGCGCCGTAGGTCACCCCGTCGATCGCCTTCATCCGCGAGCCGATCGCCGCGCCGAAGACGATGAAATAGAGCGAAGTGGTGATCACCGGCGCGGCGATCGACTGGACGATGGTGCGGAAGGTGCGCGCCATCTCGAAGCGATAGATGGCCCGGATCGCATAGGGGTTCATGCGGCCGCTCCGCGCACGAGACTGACAAAGATCTCCTCGAGCGAGCTCTGCTCGGTCTTCAGGTCCTTGAAGTCGACGCGCTTCTTCGACAGTTCGCGCAGAAGTTGGGCGATGCCGGTGTCCGCCGCCTGGGCGTCGAACGAATAGACCAAGTCCGCGCCGCCGTTCTCCAAGCTGAGGGCGTACTGCGTGAGCCCGGCCGGCACCGCCTTCAACGGCTCCTGCAGATGCAGGGTTAGCTGCTTCTTGCCGAGCTTGCGCATCAGGGCGGCCTTTTCCTCGACGATGATCAGCTCGCCGTTGGAAATCACCCCGATGCGGTCGGCCATCTCCTCGGCCTCTTCGATGTAGTGGGTGGTCAGGATGATGGTGACGCCGCTCTCGCGCAGGCCCCGGACCATCTCCCACATGTCGCGGCGCAGCTCGACGTCGACCCCGGCGGACGGCTCGTCAAGGAACAGGATCTGCGGCTCGTGGCTGAGCGCCTTGGCGATCATCACCCGGCGCTTCATGCCGCCCGAGAGCGTCATGATCTTGGCGTCCTTCTTGTCCCACAGCGACAGCTGGCGAAGGACCTGTGCGACATAGGCCGGGTTCGGTGGCTTGCCGAACAGCCCACGGCTGAAGTTCACGGTCGCCCAGACGGTCTCGAAGGCGTCGGTCGAAAGCTCCTGCGGCACCAGGCCGATCTTCTGGCGGGCGGCGCGGTAGTTCTTGACCACGTCATGGCCGTCGGCGAGCACCCGACCCGAGGTCGGATTGACGATGCCGCAGGTGATCCCGATCAGCGTGGTCTTGCCCGCACCGTTGGGCCCGAGCAGTGCGAAAATCTCGCCCTTCTCGATGGTCAGGCTGACGTCCTTCAGCGCTTGAAAGCCGCCGGCGTAGGTCTTCGAAAGACCCTCTACTGAAATGATCGTGGCCAAACCCATCCCCCTGGACCTCGCAGATAGTAGCCCAAGGACGCGCGGGCTAGGCCGCGGCCGACCCGGCGGTCGCTTTTGATCTGCCGCAAGACCTTTTCACCGCTGGGGTGTTATTGAGCCGCCAGGAATTGCGGAGAGGCGGCCATGCCCCTCGATCAAGAGGTGGAGCTGAAGTTCGCCTGCGGGCCGGACGATCTGGCCGCTGTGCTGGCCGCCGCCCCGCCGGGCGATGATGCCGCCGCCGAGCTGATCAGCGTCTACTTCGACACCCCGGACCTGGCCCTGCAGAAGGCCGGCGCCTCGCTGCGGGTGCGCGAGAGCAAAGGACTGCGCGTGCAGACCCTGAAGCGCGGCGAGGGCCTGGCGCGCGAAGAACATGAGGCGGCGATCGAAGGCTTGGCCCCCGATCCGGGGCTTGGGCCCCTGCCCGACCTGATGCCGGCCGGGTCCAGCCTGAAGCCGGCCTTCAACGTCCGGGTCAGCCGCCGCCAGCGGTTGGTCCGGCACGGCGACGCGGAAATCGAGCTGGCGCTGGACCAGGGCGAGGTGGTCGGCGGCGACGCTTCGGCTCCGATCTGCGAAGTCGAGCTGGAGCTGAAGTCGGGTGCGCCGGACGCGCTCTTCGCGCTCGCCCGGAGTCTGGGCGAGGCCGCGCCGCTCTACCTGTCGTTCGACAGCAAGGCCGCGCGCGGCCAGGCTCTGGTCGCCGGCGTCGGCGGTGGCCCGCGCAAGGGCTCGGCGGTGAAGCTGGCGGGCGACGAGACGGCGGGCGAGGCTTTCCAGGTGGTCGCCCGCAAGGCGCTGGCCCAGGTCGCCGCCAACGCCGCCCTGCTGCGCGACGATCCCACGCCCGAGGCCGTTCATCAGCTTCGTGTCGGGGCGCGGCGCTTCCGCAGCGCGCTCACCACCTTCAAGCCGGCGCTCGAGGGCGAGGGCCTGGCGGCCGTAAAGGCCGACCTCCAGTGGCTGGGCCACGCCTGCGACGAGGCTCGTAACCTGGATGTCTATGCCGACAGCCTCATCAGCGCCGAAACGCAGATGCAGAGCCCCGCCGCCGGCCTCGCCGCGCTGCGCGGCCGCATCGACGCGGAGCGTGGCCGCGCGCGGGCCGACGTCGTGCGAACCGTCTCCTCGGCCCGGTTCCGCACGCTGATGATCGACGCCGCGGAATGGATGGAGATCGGCCCCTGGCGGGCCGGACATTTGGCTCACCGCCCCGTGAGGGCCTTCGCCCGGGCGGCGCTGAAACGCCGCCGCCGCAAGGTGCTGAAGCTCGGCGCGGACATGGCGGGCGCCGGTGACGAGGCCCTGCACGAGCTGCGCATCGCTGCGAAGCAGATGCGCTATGCCGCCGACGCCTTGGCCAACCTCTACGGGCAAAGGCGGGTCGCGGCGTTCACCGCCTGCGTGCGCGACCTGCAATCCGAGCTTGGCGAGCTCAACGATCTGGCCACCGCCGCGCCCCTGGTCGCCACCCTGTCGCTGCCCTCGGACGCGGCCTTCGCGGCTGGCGAGCTGCTCGGCCTGCGGGCCGCCGGCAAGCCCAGACGCGTCGAGCGCGCGGCCAAGGCGCTCGCCCGGCTGGCGGACGCCGAGCCTTTCTGGAACACATAAAGAAATCTTTATATGATTGTTGATTGAAGGGGCGCCCGCGGCTATAGAGCCGCCAACCCAATTGCCCTCTCTTGAGGACTGAAATGACCGACTACATCGTCAAGGACATCGCGCTGGCCGCCTGGGGCCGCAAGGAAATCGACATCGCCGAGACCGAGATGCCGGGCCTGATGGCCGTGCGCGCGGAATTCGGCAAGGACCAGCCGCTCAAGGAAGCCCGCATCGCCGGCTCCCTGCACATGACCATCCAGACCGCGGTGCTGATCGAGACCCTGCAGGCGCTGGGCGCCGATGTGCGCTGGGCGTCGTGCAACATATTCTCGACCCAGGACCACGCCGCCGCCGCGATCGCGGTCACGGGCACCCCGGTGTTCGCCATCAAGGGCGAAACCCTGATCGAGTACTGGGAATACGCCCACAAGATCTTCGAGTGGTCCGACGGCGGCTATCCGAACCTGATCCTCGACGACGGTGGCGACGCCACCCTGCTCTGCGTGCTCGGCCCCAAGGCCGAGAAGGACCCGAGCGTCCTGAACAACCCGCAGAACGAGGAGGAGGAGGCCCTCTACACCGTGATGAAGCGCTACCTGAAGGAAAAGCCCGGCTTCTATTCGGCGATCCGCGAAGCCATCAAGGGCGTCTCCGAAGAGACCACCACGGGCGTCCACCGCCTCTACCAGATGGCCGAGCGCGGCGAGCTGCCGTTCCCGGCGATCAACGTCAACGACAGCGTCACCAAGTCGAAGTTCGACAACCTCTACGGCTGCCGCGAGAGCCTGGTCGACGCCATCCGCCGCGGCACCGACGTTATGCTGGCCGGCAAGACCGCCGTGGTCCTGGGCTATGGCGACGTGGGCAAGGGCTCGGCCGCTTCGCTGCGCAACGGCGGCGCGCGGGTGATGGTCACCGAGGTCGACCCGATCTGCGCCCTGCAGGCGGCCATGGAAGGCTACGAGGTGGTCACCATGGACGACGCCGCCTCCAAGGCGGACATCTTCATCACCGCCACCGGCAACAAGGATGTGCTGACCGTCGATCACATGCGGGCGATGAAGAACAACGCGATCGTCGCCAACATCGGTCACTTCGACTCGGAAATTCAGATCGCCGGCCTGCGCAACTTCAAGTGGGACGAGATCAAGCCGCAGGTCCACCACGTGGAATTCCCGGACGGCAAGAAGATCATCGTGCTGTCGGAGGGCCGGCTAGTGAACCTGGGCAACGCCACCGGCCACCCGAGCTTCGTGATGAGCGCCTCGTTCACCAACCAGACGCTGGCGCAGATCGAGCTGTGGCAGAACGGCGGGCGCTATCAGACCCAGGTCTACACCCTGCCCAAGCACCTCGACGAGAAAGTCGCCATGCTGCACCTGGCAAAGCTCGGCGCGAAATTGACCAAGCTTTCCAAGGATCAGGCCGACTACATCGGCGTGCCCACCGAAGGCCCGTTCAAGCCGGACCACTACCGGTACTAAGCGCGGTTCACCGCGTTCGTTTACGAATAGGGAAGGATTTCGGCGCCTGAGCTAGCCCCGCCATGCCGCTCGCCCTGATCCTTTCCTCCTTTGTCGCGGCCAGCCGGATCGGCGGCGCTGCCCAGCAGTATGTGCTGGCCGCGCACCGGATCGATCCGGTGCTGGCGCCGACGGTGATGCTCGGCCGCAATCCCGCCGATGGGTCGCGGGGCCAGATCACGCCGCCGGACCTGTTCGCCCGCATGCTGGCCGACATCGAGGCCGACGCCATCTTCGGCCTGGTCGATCTGGTGATCACTGGCCACTTCTCATCCGCCGACCAGGTGGAGATCGCCGCCGACGCGCTCACCCGCATCAACGCCGCGGCCGAACGCCGGCCTATCGTGGTCGTCGATCCGATCCTCGGCGATGAGCCCGACGGCCTCTATGTGACATCGGAGGTGGCAGAAGCGGTGGCCTCGCGGCTGGTGCCGCTGGCGGACTGGATCACGCCAAACCTGTGGGAGCTCAGCCACCTTTCGCGCCGTGAAATCGGCGACGCCGCCTCCGCGGTCGCAGCGGCGCGCAGCCTGGGCCGACCCGCCCTGCTCACCTCGGCCCCCGCGCGGCCCGACGAGGTGGCCCTGATCTACGCCGACGCTGACGGCGCCACCCTGTTTGCCCACCCCCGGCTGCCGCGCGCGCCAAAGGGCACCGGCGACCTGGTCACCGCCAGCTTCGGCGCCGGGCTGGTCGAGGGCCTGACGCCGCTGGCTGCCGCAGAGCGGGCCGCGCGGGCCGCCAGCGAGGCCGTCCACGCCGCCCAGACCTGGGGCCGGCCGGAACTGCCGATCGTGGCGCTCGGAGAGCGCCTGGTGCATCCGACCGCGGCCCTGCGTATAGAGCAGCTCTGACGCTTACGAGGCCCGCCCCAAAGGACCAACATGGTCGAGATCGCCGGCCACGCGCCTGGACGCTTCGCCGCCGTCAGGGACGCCTTCGCCGCCAATTTCGCGGCCGGCGAGGAACTGGGTGCGCGCTTCACCCTGGTCGAGGCGGGCGAGGTCGTGCTCGACCTGTGGGCCGGCCACGCCGACCGCCGGCGCACCCGGGCCTTCGACGAGACCACGCTCACGCCGATCTTCTCGACCACCAAGGCCCTCGCCGCCCTGCTGGTCGCCCGCTTGGTCGGCGAGGGCAAGCTGACCTACGAGCAGACGGTCGCCTCGGTCTGGCCCGAGTTCGCCGCGGCCGGGAAAGCCTCGATAACGATCGAACAATTGTTGTCGCACCAAGCCGGCCTCGCGGGGTTTCCGGACCGGATGGACCCCGCCGAGTGGTTCGACTGGGGCGCGGTTTGCGCGCGGCTCGCCGCCATGGCGCCCTTGTGGCCGCCGGGGACGGCCAGCGGCTATCACCCGGTCACCTTCGGCTATCTGGCGGGCGAGGTCTTCCGCCGCGTCGAAGGACGCACGATGGGGGCCGCACTGCGCGAAGACCTGGCCGAGCCGTTCGGCCTCGACCTTTGGATCGGCCTGCCGGACGCCGAGTTCGACCGGGTGTCCGAGATGCAGCGACCCAGCGCCATGCCCAACTTTGGCGAGCGCAATTCGGCAACCATCGCAGCATTCCTGCGGCCATGGTCGCAGCCGGCGGGCCGCAGCCAGGACGAATGGCGGCGGATGGAGATCCCCTCGGCCAACGGCCACGCCACTGCCCTGGCGCTGGCCCGCCTGATGGGCGCGCTGGCCAACGACGGCTGGCTGGACGGCGAGGATATCCTCTCGCCCGCGCTGATCGCCGAGGCCGCCCGCCGGCGGATCCGCGGCCAGGACCTTGTGCTGCCCTTCGAGATGAGCTGGGGCGCAGGCTTCATGCGTAACGAGGCGACACACCCCTGGGGCCCTGGGGACCAAACCTTCGGCCACTCCGGCTGGGGCGGCTCCTGCGCCTTCGCCGATCCGCAGCGGAAGCTGGGCGGCGCCTATGTCATGAACCGCCAGTCGACGGACCTGCTCGGCGACCAGCGTCCTCGCCGGCTGATCGAGGCGGCCTACGCGGGGCTCTAGCTGGGCGCGTGCGCCTGGAAGGCCCGTTCGAAGCTCGCCAAGTCCTTGGCCTCGATGTCAGAAACCGCCCAGAACTCCAGGCCCCGCTCAGTCCAGTGGACGACCGAATAACCGCCGCGGGCGATGGTGGCGGGCTCGGCTCCGCCCGGCTTCGCCGGCCAGACGAACAGGTTCACCACGTGTCGGTTATGCCGATAGACCAGGGCGGCGACCACCCGGTGGTCGATGTAGTCGAGCCGCCCGCCGGCCAGCGGGAAGCCCTGGTCGACTAGGTCGATCACCGGCGGGGCGAAGTCGATGCGGCCGTTGAACCACGGCTTGACCACGTGCCGGTCTGAGGTCTGCACATCGACCAGATGCTCGGCCAGGGTCGAGCGGACGTGGCTGGCCACCAGCTCGTCCTCCAGGCCCGCGATCGCGATGGGCTGGGCGACCATGACCGCCAAGCTTGCCGCGATGGCGGCAAAGACGCCGCTCACCGCCCAGGGCGCGGCCTTGCGAAGGGTCCGCCGCGGCGGCGGCGCCGGCGCGGTCATGGCCTCGATCCGCTGGCGAAGGGCGTCGGGCGCGCGCCAGGCGACCCCGGGCGCGCCGACGCGGGCTTTCAGGCCCTGAAGCTCGGTGAACGCCGCGGCGCAGCCTGCGCAGGTCTTCAGATGCGCCTCGAAGGCCTGAGCGTTGACGGCGTCGAGTTCGCCATCGAGCAGGCCGTGCAGCAGGGCTTCCTTGTCCGGGCAGGCGCTCATGGCCGCTGTTCCTCAGTCGGCAAAAGGGGCGGCAAGGCCGCCAGCAGCATCTGCCGGGCCCGGGCCAGCCGCGACATCACCGTGCCGATCGGGGCCGAGGTCGCCTCGGCGATCTCGCGATAGCTGAGCTCCTCGAGTTCGCGCAGCACCAGGGTCTCGCGGAACGGCTCCGGCAGGGCGGCGATGGCGCCGCGCACCATATCCACCTCGCCCTGGCGCACCAGGGCCGCCTCCGGCGTGTCATCCTCGGTCGGCGCCTGCTCAACGTCGGCGGGGAACGGCTGCACCCGCTGGCCGCCCTGGCTGCGGGCCCAGGTCAGGTGGCTAGAACGGACGATGGCGAACAGCCAGGCCCGCGGATCGCCGCCGCGGAAGCCACGGAACCCGCGGAAGGCCCGCAGGAACGCGTCCTGCACCAGGTCCTCGGCCTGGCTCGGGTCGCGGCAGAGGTAGCGGGCGAAATTGTAGGCGCTGTCCATATGCGGCAGCACCACGCGGCGGAACCGCTCGTGGTCCGTGGGGGTCAGGCCCTCCTCGTCAACCTCGTCCGCGCGACGCACGCCGCCGCGCGGCGCCACGGGCTCGGGCGGCGGGGCCAACCTGGGGCCGAAGGGAAGGATGCGGCCGGTCATAGCGGGTTGCGGTCTCGCCAAGGGGCTTACGGCGCCTGGACCACTACCTTGCCGGTCATATGCGGATGGATCGAGCAGAAATACTCGTAGGTCCCGGCCTTGGTGAAGGTGAAGGAGAAGCGGCCGTCGGTGTCCATCACCGGCGACCTGAACGACTTGTCTATGGCCACGACCGTGTGGGGGATGTCGTCGCCGTTCACCCAGGTAAGCGTGGTCCCTACCGGTACGGTCGCCACCTCCGGGCCGAAGGTGAAGTTGCCGATCGTGATGATGTTGGGTGTGACGCTCGGCGCCGGTGCGGCGGCGCCGAGCGTCACGGCTGCAAGGGCAGCCGCCGCCGCGGACGGGATGCGGCGGATTAGAGTCTGAAACATTGGAAGCCCTCGAACCTGGGGTGGCGACTAGCCGAGGGTCGCGTCGACGACGGCGAGCGGGCCCGTGCCGCGCACGACACTCACGGTGCGGACGCCCAGCGCCGCGTGCAGGTCGCCCGCCGGCGCCTTCATCGGGCCGGGCGCGGGGCCTTGTCCGGGTGCGGGCTGGGGGAAGGCCGTGGAGCGGGCGGTGTGGAAGGCGACATTGCCCTCCACCTTCTGGATCACCTGATGGATGTGGCCGTTGAGCACGGTCACCGAGCCAAAGCGGGCGAGCATGGACAGCGCCTGGGTCGCGTCGTCGGTGCCCCAGCCCCACTTCTCGTAGATCGTCCACATGGGCACGTGGGTGAAGACCACGATCGGCGTCGAGGCCGAATGGCCGGCCAGGTCGGCCTTCAACCAGTCGAGCTGCGGCTGGCCGAACGAGCCCATGCCGCCCGCCTTCAGCGCCTTGACGTTGATCAGGCCGACGAAGTGCACGCCGTTGTGGTCGAAGCTGTACCAGCCGTCGCCGAGCGTTCCGGCGCCATAGCGGTCGAGGTAGGCCTTGCCGCCCCCCTCATCGAGCATGTCGTGCTCGCCGGGGACGTGGAAGACGGTGAGGCCGGCCTCCTTCAGAATCTGGTCCGCGTCGTCGAACTCCTGGGGCTTGGAGAGCTGGGTGATGTCGCCGGTGTGGATGATGAAATCCGGCTTGTCAGGCATGGCCCTGATCTTCGCCACCGCCTCGCGGAAGGTCGCTCGCGCGTCGGGATTGGGGTCCTTGGTGAAGCCGATGTGACTGTCGGACACCTGCAGGAAGCTGAACGGCTTCACGCCGGTCTTCTTGGCGGCCGCGGCCGCCCGGTCGAGGGTGATCGAGCTCATCACCCCGCCACCTGCAGTCCACAGCAGACCGGTACCGGCCCACCCCATGCATTCGATGAAACGGCGCCTGTGGGGTCGGTCCTGCATCGTCTTGTCTCCGGGTTTCGCCGGACAAGACGCGCGGGTGGGCGGGTTTATTCCCGCAACCGTTTTGGGCGGCGTCAGCCCTTGCCCTGGATCACCGCCTCGCCGCGGCCGCGGGTGCAAATCAGGAACCGCATGGGCTTCGGCGCCAGTTAAGCTTTGGTCATTCCGCCGCGACGGGCGGCCGGACGATCAGGCGGGTCCGCCGCCAGGCGCCATAGGCAAACACCGAGGCCCCGCCCCAGATGAACACGAACGAGGCCGCGCGCAGTGGCGTGAACGCCTCGCCTTGGGCGACCCCGATGACGAACCCGATCGTCGGCCCGATGAACTGCAGGAAGCCCATGAACGACAGTGGGATGCGGCGAGCCGCCCAGGAGAAGAGCATCAACGGCACGGCGGTCACCGGTCCGCAGGCGAGCAGCCAGCCGGTGGCCGGGAGGTTCGCGCCGAAGTGGCCGCCATGCCCGGCGTGCAGCCACAGCACATAGGCTGCGCCAGGTCCGGCCAGGAGCAAGCATTCGATCAGCAGGCCTGTCTGGGCCGACGCCGCCACGCGTTTGCGCACGATGCCGTAGAGGCCGAAGCTGAGCGCCAGGGCCAACGAGATCAGCGGCAGGCGTCCAAGCGCCAGCGCCTGCAACGCGACGCCCACACCGGCCAGGGCGATGGCGAACGCCCCTATACGGTTGATGCGTTCGTGGAAGATCAGCGCGCCGGCCGCCATGGCGAGCAGCGGAATGATGTAGTAGCCGAGGCTGGTCTCCAGCACCCGGCCCGAGTTCACCGCCCAGATGTAGATCGCCCAGTTGGTGGCGATCAGCAGGGCCGAGAGCGTGAGCCAGGCCATGGTCCGCGGATTGCGGATGGCGCTCAGAACCTCGCCGCCCTGGCGCGCGATCAACACGAACGCCAGCGCGACGGGCACGGCCCACACGGTTCGGTTGGACAGGATCTCCCACGAGGAGATGCCCAGCCGTTCCATCGCCTGGAACACCAGGGGAAGGAATCCCCACAAAAGGTAGCAGCCGATCCCCGCGGCCAGCGCCAGGCGGGAGTCGCCGGGCGTAGGCGAGGACGACATGGCCTTAGGCGAGCGCCTTCTGGCGGATCAGGCCGCGCTCGTGGAGGAGCTCGGCGATCTGCACGGCGTTGAGGGCGGCGCCTTTTCGCAGATTGTCGGCGACGACCCAGATGTTGAGCCCGTGCTCGACGGTCGGGTCGTTGCGGATGCGGCTGACGAAGACCGCGAACTCGCCCTGAGCCTCCTTCGGCGTCATGTAGCCGGTGGGATCGCGCTTATCTATGACGATCAGGCCGGGGCTCTCGCGCAGGATGTCGCGCGCCTCGTCCTCATCGAGATGCTCGTGGAACTCGATGTTCACCGCCTCGGAGTGGCCGACCATCACCGGCACGCGCACGCAGGTGACCGTCAGCGCGATGTCCGGATCGAGCATCTTGTGGGTCTCGTTCCACATCTTCTGTTCTTCGTCGGTGTAGCCGTCGTCCTTGAAGGCGCCGATGAAGGGGATGACGTTGAAGGCGATCTGCTTGGGGAACTTGTTCGGCGGGGTCGCGCCGAGAACGAAGACGTTCTTGGTCTGGTCGAACAGCTCGTCCATGCCTTCCTTGCCGGCCCCGGAGACCGACTGGTAGGTCGAGACCACAACCCGCTTGATCCGCGCCCGATCGTGCAGCGGCTTCAGCGCCACCACCAGCTGGGCGGTGGAGCAGTTGGGATTGGCGATGATGTTCTTCTTGTTCGCCCACTCGACGTCGTCGGGGTTCACTTCCGGCACGATCAGCGGCACGTCGGGGTCCATCCGGAACGCCGAGGAATTGTCGATGACGATCGCGCCCGTGGCGGCGATCTTCGGCGACCATTCGCGGGAGAAGTCGCCCGAGACGCTCATCAGCACGACGTCGACGCTCGAGAAGTCGAACTGTGCGATGTCCTCGCACTTGATGATCCTGTCGCCGAAATTGACTTCGACGCCGATGGATTTGCGCGACGCGATCGCGTGAATCTTCTCCACGGGGAAGTTCACTTCCTCGAGGATGTTCAGCATCTCACGGCCCACGTTGCCCGTGGCGCCGACGACGGCCACCCGGTAACCCATCGCAATTCTCCCGCTATTGAGGGTGCGTCCCCTACGCCTTGAGACCCTCTCAGGCAAGACGAGCGTGACCTGTAAGCTTTGCAGAACGGTTCAGATGGCCGCTAGGCTCGCGTTTCGCAACCCCATCCGCGGCGAGAAACGGAACCCACATGGCCCAGGCGCAACCCACCCTTACCGGCATGCCCTTTTCCGACCTGATGGGCGTGCAGCTGACCGTACGGGAGAAGACCCGGGTGGTCGGTGCGATGGTGGTGCGCGAGGATCTCTGCACCTCGGGCGGTATTCTGCACGGCGGCGCCTACATGGCGCTTGCCGACGCCCTGGGCGCCGTGGGCGGGGTGCTGAACCTCGCGCCCGGCACGCGCACCACGACGCTGGAGAGCAAGACCAACTTCTTCCGGGGCGCGCCGGTGGGCTCGACGGTGACCGGCGAGGCGACGCCGCTGCACATCGGCCGCCGCTCCAGCGTCTGGCAGACGCGGATCACCAACGACCAGGGCAAGCTGATGGCCCTGGTCACCCAGACCCAAATGACCATCGAGGCGGCGCAAGGCTGAGGTTGCCGCGATTTAACTCGCCAGCGGCGGCGGCGTAGGGTTTACGGCGCGCCCTGGAGGCGACCATGCAACCGAAATCAGCGTTCTTTGGCCTTGTCTTGCTCGCGATGAGCGCCGGCGCGGCGACCGCGGAACCCGCGCTGGAGGCCAGGCTCTGCCCGGCCAGGACGCTCTACGCCTATCCGCTGGTGCCGGGGACGCGGTTCCAGTCGCTGGTCGTGCCCGACCTGGCGCTGATCAACCGCGGCGAGGCCGCCGCAGACCTCACCGAGGTCACCTTCGAGCTGCTCGACAAGGGTGTGGCGGTGGATAGCCGCCGGCTGTCCGGCGGGGCGCTGAAGACGGCGGTGAAGGGCGGGTCGGCTGCCCAGCTGCAGGCGGGCATGTTCCCGTTCCAGTTCTGCGACGGCAAGCTCATGGGCGATCATCCCAGGCTGTCGTCGACCGACAGCCTGGCAGGCGGGACCGTCGGCCTGATCGCCAACCAGACCTTCGGCTGGAAGGGCTCGCGCGACGAACTGCGGATCACCGCGCATGCGACCCGCGCCGGCCAGACCGAGACCGCTTCAGTGTCGATCCCGGTCAGCTCGGCAAGCGTGAAGACGCCGCTGCGCTTCCCGTTGCAGGGTCGCTGGGCTGTGGTCGTCTCCGGCACGCCGCACGGCGGTCACCGCTGGGCCCTGCCAGAGGCTTTCGCCTTCGACATTGCGGCCATCGGGGCCGACGACAAGTCGTTCCGTGGCGAGGGCCAGAAGCTCACCGACTACTACGCCTATGGCGCGCCGGTGTTGGCCGCCGGCGAGGGTGTGGTCGTCGAGGTGGTCGCCGACCAGCCGGAGACGCCTGAGATCCTGCGGCGTGTCGGGGAAAGCTTCGACGCCTACGGCGACCGGATGGGCGCGCTGCAGATGAAACTGCTGAAGCGGGGCGACCGGGCGATCGGCGGCAACGCGGTGCTGATCGACCACGGCGACGGCGAATATTCGCTCTACGCCCACCTTCAGCCCGGCAGTATCCCGGTGAAGGTCGGCGACCATCTGAAGGCCGGCGCTCGCGTCGGGCGGCTGGGCGCCTCGGGCAACGCCACCGAGCCGCACCTTCACTTCCAGGTCTGCGATGGGCCGAGCGCACTGCATTGCGCCGGCATTCCGCTGGCCTTCACCAACGTCGAACTGCCCTATGCCGACGGGCCGCGGGCGATCCAGGCAGGCGACATCGTCGTCACCCACTGATCTCGACGATTAGTCCGCGGCGGTCCGCGGGTCACCTGCGCCGGCCTTTCCGTTCTCCAACCAGTCGGCGCAGGCCGGCGAGACCTTGCGCCGGAACACCGCCTCGTAGCGGGCGAGGTCGGCATCGGTCAGCACGTCGCGCCAGCGACCGTTGACACCCTTGTTGAGGAAACGCTTCGCGCCGTGGTCGAAGTGCTCGCCGATCTTCGGCAGCAGGGCCTCGCCGCTGGACTTCATCGCCTCGAAACTGGCCGCGGCGGCCAGCTTCGGCAGCCGCTCCGCCGGGGTGTCGATCTCCAGGAATTCCGAGATGCGCGCCATCTCGCCGGCAAGGTCGGCCTTGAGGTCGTTGTAGTGCACGAACAGCAGGTTCTTGCGCCCCCGTTCGGCCCAGTAGGCGTTCTCGAAATCGAAGTAGGATAGGTTGGCGCCGGGCCCGGTCGCAGGCTCGGCCTCGGCCTGGGCGATCCAGCCTTGGAAGAACTCCTGCGGGTCCTCCGGCGTCTGCGGGGGCGGTCCCGCAGCCAGCATGAAGTGCAGCGCCGGGTCAGCCATGATGTTCTGGCCAAACTTCATCTTCATCTCGGGCGTGAAGCCCAGCACGTGGTTGTGCCAGGACATGAAGGCGTCGCGCCCGTCACGGGCCACGTGGATGTATTTGACCGTGTCGTAGACCGGCAGGGCGTCGAAGGGCAGGTGGCTCTTGATGAACCGCCGGTGCGTCTGGGCTTCGAGCGTCGCGAGATCGTCTTCAGCCGCCGCGAACAGCCGCGAGTCGAGCCAGACCGAAGTATCCATGATCGGCCGCGGCGCCGGGTCCTGAAAGACCAGCAGGTCGACGATGCGCTGGGTCCAGGTGGTGCCGACCTTGGGATAGGTGGCGATGACGATGTCATCGGGCCGGATCGTCAGGCCGTCCCAGCGGTTGCTTTCCATGACCGGCGTGCGGACCTCGCGCGTCGGTGCGCGTTCGAGCTTCGTCATTATGTTATCTCCCCAGGCGGCAGAGTTACACGCTGCCCGCGAGGCGACAACGGCGTTCGCCGATCCGGTTAGCCACCGGCGATCTTCAGGATTGTCGCCCACTCGTCGTCGGTGACCGGCGAGACTGACAGGCGGAAGAGCCGCAGCATGGCCATGTTGGCGAGCCCCGGCTCGGCCTTCATCCGGGCCAGGGTGACGGGGGTCTTCAAGGGCCGCACCGGCGCGAATTCCACGGCGACGAAGCGGCCCGCCTGATCGGTGGGGTCGACGAAGGCCTCGCGCACCACCTTGGCGATCCCGACCACCTCCAGCCCTTCCTGCGAGTGGTAGTAGAGCGCCTCGTCGCCGACCTTCATGGCCTTCAGGTGCAGGGCGGCGGTGTTGTTACGCACCCCGTCCCAGACGGTCTTCCCGTCCCTCTGCAGGTCTTCGAAGCTGTATTTGTTGGGCTCCGACTTCACCAGCCAGTGGGCCATGCCTATCTCCAGCAGCGCCAATGCCAAGGGTGCTGAGGGACCATGCGGCAGGCCGATTGGCAACTGGTGCGGCGGCCGAAAACCGCCACGCCGGGGCTTGACCTTACGGCCCACGCTCCATCGATTCCGCGCACCGGAGGATCTAGATGCCGATCGACCCGACCGACCGCGCCGCGCTGGAACGCGCCGCCCAACACGCCTTCGCCTGGTTGGATGGGTTGAATGAGCGCGGTGTGGCGACCACGGCCACCGTGGCTGAGATGCGCGCGCGGCTCGCCAAGCCGCTTGCCGAGCGCGGACTGCCGGCTGTCCAGGTGATCGACGAGCTGGTCGCCGACACGGCCGGCGGCATCCTGGGATCGCAGAGCGGCCGGTTCTTCGCCTGGGTCATCGGCGGCGGTTCACCGGCGGCGATGGCGGCGGACTGGCTGACCACCGCCTGGGATCAGAATGCCGGCATCCACGCCTGCGGCCCCGCGGCATCGGTCGTCGAGGAGGTCGCCGCAGGGTGGCTGCGGGAGATTTTCGACTTCCCGGCGGAGACCAGCGTCGGTTTCGTCACCGGAACCCAGATGGCGCACATGACGTGTCTGGCCGCCGCGCGGCACGCCCTGCTGCGCGATCGGGGTTGGGACGTCGAGCGCAAGGGCCTCG
>JANXXK010000206.1 GCA_025350685.1 Alphaproteobacteria bacterium | reverse complement strand
GGCGATGAAGGCTTCCTGCGGGATCTCGACCTTGCCGAACTGGCGCATGCGCTTCTTGCCGGCCTTCTGCTTGTCGAGCAGCTTGCGCTTGCGGCTCATGTCGCCGCCGTAGCACTTGGCGGTGACGTCCTTGCGCAGCGCGCGCACCGTCTCGCGCGCAATGATCCGGCCGCCGATCGCCGCCTGGATCGGGATCTGGAACATGTGCGGGCTGATCAGCTCCTTCATCTTTTCGACCATGCCGCGGCCGCGGGCCTCGGCGCGATCGGCGTGGACCAGCATGCCCAGCGCGTCTACCGGCTCCGAATTGACCAGGATCGACATCTTGACCAGGTTGCCCACCCGATAGTCCTCGATCTGGTAGTCGAAGGAGGCGTAGCCCTTGGAAACGCTCTTCAGCCGGTCGTAGAAGTCGAACACCACCTCGTTCAGCGGCAGGTCGTAGACCACCAGCGCGCGGGAGCCGACGTAGCTCAGCTCGCGCTGGGCGCCGCGGCGGTCCTGGCAGAGCTTGATCACGCTGCCCAGATATTCATCCGGCGTCAGGATCGTGGCCTTGATCCAGGGCTCGGCGATTGTAGCGATCTTCACCGGGTCGGGCAGGTCGGCCGGGTTGTGCAGCTCGATCTCCGAGCCGTCGGTCATGCCGATCTTGTAGATGACGCTGGGTGCGGTCGCGATCAGGTCGAGGTCGAACTCGCGGCTCAGACGCTCCTGGATGATCTCCAGGTGCAGCAACCCCAGGAACCCGCAGCGGAAGCCGAAGCCGAGCGCCGCGCTGGTCTCCATCTCGTAGCTGAACGAGGCGTCGTTCAGGCGCAGGCGCCCGATCGCGGCGCGCAGGTCCTCGAAGTCGGCGGCGTCCACCGGGAAGAGGCCGCAGAACACTACCGGCTGCACGTCGCGGAAGCCGGGCAGGGCGATGGCGGCCGGGCGCTTCTCGTCGGTGATGGTGTCGCCGACGGCGGCCTGGGCGACTTCCTTGATCTGGGCGGTGATGAAGCCGATCTCGCCGGGGCCAAGGCTCTCGACCTCGGTGCGCTTGGGGTTGAACACCCCGATCCGGTCGATCAGGTGTGTCGAGCCCTGCTGCATCATCTGCACGCGCTGCCCCGACCGCAGGGTCCCGTCGATGACGCGGACCAGCACGTCCACGCCCAGGTAGGGGTCGTACCAGGCGTCGACCAGCAGGGCCTTCAGCGGCGCCGCGGCGTCGCCCTTGGGCGCGGGCAGCCGGTGGACGATGGCTTCGAGCAGCTCGTGGATGCCGGCGCCGGTCTTGGCCGAGGTCAGCACGGCGTCGGAGGCATCCAGGCCGATGACGTCCTCGATCTGCTGGCGGATCCGCTCGGGCTCGGCGGCCGGCAGGTCGATCTTGTTGAGGACCGGGATGATCTCGTGGTTGTTGTCGATGGCCTGGTAGACGTTGGCCAGCGTCTGGGCCTCGACGCCTTGCGAGGCATCCACGACCAGGATCGAACCCTCGCAGGCGGCGAGGGATCGCGAGACCTCGTAGGCGAAGTCCACGTGGCCAGGCGTGTCCATCAGGTTCAGGACATAGGTCTCGCCGTCGTCGGCCTTGTAGTTGAGGCGCACGGTCTGGGCTTTGATGGTGATCCCGCGCTCGCGTTCGATGTCCATGTTGTCGAGCACCTGCTCGGTCATCTCGCGCTGGGTGAGCGCGCCGGTCTCCTGGATCAGCCGGTCGCTGAGCGTCGACTTGCCGTGGTCGATGTGCGCCACGATGGAGAAATTGCGGATGTGGTCGAGCGGCGTCGTCATGCTGTGCTTCGGTTAGACCCTGACCCGTTCAGGACCTGAACGGGCTAGAAGGGTCTATCTTCTACTTTAGAGCGCGTCGGACGGGTGAACCGGCATCCACTTCACCCTGACGCGCTCTAGCGGGCGCTCCCTCTAGCACATCCGGGCCGCTTGGCGAGGCGCGCGGGCGCCGCATCCGCAGAACACGGTTAATCGGACGTTAAGCTGACGCGATTCATCAGGAGGATAGGGCAAGGCTGAACGCTGACGACTCTGGAGGAACTGCGCCCATGGACCGCCGCACTTTGATCGTTTCGGGCCTCGTGACTCTGGGGGCCGCGGCTGCGGCGAACGCCGAGCCGATCCAGCTGCCGCCGGCCAAGCCGCGCACGGCCACGGCGCCGTCTTCGCAAGGCAGCGCGCCACCGGCGCCCAACAGCACGCCGTCCTATCCGACCGGGAGTGGGACGGGGCCCGCGGCCCCGCCAGCCGGCAAGCCTGACACCTACACCGAGGACGAGATCGTCAACTCGGTCTCCGACTTCCTGGGCGTCACCGCCGAGGCGGCCGGTGGCGCGGCGGAGCGCCTGTTCAAGAACAACGGCCGGCCCACCGCCTATATCGCCGGCGAGGAAGGTTCCGGCGCCATCGGGGTCGGCGCCCGCTATGGCCGGGGCCTGCTCTACATGAAGGGCAGGGAGCCCGTGCAGGTCTTCTGGCGCGGCCCCTCGGTGGGCTGGGACTTCGGCGGCAACGCCAGCCGGGTGTTCACCCTCTGCTACAATCTCGACGACGCCCGCGACATCTTCCAGCGCTTCCCGGGCGTCGAGGGCACTGCCTATTTCATCGGCGGGCTGGGGGTGAACTACCAGAAGGCCGACAACATCATCCTGGCCCCGATGCGCGCGGGCGTGGGGTTCAGGCTCGGCGCCAACATCGGCTACCTGGCCTACTCCCGGAACCGAAACTACTGGCCGTTCTGACTTCCTTTCCCGCGCAGCGGGAGAGGGGGACCGCTCGCTGAAAAGCGAGGGGTGGAGAGGGAGAGCCTCATCCGCCGAGCTTGCCGCTTGCCCTTTCCACCACGCCCTCTGCGGGGCGCGGTCCCCCTTTCCCATGAATGGGAAAGGAAAGCTCAGTCCAGGCTCTGTCCCACCATGCCGGTCGGGGTGTCGAACAGGCCGCGGCCCGGCACGTGGTTGATCTCCAGACGCACGCCGTCGGGGTCCTCGAACAGCACCGAATAGTAGCCGGGGGCGAACGCGTCCTGCTGCGGCCCGTGGATGATCTTGGCGCCGATCGAGCGCAGGAAGGCGTAAGCTTCGTCGATGTCGCCCCGCTCGCGGGCGCGCCAACATTGGTGGTGCAGGCCGATGCGCCGCTGGTCGTACTTCGCGCCCACGTGCTCCGGCGCCGGGCGGTTGATCCCGAAGCCGGTGCGTCCGCCCACGCCGTAGAAGGTGTTAGGCGTGTCGGCGACGATCCGCATCCCGAGGAACGGCAACAGCTGGCGATAGAAGGCCACGCTCGCCTCGAAGTTGGACGCGGTGATGAAGGTGTGGGCGACGCCGTTGATTTCCATTGGCCGACTAGCTCCGCAGCTTCGCCCCTACCGCCTTCTCTGCCGCCGCGATGATGCGGGCCGACAGCGCCTCGATCTCGGCGTCGGTCAGGGTCTTGTCGGTGGGCTGGATGGTGACCTCGACGGCCACCGACTTCTGTCCGTCCGGCACGCCCTTGCCCTGGTAGACGTCGAACACCCGCGCGCCGGCGATCAACGCTTTATCGACGGCCAAGATGGGCCGAGCGACCTCCCCCGCGGGCGTGTCGGCGGCGACCAGGAAGGCGAAGTCGCGGGTGAGCGGCATCAGGGCCGACAGGCTCAGCGCCGGCTTGGTCTTGGTGGGCTTTCTCTTCGGCTCGGGGATGGCGCCCAGGTCGAGTTCGAAGGCCAGCATCGGGCCCTCGGCGTCGAGGGTCTTGAGGATGCGCGGGTTGAGCTCGCCGAACTCGGCGATCAGCACCTTCGGACCAAGCTGCAGGCGGGCCGAGCGGCCGGGGTGG
>JANXXK010000173.1 GCA_025350685.1 Alphaproteobacteria bacterium | reverse complement strand
CATCTCCGCTCTTCGAGCGTTGACGCTGCCTTGGCCCGTGCATATCGCACCGCGCGATCCACCGTTGGTGCGCGTGCTACTCGGAATCGCCTTGGTGGGCGTCGCTGTTTTCGTCTTCTGGTTCGTGAAGAATATCTAGGCGGGTTGCGCGACAGCAGGCCGCCGGGGTTCGGCACCGGGTCGAGACCACCGCCTGGGACCCGCCAGGAACTCCACTTTAAGCCCGAACGTCCACAGCCGGACCCTCCAAACGTCGGCTATGGGTTGAGGAGGCAGCGGAGCGAAGCCTGCCTTCCGAAGTTTGGGCTGAAAACACCGCCGAGGCGGACGGAACTTACACCGGCCCCGCAGGCCGGCAAGCTTCTGTGGCTTCAGCGAAGGACGCCAGCCGCCGCCATTCGGTCGCCATGAGCAGGAAGTGCGCACGCATCTCCGGATTCGCTGAGGTCTCAGCGCGCATATCGGCCTCGTTGGCGAGGATCAGGTAGGCTTGCACACTTAACATGCCGCTACAGGTCGCAAGTGTCCCAGAGGTTCCCCGGCTCGCAATTGCTAAAGACATGGGCGCCGAGGGAGCCTAAGCCGGCGGGCGCGCCGGAAGCTTCGTGACCATGCGGGCGCGCTGCCAAAGTTCTAGGTCCATCCCGTCAACGTGGTGCTGGGCATCACTGATCGCCTGGTCGTCATCGGGACACTCAAGCTCGACGACGTCGCGGATGTGACCTTTGTCGTCTAGGAAATAGAGCCGGTAGTCGGTCATGTTCGCCCCCGAACAATGAGGGCCCAATCAAAACGCCAAATCTCGGAGACGTCATTAACACACGCGAATCGCAGGGCGCCGAAAAGGGGTTCATGGCGATATCCAATCCGACCGTGCTAACCTCGCCCACCATCCCCTCATCGAGGGATGCTCAACACCTTCCTGCTCGCAGATGCCGTCGGGGGGTCTTGTCAGCCGAAACGCCCCGCGCGGCAGCCGGCGTGATAGAGGCCTCCGATGAAGACCTTGCAACGGTTCGTCGCGACCCACGCCGCGTTCCACAATCACTTCAACCAGGAGCGCCACCTCGTCAGTCGCCAAGAATATCGAACGCGACGCTCCGCCGCCCTGGCGGAGTGGAAATCCCTCGTGGCTTGAGCGTCGCTCGGGATTGGGCGCTATGCGCCAAACTGGAGACAAGTCGCCGTTCGACTGTCAGCACCGCCATTCTAACTCCTTGATTGAGAGTCACTTTCCCCTGAGGGGAGGCGCATCGACAGCGGAGAGTTTTCGACCTGCTTTGCAACGGCTCCGGCGGATACGCGCCAGCCCAGTTTGCGATCAACTCGCCGAGAGCGCAGCCTTCACCAGCGCCTCGGCCTTGGCGTAGGGGGCGTAGAAGGCGTCGATCATGTCCCCCTCTCCGCGGACGAAAACGCCACGCGGGTTGGAGAACTCCCGAAAGCCGGCCTCGCCATGGTGGCGGCCCATGCCGCTTGTGCCGACGCCGCCAAAGCCCATCGAGGGGAGCGCGCTCTGCATGGCGCAGGTGTTGACCGCGGCGCCGCCGGACGTGGTTTGGTCCAGCACGCTCTGCGCAACGGACGGGTCTTCGGCGAAGACGTAAAGGCCGAGTGGCCGCTCGCCGGCGTTGATCATGGAGATAGCGTCGGTCAACTGATCGTAGGCGACGACCGGAAGGATGGGACCGAAGATTTCCTCCTGCATGAGCCGTAGGTCAGGCGCCGGGTCGAGCACCAGTGACATCGGCATGCGCCGCCCTTCTCGGTCGATCCGCTCGTCCTGCTGGAGCGGAACGATGCGGCACTGGCTGTCCCTGGCCTCCTGCAGCAACTCGGCCAACCGATCGAGGTGGCGAAGCGAGATGATGCCGGTCACCTCCGGGCCGTTGGAGTAGTCCGGCGCGGCGCGCTGCATATAGGCCTTCGCGTGCTCGACGAAGGCGTCCAGATCAGCGCGAGGAACCAGGCAGTAGTCGACCGAGACGCACATCTGGCCGTTCTTGACCACCTTGGTGCCGATCACAGACTCCACGTTCTTCGCTGTCACAGATCCCGGGGCCATCAGGGCGGGGCATTTGCCGCCGAGCTCGAGGGTCACAGGCGTCAGGTTGGCGGCGGCCGCCGCCATGACCTGGCGGCCGACGTTCGGGCTGCCGGTGTAGAGCAGGTGATCCCAGGGCAGGGCGGAGAAAGCGCGGGCGAGTTCCAGGCCGCCGTTCGCCACGTAAACCAGAGACGGATCGTAAGCTTCGGAGACCATCTCGCGGAGGAGTTCGGCGCAGGCAGGGGTAAACTCCGAAGGCTTGACGATGACGCGGTTGCCGGCGGCCAGCATTTCGATCATCGGCCCCACGGAAAGATCAAAGGGGAAGTTCCAAGGGACGATGTTGCCGACGACTCCCTTGGGCTGGCTCTGGACGTAGGCGCTGGACGTGCCCAGCGTGACGGCGTCGACGTGACGCGGCTGGGGGGCCATCCAACCTTCGAGATGCTCCAACACGTACTGCGCGCGGCCGATCACGCCCAAGACCTCGATCAGGTCCGACGCTCCCACAGGGTGGGCGCCGAAATCCTGGATCAGCGCCGCACTGATCCGTTCGCGATTGGCCAGCATCATGCCGATCAACGTCTCGATCCGTCGCCGCCGCTCGTCCAGACCAGGGTTTCGGTCGGCCGCGAAGGCCCGCCGCTGCGCCTCGAAGGCGGCGTTCAACTCCGTGATCGCGGGATCATCAGCCGCCCCGGCGTTCAAAGTCCGCGGTGCGGTTTCCAGGATCGACATAGTGACCTCCCTATCGACGTTCGGCATTGGCCGGCGGCCATCCAGCCGCCAGCGCCGCGCGTTCTTTGCGGACCAATTCACGCTCGGAGCTCTTCACGCAATCATCCGGTGCAGCGGGTCGCAATGATAGGCCGACCGCACCGCCGCCGCCACCTACGATGGCGGTGTTGTCGCGGTCAGGGTCTAGGCGTCGGCCAGGGCGAACGCTAGGTAGCCCGCCACGCTCGGCGGACCTGAGCTGACCCAGCTCCCCACCCGCCCCGGCGCCAGGGCCGAGATCATCGAGCCGGTGGTGAAGGCGCTGAGCGGACCCTCGCCGCGCAGCCGGCAGATCGGATGCTGCGGATCGTCGAACGAGCAGAGCGCGCCCTTGATCTCCTCAAGCCCCGGCTCGCCGCCGCCGAGCCGCGCGCCCAGGGCCGCCAGCCGCGCCACCGTGTTCGCCCGGTAGGCCGCATCCTCGGCATCGCCCTGGACCTCGGCGAGCGGATGGTTGGTGTGCAGCACCCGAGACGCCTGCGGCGGGTGATACGCCGTCACCCCCTCGGCCGAGGCCTCGAAGGCGCGCACCGCGCCAGGAGCGGCGATCAGATAGTGCTGGTTGGTGGCGTGCGGGAGGCCGGTCACCAGGTCGCATGCCGCGGCGAGACTCCGCGCCTGCAGCAGCCGACGCAGCACAAAGGCGACCGGCAGGCCGCGCGGCGCGGACGGCAGCTGCGGCAGTGAGTTCACGCAGACCCCGACCCCGGCGGCATTGACCCCCATCAGCCCAATCATCCCGGCCACGGTGAACACCAGGGCCGCGGGCCGGTTCCCCTCGGCGGCGATCGACAGCAGCGCCTGGTGACCGTCGGTGTAGCTCCCCAGGTCCATGTTCTGGCCGATCCAGGTCTGCCCGTCGGCGGCGACGATGCCGAGGCTGGTGCACTTCTCCAGCTTGCCGTCGGCCGCCTGGGTGCGCACCCGATGCGCCCACTCTTCGTCGAGCAGTTGCAGGCCGAACAGCAGCTCAAACGGGACCTCCGCCCCGGCCGCGATACCCTCGACCTCGGCCATCAGGTCCGGCGTGTGCCGCCGGATCGCCGTGACGAAGTCGGTGGCCGCCAGCATCTGGGCCACATAGGCCTCTGGCTCACCGACCCCGCCCTTTGCCAGCGCGCCGAGCCAGGCCGCCAGGTGCGACTGGATCAGCGGGCGCAATGCCACACCCTGGGCCCGGCCGCGATCCTGCGGCGCGCCGCTCAGCGCGATGGCTGAGAACGCCATGCTCACAGGCGAGCCGCCTTGGCCGCGGCTCGCACCGCCTTCTGGAACGCCGCCATCGCCAGCCAGTCGGCGTCGGCGTCCGCCCGCTTCCAGGCCGAGTTGATCACCACCACCAGCTTGTCCTTGGGATAGACCAGGATCGACTGGCCGTAGATGCCCTCGGCCTCGAACGCCTCCGGACCGATCCACCAGACATAGCCGTAACCGGTGAGGCCGTTGGCGATGTGCACGCGCGTGGCGTCCTGCACCCAGCCGGCGGGAAGCACCGGCTTGCCGCCCGCCATCCCCCCGTCGAGCATGAACTGCCCGACCCGGCCATAGTCGCGCAGCGTCATGGAGATACAGCAGCCGCCCAGCTCCAGCCCGCCCCGGTCGACCATCCAGACCGCGTCGCGCTCCATGCCGTAGGGTTTCCAGATCTTCTCCGACAGATAGGCCGCCAGCGGCTTGCCCGCCGCCCGCGCCACGACGATCCCCATCAGGTCTGTCTCGGAGGTGTTGTAGTGCCAGGTCGTCCCCGGCGGGTGCGCGCGCTTCAGGCGCTTCACATAGCTGATGTAAGGGTCGACGCCCGGCTCCAGCACGACGCCGGCCTGGGCGATGTCGGACTTCGGGTCGCTGTAGTCCTCGTTCCAGGCCACGCCCGAGCTCATGGTCATCAGGTCGCCGACGCTGACCCCGTCGTAGGCGCTGCCCTTCAGCTCCGGCAGGTAGGTGGTCACCGGATCGGCAAGCTTCAGCCGCCCGTCGCGGATGGCCGCCCCAGCCAAGGTGGAGGTGATCGACTTGGCGACCGAGAAGGAGGTCCAGCGGTCCTGCGGCTTGCGCCCCAGGCTATATCGCTCGAGCAGGAGCTTGCCGTCCTTCAGCACCAGCACGCCGGAGACCGAATTGGCGGCCATGTAGTCGTCGACCGTCCAGGTCTTGCCCTTGAACTCGTAGGTCGGCGCGATCGGCTTCGCCGCCTTGGGCAGCGGATGCACCGTGCCGCCGGCCGCCACCGTGCGGGTTTCGAACACCGTCTCGATGGCCGGATACCACTGGCGCTGTTGGGCCGGCGTCCAAGTCAGGATCATCGGCGTGGTCGGGCTGAGGGGCGCCTGGGCCTGCGCCGCGGCGGCCCAAAACGCCAGGATTACAATGATCGACAAGGCGCGTGCGCGCATCCTAGAGTCTCCCTCGTGCAGGACCGTAAGCCGCCATCCTATCCTCCCGAGCCCGGTCTGGCGCCAGAAGTCTCTAGGCTGTCGCCGGGCCTCGCCTGGGTGAGCCGCGTGGGCGGCGGATGGCAAGGCTAGCCGCACGTGGGGCGGGGGCGCCCCGCACCCGCAAGCTCGACGGCATGAAGCTGAGCCGCGGCGAGGAATTCCGCATGAGCGCCGGCGCGTTCTACGACGACGAGGGACCCGAACGCGCCGTCCGCGTCGGCGACCTCTGGGTCGACGAGGGGCCGGTCAGCAACACCCAGTTCTCTTGGTGGTCAACAAGACCGACCTCGCCCCGCACGTGGGCGCCGACCTGGCCGTCATGCGCGCAGACATGGCCAAGGCCCGCGGCGAGCGGCCCGATGTGTTCACCGACTTGACCCGGCTGGTCGACGTGGGCGAGGTGGCGCGGTTTGTCGCCCAGGCCGGCGGGTTGCCGGCGCCCCTAAGCGAAGTGGCCTGATTATGCGCCGGACCGCCGCCCTGCTCGCCGCCCTGCTGGCGCTCGTCGCCCCGGCCGCCGTATCGGCCGGCCCGGCCGCCAAATGGGTCCCAACCCGCGCCGCCGACGGCCACCCCGACCTCTCCGGCGTCTGGTCCAACGCCTCGGTGACCAAGCTCACCCGCCTGCCCGGGACCAAGGCCCTGACCATCGGCGAGGCCGAGGCCAACGCGCTCGGCAAGTCCAACCCGATGACCCGGCGGGCCGAAGCCGACGCCAAGGCCACCGACGCCGGCGAAGGCGCCCCGGTCGTCGGCGGCGACCCCGGCGGCTACAACATGTTCTGGCTCGATCCCGGCCGCACGCTGGCCCGCGTGAAGGGCGAGTTCCGCACCGGCTGGATCGTCGATCCCGCCGACGGCCAGCTGCCGTTCTCGCCGGCCGGCAAGGCCCTGGACGCCAAGGCCAACGCCTACTCCCGCGCCGCCGATACCCCGGCCGACCCGGAGAACCTTGAGCCCTGGGACCGCTGCCTGATCTCCTCGCGGGGCTCCGGCGGCCCGGGGATGCTCAACAATCTCTACAATTCCAACTACCAGATCGTGCAGACGCCGGGCTCGATCGCCATCGTCGTGGAGATGATCCACGATGCGCGCAACATCCCGATCTTCCCCTCCAAGGCCGCCGCCCAGGCCGGTCACGGCCCGGCCGTGCTGCACCTGTGGCTGGGGGATTCCACGGCTTGGTGGGAGGGCGACACCCTGGTGGTCGAGACCCTCAACGTGAACGCCGAGCAAGGCCTCGCCGGGCCGATCTTCCTGACGCCCAAGGGCCGGGTGACCGAGCGGTTCACCCGCGCCTCGGCGACCCAGATCTTCTATGAATTCCTCGTCGAGGACCCGACGTACTACACCCGCCCCTGGCGCGCGGAGATGAGCCTGAGCGCGCTCAAGGATCAGGTCTATGAATACGCCTGTCATGAGGGCAACTACGCCCTGGTGGACATCCTGCGCGGCGTCCGCGCCGGCGAAGGCAAGGCGGTGGCCAAGGCAGCCAGCGAATAGGCCGCGCTCAGCGCACCACCCGGCCCATGATCCGCAACCGGCTGATCCCTCCGTCGGGGTAGATGTTCAGCCGCACGAAGCGAACAGGCCGCGCGTCGATGATCTCGTCCTTGAACCGGTGGACCTGGTCGGCCTCCAGCTTCACCTCCGGCAGCAGCATCGGCCAGGTCTGCGCCTGGGCGGCGATCTCCTCCGGCAAGCCGTGGGCGCGCGGGGAGGCCTGGATCGAACAGCGGTCGGGGTAGTTGCCCTTGTGGTGGGCCGTGTCGACGATGAGCTCCTCGATCCGCCCGAAGGTCCCCAGCTCGAACACCGCCCAGTCGTGACCCGGCTCACGCCTGCGCTGCGTCTCCCAGGCGTCGCCCATGTTCACCCCCCTGCCCGGCGCGGTGAGGTTGGCGATGGCGCCGTAGTGCTCGTCGTTGGCGATGATCCCGCGCCCGCCGTTGGCGACGGCCAGGAGGTCGACCACCTCATCGGCGCCCACCTTCGACCAGTCGGGCAGCACCCGGCCCCAGACTCTCAGGCGAGCGACCCCGCCGTCCGGGAAGATATGCAGGCGAACGTGCGTCACCGGGTGAGCGTGGTCGATCGGGACCCAGATCCGGTCGTCGCCCTTCAGGTCCAGCCGTGGCGTGACCTTCACCCATCCGGCGTCTTCACCCGGAACCTCGGCGTCCGAGCCGCAGACCTCGACCTCGGCCCCCGGCGGGTAGTTGCCGGTGAAATAGGCGGTGTTGATCTCGAAGCCCGCCACCTCGCCTGGGACGCCCAGCTTCACCACGCACCAGTCGTGGCCTTCGGTGCGCTTGCGGCGGCTCTCCCAGCCGTCCATCCACTTGCCGTTGTCGTCGTACTCGCCCTCGCGCCACACCGGATCGCCCGGCGAGATCAGTCGGGCCTTGTCGGCGAAGAAGTCGTCGGTGGCGAACACCACCTGCGACCCCAGGCGGGGTTGGGCCAAGTCCACGTAGCGGCGGGGCAGGTCGTCGAACAAGCGCAAATCCCTCTCAGGTCAGGTCCGCGAGGCGGAAGCCCGCGATCCAGTGAATCTGGGCGATCGCCGTATCGAACTCCGTCTGCGGGTCGTTGGCCAGCCGCGACACGAACGCCGCCAGGATATCGGCCCGCGTCTGTCCCTTTACCGCAACGATGAAGGGAAAGCCGAAGCGGGCGTTGTAGGCGTCGTTAAGCGGTTGGAAGGCCACGAATTCGTCCGCGCTGCACTGGTCGAGCCCGGCGCCGGACTGCTCTTTCACCGAGGCGTCCGAACTGGCCGAGGGGGACCAGATCCTGGTGCGGCTCTAGCCTCCCTTCGCTCCGCTCGTCCTCGCGAAAGCGGGGATGAGCCGATGGGTGTGGCGGCCTCTAGGCCTGGACCAGCTTCACCCGCGTCCCGCAAAGCGTCACCTCGCCGTCCGCGTCGAGCAACCCCCGCGCCTTGGCCACAGCCCGCACAGCGTCCGGATCGTGCACGGCCACGTCGAAGGCGCCCAGCCCGTCACCGCGGCCGTCCTTGACCGGTACGAACCGCAGCTCGCCGCCGTCCAGGCCGATCCGCAGGGTGTCGCCGTCCCGCGTCGCCGGCAGGCCCAGCACCGCGCTCCAGCGCTCGGCCATGCTCACCGGGTCCTCGGCCTGCAGCTCGCCGCCGACGATGCCGACGGAGATGTCGGTGCGCACGCCGTCACGCCAGATCGGACCGCCCCACTCCCAGTGTTCGTAAGGCGTCATGTAGTCCAGCGACAGGATCGCCCCACCCACGTCGCGAGGGTGCACGTGGCTCATCGCCACCTTGCCGTCGTGCAGGTCGGCCTGCTCGACGACGCGGGCGCCGGCCGCGGCGATCCGCGCGCGGGCCGCGACGATGTCCTCGACCTGCAGGATCACCATGTAGCCGCCGTCGCCGCCGCGCTTCTCGATCAGCCGCCCGGCGGTGGTGCCGGCCTCCTTGGGCGAAACGACTTCCAGGAACGTTTCGCCGATCGGGAAGACGCCGTTCTTCAGGCCGAACTTGCCGACACCCTTGTCGTCATAGGCATAGTCGAGGCCCAGCACGGCGCGGATATCGGCCTCGGCGCCGGCCAGGTCCTGGCCCACCAGGGCGATCTGTCGAAGGCGCATCGGCGTCCCTCCCTTTGTCGTTGGGGCGAAAGCTACAGGCTCGCCCCAAAGGAACGTCAAGCGACGAAGGCTTCCGTTCGGCCAGGGTCAGGGCCTATCACTGAGACGACGGCCTCGACGCCGCTCCGCAGACGAACGAAGGGAAACCCCATGGCCGCGCTCGATACTGGGACCGAAGACCTGCTCGCCGACCTGGACGACGGAATCCTCACCATCACGCTGAACCGCCCTCAGGCGCGCAACGCCATGAGCGGCGAGATGAACCAGGCCCTCGGCCAGCAGCTCGCCGCCGCCGAACTCGACCCGGCGGTCAAGTGCATCGTACTGACGGGCGCCGGCCAGGGCTTCTGCGCCGGCGGCGACGTCAAGGGCATGAACGCCAACAACTCGGGCGGCGGCCGGCAGGTCACCCTCGACGAGGCGATCCATACGCAGCGGGTCAACCAGCGCGCCACCGCCGGCAAGTTGTTCAAGATGCCCAAGCCGACCATCGCCGCCCTGCCGGGCGCTGCGGCTGGGGCAGGCCTGGCGCTGGCGCTGGCCTGCGACCTGCGGATCATGGCCAGGACCGCGATCATGACCACCGCCTTCGCCCGCGTCGGCTTCTCCGGCGACTACGGCGGCACCTATTTCCTCACCCAGCTGGTCGGCTCGGCCAAGGCGCGGGAGATGTACTTCCTCTCCGACCGAGTGAACGCCGAGGAGGCGCTCAGGCTCGGCCTCACCAACTGGGTCTGCGAGCCGGAGGCGCTGGCCGCCAAGGCCCGCGAGGTCGCCGCCCGCCTGGCCGGCGGCCCGACCATCGCCTACCGCTACATGAAGGAGAACCTCAACCGCGCCATGGCCGGCGACTGGGACGACTGCATGGACCTGGAGGCCACCCACCACGTCCACTGCGGCCAGACCGCCGACCACAAGGAAGCCGCCAAGGCCTTCGTCGAGAAGCGCGAGCCGGTGTTCACGGGACGCTAGTTGGGGGCCGCGGACCACATGGCGCGCGCGACGTCCAAGACGCTCCGCGACCCGTCCCTGCCGACGGCCAAGGGCCGCTGTGTTTGCGGGGCGGTCCACATCGAGATCGGCGTGCCCGCCCGCTGGGCCTGGCACGACCACGCCGCCGCCAGCCGGCTGGCCCAAGGCGCCGCCTACGCCACCTACCTCGGCTGCTACAAGAGCCGCTTCTGGGTGACCAAGGGCGAGGCCGCCATCACTCGTTTCGCCGATGAGAAGGCCGGGACCGTGCGCGGCTTCTGCGCCAAGTGCGGCACGCCGATCTTCTACGATCGCCTGCGCGCTCACACGATGATCAACCTGCCCCGCGCGCTGTTCACGACGCGCACCGGCCGCGAGCCCCGCTACCACATGAACCTCGACCAGGCCGTCGACTGGCTCTACGCGGGCGAACCGCTCGCCCCGCTGAAGGGCTACCCGGGCGTCATGTGGGAACGCCCCCGGCGCAAGAAGAAGACCGCCGGCATCGACGACTTCCTCTAGGCGGCCAAACGGATTAGGCGCCGCCGCGCCAGCCCTCCAGCGCCGGCCCAAGCGCGCGCTTCAGGGGGTCCAGCCAGGGCTCGTAGGCGCGCCACTGCTCCAGCCCACCGCGGAAGATCGGCCGGCGCACCTGCTCGGAACTGACGGTCCGGACCGCCCGGGCGTTCTCATAGAATCTCAGGCAGCCTTCCTCGAACGGCAGGCCGCAGTGGTCGAGCAGGCGGCGGACCTGAGCCTCCGTATCCTCGACCAGATCCTCATAGATCACCCGGCAGACCCGCCCCGGCAGGACGGTGTCGAAATGCGCCATCAGGTCCACGTAGTCTGCGTAGTAGCGGCCGAGATCGGCAAGATCGTAGGAGAAGGACTGGCCCTGGGCGAAGTGCTGTTTGAAGGCCGAGAAACAGGTCGCCAGCGGATGGCGCCGCGCATCGATGATTCTGGCCTTCGGCAGGATCAGTTGGATCAGGCCCAGGTGCTGGAAATTGTTCGGCATCTTGTCAATGAACAAGGGCTTGCCGAGTTTGCGATGTTGTCCGGCGCTATCGATGAAGGACCGTCCGAGCCTCGACAAGGTGTCGCCGTCGAGATCGGCCACCGCCTCAGGATAGCGATCGCTCGCACCGGCGAGGCCATTGGCGATCAGGCCGACATAGGACAGCTCCATCGTGCCCTCCACCGCCGAATGGCTCGCGAGAATCTGTTCGATCAGGGTCGAGCCAGACCTAGGCAGGCCGAGGATGAAGATCGGCTCTTCCGACGGACAGCCGGCGCCCCCCTGCTCAGTAAAAATGGCGCGTTCAGCGAAGAAGTCGGGCGTGAACAGCCGTTTCGACCGCAGCATCTGGGAGTGGTTTGCGTCGGCGCTGTAGACCGCGTCAGCGCGCCGCAGCGCCGCGCCGCGCGCATAGTGTTCGAAGGAGGCCGCGTAGTCGCCCTTGTCTTCGAACGCCTTGCCCAGCGCATAGTGCAAATGAAGCCGATCGTCCGCCGACAGCTCGGTCCGCCCGACCTGAATCAGCATCGCCTCTTGCTCGTCGGCGGTAAAGGAGACGACCTTCATATTGGCCATGCTCCAATAGGCGTCGCCGAGTCCCGGCGCCAAGGCGATGCAGCGCTTATAGGCGGCCTTGGCATCCTCGCTTCGGCCCACAGCACGCAGGCCGTGACCGTAGTTGAGCCAAATACGCGGCTGTTCCGGATAGTCCTCGAGCAGGCCTTCGTACAATTTGGCGACCCGCTCATCTTCGCCCAGCAGGCCAAGGCAGCCGGCCAATAGATTGCGGTAGGCTGGATCCTTTGGCTTTCGCGCCAGCAGGGATTCAAGCTGCGCCGCCGCTGGGCCGGCCTTCTGCTGGCGAAACAGGGCTTGCGCATAGCTGAAGCGGGCGGCGTCGCTGCCGGGATCGAGCTCGAGACAACGCGCGAGCAAGGTCTCGGCGTCCCTGTAACGCTCCTGGCGAAGGCGAACCTCGGCCAGCATCTTCATCGCCCGACCATCTGTGACCTGGCTCGTCACATGGGCGCTCAGGAGGTCGTCGGCGGCGTCCAGCCGGCCTTCGAACAGGGCGGTGGCCGCGGGCTTGAGGGCCGGGTCGGTCACCGCCGCCCGCGCATACTGCGCGAACGCCGCTTCCGCCCCCGTGGCGTCCCCGTGCTGGAACAGCAGGTCGCCCTGGGCCCGCCAGGCGTCGGCCAGGTCGCGATTGAGGCTGGTGGCGCTGCGCAGCGCGTCGATCGCCGGTCGCCTTTCGCCCAGGTCAGCCAAGGCCAGGCCCAGTTCGTAT
>JANXXK010000166.1 GCA_025350685.1 Alphaproteobacteria bacterium | reverse complement strand
CAAAGAGCTACTGAGGGGGACTAGAGTGATGCGTGAATTCCTGATCGGCGCGGCGTCGGCCGCGGTGCTGCTGGCGTGCGGCGGCGGGCCGGCCGCGGCCGAGAGCTTCTCAGTGGCCGATGTGATCTCCTATCCGTTCGTGCCGGAGCTGGTCAGCGCCCAGCACGGCGACCGCATCGCCTTGGTGCGCGTCCTCAGGGGTGTGCGCAACGTCTGGGTCGCCGAGGGGCCAACCTTCACGCCACGCCGGGTGACCCAGTTCACCGAGGATGACGGCCAGGAACTGACCCACCTGACCTTCTCCCCCGACGGGGCGACGCTGGTCTTCGTGCGCGGCGGCGACCACGACGCCAACTGGCCGGCCGAGGGCGGACTGCAGCCGGACCCGGGCCTCAATCCCACCGAACCGAAAGTCACCCTGTGGCTGGCCGATCCGACGGGCGCAAGGCCGGCGGCGAAGATCATCGAGGGCGACGCGCCGGCGATCTCGTCCAAAGGTGTGCTGGCCTATCTGAAAGACACGCAGGTCTGGACGGCGAAGCTCGACGGCAAGGACGCGCACCGCCTGTTCTTCGACCGCGGCAAGGACGGCGATCTCACCTGGTCGCCGGACGGATCGAAGCTGGCCTTCGTCTCCAACCGCGGCGACCACGCCTTCATCGGGGTCTATGCGGCAGAGACAACGCCGCTGGAATGGCTCGCCCCCTCCACCGGCCTTGATGACGAGCCGGTCTGGTCGCCGGACGGAAGCAGGATCGCCTTCACCCGCCAGCCCGGCCGAGGCGGCGCGCCCGAGCCGATCCTCACCCGTGTGCCCGAACACTGGGCGATCTGGACGGCGGACGTGGCGACGGCGGCGGGCCGCCAGGTCTGGAAGAGCCCGGACGGCCTGCACGGGTCCTATCCGGACGTTGCCAACGGCGCGAACATGCACTGGGCCGGCCCCGGACGGCTGACCTTTCTCTCCGAGGCCGACAACTGGCCGCACCTCTATTCGGTCGCCGCCACGGGCGGGGCCGCTAAGCTGCTGACCCCCGGCGCCTTCATGATCGAGCACCTGGCGGTGATCGGTGACGGCCAGACCATGGTCTATTCGGCCAACACCGGGAAGCTGGGAGACGACAACCAGCGACGTCACCTGTTCCGCGTCTCCGCCGAGGGCGGGGCGCCTGTGGCGCTGAGCGAAGGCGAGAGCCTGGAATGGAGCCCGGCGGCGCTGTCCTCCGGCGTGGCGTTCATCGCCGCCGACGCCCACAAACCGCCTACGGTCGGCGTCATGAGACTGAACGGCAAGGACCGCCGCGAACTGGCGGGACAGGCCCCGCCGGCGGGTTTCCCGGGCGCGCGGTTCGTCGTCCCGAAAAAGGTGATCTTCAAGGCGCCGGACGGCTGGACCGTTGAGGGGCAACTCTTCCAGGCGCCCGGCGCGACCAAGACCCCGGGGATGATCTTCGTCCACGGCGGGCCGCCGCGGCAGATGATGCTGGGCTGGTCCTACATGGACTACTATTCCAACGCCTACGCGATGAACCAGTACATGGCGGCGCACGGCTTTACGGTGCTGTCGGTGAACTACCGCCTGGGCATCGGCTACGGATGGGACTTCCAGCACCCTGAGCACGGCGGTCCCACGGGCTCGTCGGAGTACCAGGACGTGGCGGCCGGCGGGCAATTTCTGCAGACCGTGCCGGGAGTTGATCCGGCGCGCATCGGCATCTGGGGCGGCTCCTATGGCGGGCTCCTGACGGCGCTGGCGCTGGCCCGCAACTCCGACGTCTTCAAGGCCGGCGTCGACTTCCACGGGGTGCACGACTGGTCGCGCACGATCTTCCTGGCGTACGGCGCGCGGCAGGACCGCTACGAGAAGGGCGATCTCGCTGACGCCATGCAGGTGGCGTTCAAGGCTTCACCCGTAGCCGATGTGGCGACCTGGACCTCGCCGGTGCTGCTGATCCACGGGGATGACGACCGCAACGTCCACTTCGCCGAGACTGTCGACCTGGCGCGGCGGCTGGAAGCCAAGGGCGTCGACTTCGAGGAGCTGGTCATCCCCGACGATATCCACGGCTTCCTGCGGTACGGGACCTGGCTGAAGGCCGACAGCGCCACGGCGGAGTACCTGACCCGCAAACTGGGGGCCGTGGCGCCGAAGTGAGGGCCTAGCCCAGGCTGAAGCGGATCGGGATGTTGACCGTCCCGCCGTCGACCGGCTGGCCGTCCAGCGTCTGCGGACTCATGCGGAAGTAGCGGGCGAGCTTCTGCGCCGCGGCGCCGAAGCCGGCGCTGGCCGGGGTCTCCGAGGCCACGCGGCAGTCGCGCACGGTCCCGTTGGCGGCGACCGTACAGCTCAGCGTCGCCACGCCGGTGATCCCGCCGCGAACGTCGCGGTCCGGATAGGCGCCGGCCATCTCCTCGCCGCTGGGCTTGCGCAGCCAGGTCGGGTTGCCGATCGCGTGGGAGGTGACGGCCGGCTTCTGTGGCTCGGCGGGGACCAGGTCGTATCTGTCTGGCCGCGACGCCGGGGGCGGGGGGTCGATCGCCAGTGGCAAAGGCAGCGGCGCGACCGTCGGCACGGTGTCGGCGACGGCCTTGTGGATCGGTGGCGGATCGTGCGGCTCGTCCGGCGCGGGCTTGGGCGGCTTCGGCGGCGTGTAGATCGTCGTATCGATGATCCGCTCGGCCGCCTGGGCGGGCGGCGGTGGGTTGAACCGGGCGTAGGCGAGGTAGGCCAGCAGCCCGGCATGGAAGGCGAGCGACACGCCGATCGCGACGCGCACCTGCGGCGGCGTCGGCCGTTTGGGGGGATCGTAGGCGAAGCGGACGGCGTGTTGGACGACCATGACGCACTCCCTGATAACGTGACGGCGGCATATATTACAGTCGTCAGATATCACATCCGTAATTCATATCCGTCAAGGCGGATTCGCCGATCATGACGGCCGCATGAGCGGTCCGGTTCCGGTCCGGTTCATGTCCACAGGCGTAGGCCTTGGTCATCGCGTCGGGAACGGCGCCGCTTGCCAAGGGTTCTATGAGCCATGACCTATCGCACATTCCTGCTGACCGCCGCGGCGACCGCCGTCCTGGGCCTCGCGGCCTGTGACCAGAAGACCGCTGCGCCGCCCGCCACGGGCGCGCCAATCGCCAGCCTGCCGCTGGCCGAAGCGCCGCCGCCGGCCAGCGTCTCCGCGCCGGCGCCTTACGCCAATGCCCTGCCGGCCGCGCCTCCGATCCGCCGTTTGGCGCGCACCTCGCGGCCGCGCTACGCCTATGTCGATCGGGCCTATCGGATGGCCGACAGCTTCGGCGACAGCCCGCCCGACTACACCGTCGACTACCAGGGCGCGCGGCCCTACGTCTGGCGCTCTGGCCGAGGCGAATATCGCGTCGTCGAGCAGACCCGTGGCGGCAATCGCGAATACTACTACCGCGGCGACAGTGACTATCCGTTCCTGGTCCGCGACCCGCAGTACGCCTATGCCTACGACCAAGGTCAGCTGGCCGAGGTCTACTATGCCGACGGTCGCCCTTACGACAACTACGACCCCTCGGAAGCCGACATCGCCGCGCGCTACCTCGCCCGCGCGCGCCAGATCTATTTCGCCGCGGTGCACGACCAGCGGCAGGCCGCCTACGCCAGCGATTGGAGCAACCGCCGCGACAACCTCTTTGCCTCGCGCCAGCAGTGGTACGCCGAGCAGCAGCGCAACGACGACTGGCGCCAGTGGCGCGACCAGCAGGCCCGCGACCAGCAAGCCCAGCAGCAGGAGGCCGCCTGGCGTCAGGAGCGCGACCAGCGCCAGGCCTATGCTGCCCGCACCGCCGCCATGATCGCGGCGGCGAGCCTCGCCGCCCAGCACGCCGGTCCCTACCCGGACAATCGCGGCGGCTATGCCGGCGACCGCAGCCGCGGCTTCGATCCGCGCCAGCAGGCCGAGGCCGACCGCATGGCCCGCGATCAGCAGGCCCAAGCCGATATGGCCCGCCGCGCCCAGATCGAGGCCCAACAGCGCCAGGCCCAACTACAGGCCCAGCTGCAGGCTCAAACCACGGCCGCCGGCCGCGCCCAGATCGAGGCCCAGCAACGCCAGGCGCAACTTCAGGCCCAGCAGCAACAGCAACGCCTCGCGGCCGAGGCCCAGCAACGCCAGGCTGCGATGCAGGCGCAGGCCCAGCAGCAGCAACGCCTCGCGGCTGAGGCCCAGCAACGCCAGGCGCAGCAGCAGGCCCAGGCCCAGCAACAGCTGAAAGCTCAGGCCGAAGCCGCCAACCGCGCGCGGACCGACGCCGAGCGCCAACGCCTCGCCGCCGAGGCGGCTGCCCGCCAGCAGCATCAGGCCGAGCTGGCGGGAATCCAGGCCCAGGCCCAGCAGCACGCCCAGGCCGAAGCCGCCCTGCGCGCCAAGGCCCAAGCCGACCGCCAGCTGGCCGAGCAGGCCCAGATGGCCGCCCGAGCCGCCAAGCAGCAGCAGATCCAAGCCGCCCAGGCTGCGCACGAACAGCAGGCCAGGCAGGAGGAGGCCGCGCGCGCCGCCCACCAGCAGCAGGCGCAGCAGGCCCAGGCCGCTCGAGCGGCCTCGGAGCAGCAGGGCCAGGCCGCCAAGGCGGCGCACGAGCAGCAGATTCAGCAGGCGCTAGCAGCACGCGCGGCTCATGAGCAGCAAGGCCAGGCCGCCAAGGCGGCGCATGAGCAGCAGATGCAGCAGGCGCTAGCCGAACGCGCGGCTCATGAGCAACAGGCTCAGGCCGCCAAGGTGGCCCACGAGCAGCAACTGGCCCAGGCCCAGGCAGCGCGCGCCGCGCACGAACAGCAGCAGGCCCAGGCCTCAGCCGCGCACGCCCAGGCCGCCGCAGCCAGCGCCAAGGCCGCCGCCGAAAAGGCCAAGGTCGCTGCCGACAAGGCGGCCGCGGACAAGGCCGATCGAAAGGACAAGCCCAAAACCGGCCAGCCGGCTCAATAGGCCCGCGCGCCGGCTGTAAGACTTCCCCCGTCCCGGCGACTACCTTGCCAATCGGGACGGGGAGCCTTGGGTGGACGCCAGCCAGCAGGATGAGCGCTATGCCGCCGCCGCCGCCGAGTTGGGCGGGGCGATCGAACGGCTGGCGCGCGCCTATGAGGCCGAGGTCGACGTCCGCGGCGACCTGATCCAGGACATTCACGTGGCCCTGTGGCGCAGCTTCGCCGCCTTCGACGGACGTTGCTCGTTGCGCACCTGGGTCTACCGCGTGGCCCACAACACCGCCGCCAGCCATGTGCAGAAACGCCGCCGGTTCCGGCCCGAGCGCTGGGCCAGCCTCGACGCCATTGAGGCCCTGCCGGACACCGATGACCCCGAGACCGCCGTCGGCGAGCGCCGCGCGCTCTCGCGGCTGATGAGCCTGATCCATCAGCTGGCCCCGCCCGACCGCCAGGTCCTGCTGCTCTATCTGGAAGACCTCGACGCCGCCGCGATGGGCGAGATCACCGGCCTGTCGCCCGGCGCCGTCGCCACCAAGATCCACCGCCTGAAGGCGCTCCTCGCCCGACGGTTCGCGGAAGGGAGGGCGAAGGCGTGACCCAGCCTCCTGAAGACCACCTGAAGGCCCTCTGGCAGGGCCAGGAAACGGAGACCCCGGCCATGACCGTCAAGGCGATCCGCGTGCTCGCGCGCAACTACGGCGACATCCTGCGAAGCCGCATCTGGATGGGCCTCGCCATCGCCGCGGTGGAGGTAGTCATGTTCGGGTCTAACGCTTGGCGCGCGCCGAACGAGATCCTGCGGGTGGGCTGGTTGATCAGCCTGGCCGGTGTCGGATGGCTGACCTGGCGGATCGTCAGTAAGCGGCCCGGGCGGCTGCCGCCGGCGGAGGCCTCGGCCCAGGCGCTGATCGGGTTCCATCGCGCCGAGCTTGAGCGTCAGCGGACGAGCTTCACCTGGATGACGGTGACCGCCGCCCCGGTCTTCGCGGGCAGTTTTGTCGTCATGCTGGGCTTCCAGAAGGCGCGACCGAACATGACCCTGGCGAACATCGCGCCGCTCCTCGTCCTGATCGTCGTCTGGTGGTTCTTCGCCTTCGTCTGGCAGCGCCGCCAGAGCAGGCGGCTGGCCGAACAGATCGCCGAGATGGACGATCTGACCCAGGGGTAGGGTGCGGCGCTCAATCATGGTTAGCGCCGCATTAACCATGAGGGTTCAGGAGTGCTGGCATGGCCATCGAGGGCATCCGTAGCGTCGTCGAGTCGGCGATCCAGCGCGCGTCGCAAGCGACCGGCGTCGATTTCTCGTTCCTGATGAAGATGGCGCACCGCGAGAGCGGCATGAACCCGTCGGCCAAGGCGCCGACCTCCTCGGCCGCCGGCCTCTTCCAGTTCGTCGAGCAGACCTGGCTTTCCACCCTGAAGCAGCACGGCTCCAAATATGGCTACGCCCGCTACGCCGAGTTGATCAGCAAGGGCCCGGACGGCCGCTTCCATGTGCCCGGCGGCGACGAGGCGCGGCGCACGGTGATGGACCTGCGGCTCGACCCGCACGCCGCCTCGCTGATGGCCGGCGAGATGACCTCGGATTCGGCGGCCTACCTGAAAGGCCGCACCGGCCGCAGCCCCACGGTGGGCGAACTCTACGCGGCCCACTTCCTGGGCCCGCAGGGTTCGGCCAGGCTGATCGAGGCCGTCCAGAGCCGGCCCGGCGCCACAGCCGCCCAGCTGTTCCCCGACGCCGCCCGCGCCAACAAGGCGATCTTCTACCGCGATGGCCGCGCCGCGACCGTCGGCGAGGTCTACGCCAACCTGACCAAGGCCGCGGGCGCAGGCCCGGTCGCCCACTCGCCCGGCGCGGCGCCGGTCAATGAGGACGGCGGGTTTATCCAGTACGCCTCGGCCCGCAACCTCGACCGCCAGCAACAGCAGCAGGAACTGATCTCGCTGATCCTGCGCGGGACCCAGCCGACCGATCAAATGGGCGTCGGCAGCCGGCTCACCGGCTCGATGTTCACCTCGGAGATGCTCAAGGTGCTGTCGGACAGCCGCAAGGGCTAGGCGGCGGCCTCGGCGGCGAACATCGCGTCAATCTCGGCCTTGCCGTAGCCCAATTCCGCCAGGATCTCGCGCGTATGCTCGCCAAGGCGGGGGGCGCGCGGACGTGGCTGTGATGGCTCCCCGGGGAAAACGGCGGGGCTGGCGGGGGAGCGGTAGGTTCCGCCCTTGCCGTCGTCGACGTCCACGAAGCCGCCGGCGGCCGCGATCTGCGGATCGGCGTCCACTTCGGCCGGGGTCTGGAATCGCGCCCAGACGAGGTCGGCCGCGTCCAGTCGGCGCGCGATCTCGTCGAAAGGCAGTTCCGCGAACGCGGCCTCCAGCTCGGTGGCGAGTTCGCGGGCGTTGGCGCGGCGCTCCTTGCCGGTGGCGAAGCGCGGGTCGTCGATGAGGTCCGGGCGCCCGGCGACCTCCAGGAATTTCTGCCAGCCGCCGGAGCCGCCGCGCGGATTGTGCACGAACCAGCGGCCGTCGGAGCTGCGGAAGTGGTTGGCGACCGCGTTGATCGGATTCTCCCGCGGGCGGATCGAGGCCACGCGCCCGAGTTTGAGCTGCACCGCCAGATCCGAGCCCCAGAGGTAGACGCCGGTCGCCAGCAGCGAGGTCTGCACCATGCGGCCGACGCCGGTTTTCTCGCGCTCGTAGAGGGCCGCCAGGATCGCCGAGACCGTGGCCAGCGAGGTGCAATGGTCGCCCATGCCGGAGGTGCGCATGAAGGGTTCCGTGCCCTTGGGCGCAGTCATGTAGCCGATGCCCGAACGCGCCCAGAACGCGGTGACGTCGAAGCCGGGCAGGTGGGCATCGGGGCCGTCCAGGCCGTAGCCGGTGATCACGCCGTAGACCAGACGCGGGTTGGCCGCGCGCAGGGTGGCCTCGTCCAGCCCGTACTTCCGGAGCGACACAGGCCGGGTGTTGGTGAGGAAGACGTCGGCGGTCTCCGCCAGTTTGGCCAGGGCGTCGCGGCCCGCCGGCTTGGTGATGTCCAGCACGATCCCGCGCTTGCCGCGGTTGTCGAGCTCGAAGGTTGGGTTCGCGCCAATGTCGTTCTTCAGGTCGGCAAACACGTGGCGCATATTGTCGCCCTCGCGCCGTTCGACCTTGATCACTTCGGCGCCCCAGTCGCCCAGGATGGCCGCCGCGCCGGGCCCGGCGATGTAGGCGGTGAAATCGACGACCTTCAGGCCCTTGAGCAACACGTGGCGTCCCCCCGCTATTTCTTGTCCGTCTTCTTTGCCGCAGGCCCCCTCTTTGCCCGAGCAAGGGGGGCGAGGGAAGAATTCTTCGTCCACAGAATCGTCCCTAACCGCCCGTTAAGCATGACGGGGGACAGTCGGACTCATGGGAGTTGGGGCGGACTCTGGATCCTGACGCAGGATCGGGTCCCTCAGCAGCGGGAACCGAAGCGGCAATGTCGACGACGCGATCAGCGCTGACGGTGGAGGACATCCGCAAGCTGGTCAAAGGCGCGACCGCCGATGAGCGGGCCGCCAGCGCCTACAAGCTGTGCAAGATCATCGACTCCGTGCCGCTCAACGACGAAGACCGCGAGAACGCGGCCGAGATCCTGCGGATCATGGCTGTCGACGCCGCCGGGATGGTTCGGCGCGCGCTGGCCGTCACCCTCAAATCTTCGCCGATGTTGCCGCGCGACGTGGCGCTAAGGCTCGCCCGGGATGTCGAGGAAATCTCGCTCCCGGTGCTCAGCAGTTCGCCGGTGTTCAACGACCAGGACCTGGCGCGGATCGTCCGCCTCGGGGGCCCGGTTCGGCAGCTGGCCATCGCGCGCAGGCCAATGCTGTCGCGCACCGTCACCGACGCCATCGCCGAGCATGGCTCGGAACGCGCGGTGACCGCGGCCTGCGCCAACGACAACGCCGACTTCGCCGAGAGCGCCCTGCAGCAGGTGATCACCCGGTTCGAGGCCCATGAGCAGGTGCTCTCCGCCGTGGCCTACCGCAACGTCCTGCCGCTGTCGGTCAGCGAGAAGCTGGTCGCCCTGGTGTCGGACCAGGTGCGCGACCACCTGATCGCGCATCATTCCGTGGCTCCGGAGACCGCGCTGGCCATCGCCGTCGGCGCCGCTGAGCGCGCCACCGTCGACCTGGTGGACCAGGCCGGCCGCACTGCCGACGTGAAGGGCTTCGTCGCCCACCTGGCGGGCGCCAAGAAGCTGACGCCATCGCTGCTGCTGCGCGCGCTGGCCAACGGCCACATGACCTTCTTCGAATGGGCGGTGGCGGAGCTGGCCGGGGTGCCGCACCACCGCACCTGGCTGATGATCCACGACGCGGGTCCGCTCGGCCTGCGGGCGATCTACGAGCGGGCCGGCCTGCCGGCGCGGCTGTTCCCCGCCTTCCGGGTGGCGGTCGACACCTTTCACTCCATGGAATTCGACGGCGGGACCCGCGATCTGGAACGCTTCCAGCAGCACATGCTCGAACGCTTCCTCACCCAGCCGCAGGCGGCCGCCCGCGAGGACGTCGACTACCTGCTCGACAAGATGGACGGGCTCTCCGGCGAACGCCGCGCCGAGGTCGAGGCCGTGCAGACCGCCTGAGCCGGGGTGACCCAGCGGCGCCTTGCTTCCGGTCGACGCCCGCCCCAAGCTTGGCGGATGAGCGAAGCCCCCAAAGCCGACGTCAAGCCCGCCGCCACGATCCTGCTGCTGCGCGACGAACCGACTTTTGAAGTCCTGATGGTCAAGCGCCACCACCAGATCGACTTCGCCTCCGGCGCCCTGGTGTTCCCGGGCGGCAAGAGCCACGCCGGCGACCACGATCCCAACTGGGACGCCCATACCGTCGGCTGGGAAGCCTATGATGCCGATCAACGAGGCCTGCGCATCGCGGCCATCCGCGAGGTGTTCGAGGAGGCCGGGATACTGCTGGCTCGCCGTCGCGACGGCCAGCCGATGAGCGGCGAGGCTTGCCCGATGGCCGTGCGCCAAGCCGTCGACAAGGGCGAGACGCGCTTCATCGATGTGGTCTCCAGCCTCGATGCCTACCTGGACCTCGATGCGCTCACTGTCTTCGCCCGCTGGATCACGCCGTCGATGATGCCCAAGCGGTTCGACACCTGGTTCTACGCGGTCAATGCGCCGGCCGAGCAGGTCGCGGCCTGCGACGGCCATGAGACCGTCGACGCCGAGTGGATCGCCCCGTCAGAGGTGCTGCGCCTGGCCGCGGCGGGGGAGCGCAAGGTGATCTTCCCGACGCGGATGAACGTGCAACTGCTGGCGGAGGCCGCGAGCGCGGCTGACGCTGTGGCGCGGGCCGCGGCGCGCACCCTGGTCACGGTCGAGCCCCAGATGGAAAAACGGGAGAGCGGACGCGTGCTCGTCCTGCCCTCGAACGCCGGCTACGGCGAGGTGGCCGAGCCGGTCGAAAACATATCGTAATTCAAAAGGTTCTGATCGAAATCTGAGAGAGAGATCTAGGCGCCCATGGCCTTCACGCGGCGCTCCAGCTCTTCGACCAGCACGCGGCCGACCGGATGCTCGTCCGACTTGATGTCGTCGCGCACGGCGGCCTTGATCGCGTCGATGTGGGCGTCGACCAGTTCCAGCGGCGTGGCCGAGCGCTTTTCCTTGTCGTCGATCATCCGGCAGAGCGAGCCGGCGATGCGGGTGATCAGCTGGTAGCCGTAGGTGGTCCCCAGGCCCTTCAGGTCGTGGGCGCGGAGGTAGAGGTTTTCCATGCTCTCGACGGTGATCCCCTGGGTGCGCACGGTCAGGCGCGCGGCCTCCAGCTTGGTGATCTCGTCGGCGAGCCATTGGGAGAAGTTGCTGGCCAGGCTCTTCAGCGCGGCTTCCGCCTTGGCGATAGCCGCCGGGTCGATCGCGCCCAGGCGCCCGCCGCCCACCTTCAGGCGAAGCGCGTTGGTCGGCTGAATCAACTGCCCGGAATTCTGCTGGCTCACGAGCACCCCTCCTGGTGACTTAGGCGAGCAAGCTAGGCTGAACCCGTTAACAACGGGTGAGCCACAAGCCACGGTTTCTGTTGGCTTTCCGCGACGCCATGCCGCAGCAATCCACAGGGCGGGCGCCGGTCAGGCCGAGAACTGTTCGGCCAGCACCCGCTCCTCCAGGCTGCGCCCCTCGTCGAACAGCATATTGAGCGACACGTCACGGTCTTCGGCGATCATCACCTCCAAGACGTGGCGCACCTCGAAATTATCAGCCACGGCGCTCACCGGCCGCTTGGAGGCCTCGAGGATCTCGAAAGTAACCTTGGCGGTGTGGGCGAGCAGGGCGCCGCGCCAGCGTCTCGGCCTGAACGCGCTGATCGGGGTGAGCGCGAGGACCCGCGCGTCCAGGGGGATGATCGGGCCGTGGGCCGACAGGTTGTAGGCGGTCGAGCCGGCCGGGGTGGAGAGCAGCGCTCCGTCGCAGGACAGCTCGCCCAGCCGCAGCCTGCCGTCGATGGAGATGCGCAGCTTGGCCGCCTGGCGGGTCTGGCGCAGCAAGCTGACCTCGTTGATCGCCAGCGACACGTGGGTCTTGCCGTGGACATCGGTGGCGGTCATCCGCAGCGGATGGATCACCGCCTTCTCGGCCGCGGCGATCCGCTCGATCAGGCCGACTTCGCTATAGTCGTTCATCAGGAAGCCCACCGAGCCGCGGTTCATGCCGTAGATCGGCAGGCCCGTGTCCATGTGGTCGTGGAAGGTCTCCAGCATGAAACCGTCGCCGCCCAGGGCCACGATCACCTCGGCCTCGGCCACCGGAACCTCGCCATAGCGCGTCGCGAGCCGGGCCCGGCCCTCCTGGGCTTCCGGCCGTTCGCTGGCGGTGAAGTGGATGCGCGTCACGATGTTCCCCGGAAAGGCAGCTGCACCCCCAGAAACCGCGAAGCGCGACGCCTTGTCAAACGGCTCGGGCGGCCTGGCGGAAGGCGGCGCCGGCGACATCGGCGCTCACCGGGCCGAAGGCGCCGATGGCGCGCCGTGCGCCCTCCATGCCGCCGCCTGGACGGCCATTGTTCAGCCCGCGGATCATCTCCAGGATCGAGGGGAAGACGCTGCGGTCGATGCCGATGGCGGCGCAGGCCAGGCCGAGCAGCTCCGGCCGGTCGGAGTTGATCACGGCCTGCACCTGGTCGGCCTCGAAGCGGCCAAG
>JANXXK010000155.1 GCA_025350685.1 Alphaproteobacteria bacterium | reverse complement strand
GCGTAGGTGTAGCTCTCCGAGTCGAACCGGGCACCGGGGTATCGGTTCCAATACCAAACGCCGCCGACGTCATCGCCCTTCTCCAGGGCCTGGACCCTGAAGCCCATCCTGGTGAGTTTGTAGACGGCGTAGAGACCAGCGAAGCCGGCCCCGATGACCACGACGTCTACGTCGACCGGCGGGCCCGTTCGCCCCTTAGGTCGTCCGCGATCCGCCATCCCATCCTCCGCCTGTATGCCGCCGGGTCGGTGAAAACCACACGCCCTCTTCGGCCTTGCGCGCTCGACTGGTCTGCGCAATGTAGCGAGACATAACGTACGTTATGTCATGGCGTCGTCCCGTTGCAAGCTTGGCGCCGCATACTTTGGAGCGGACGGACATGGATCGGGTGACGCATAAGGTGGCGTTGGTGACCGGGGGGCCAGCGGCATTGGGCGCGGCTGCGCCGTGGCGCTCGCCCGCGAAGGGGCAGCCGTAGTCGTCGCCGATTTGGACGCCACCGGCGCAGACGAGACGTGCGCTGTCATCCGCGCGAGCGGCGGGCGCGCCGACGTGCTGGCGCTGGACGTGACAGAGGAAGGCGACTGGAACGCGGCGATCGAGGCGGTCTCGCGCCGCCATGGCGAGCTGCATATCCTGGTCAACAACGCGGCTCTGTGTATCCGCTCGCCACTCCTCGAGACGAGCTTTGAGACCTGGCGGCGTCAGAATGCCGTGAATCTGGACGGGGTGTTTCTGGGCACGCGCGCGGCCCTGCCGTTGATCGTCGCGTCGGGAGGCGGATCGATCGTCAACATCTCCTCGGTAGCCGGACTGAAGGGCATCGCAGGCCTCTCCGGCTACTGCGCGAGCAAGGGTGGGGTGCGGCTGTTCACCAAGGCGGTGGCGCTAGAGTGCGCCGCTGCTCGCAACAAGGTGCGTGTGAACGTCATCTGTCCCGGGAGCATCGAGACGCCGATTTGGGTCAAGATGATGAATGACGGTGTACTGCCGCACGGGTCGAACTCGGACACCGCGCTGATGGACGAAATCCGCAGCGCCTCGGCGGAAGCGACCCCGCTAGGGTTCTCCGGAGCGCCGGACGATATCGCCGAGGGCGTCATTTACCTTTGCTCGGAGGCGGCGCGTTTCGTCACAGGCGCGGAGCTGGTGATCGACGGAGGCGTCTTCGCCGGCTGACGCCCGGCGCCGCCCCGCCCGACGCCGCCCCGGCGACCCGTCAACAGCAGGACCGCGGCCGTCAGTAGGCCAGCGATGGCGTAGAGCCGCATGCCAGCCGCGGCGCCCAAGGTCTGCGACAGCGCCCTGGCGAGCAGCGGGCTGGCGAACTGGGCGACATAGAGCATCGCCTGCAACAGACCAACCGCCCAACCGCGCCAAGCCAGGGGCGTGCCGTTAAGCAGCCAGGTCGCGAGGACGGGGATGATCATCCCCTGGCTAAGACCGCTTAGGCCGCAGGCGGCCAGGGCCACGCCGGTCGACTGGCTCGAGACGAAGAGCAACAGGCCCACGCCGCTGGTCGCAAATCCCAGGACCAGCTTCGCGCGACCGGCGCCGGCCGGGAGGAAGCCGGCGAGCATGGCGCCCAGCATCGCGCCGGCAGCAAGGGCGGCGCTGCCAAGGCCCGCCGCGCTGGAGCCGGCCACGCCACGCTCGGCGAACAGGAAGCCCATCTCATAGGCGATGGGAAAAACGACTGCGCTCGCCCAGGCGAGAAGGCCACCGATCCCAAGGACGAACCGCCAGGGAAAGGGGGCTGTCGCTTCGACCGCTTCCTGCGGATCGATGCGCTGAAATCGATCCGAGGTCAGCAGCACCGCGGCCACGGCGAAGGCGATTCCCACGGCGTTCAGGGTGAAGACCAGCCGCCAGTCGATATCGCCAAGGAAACCGCCGATCGCGCCGCATAGGATCGCCGCCACGGACGGCAGACCTGACTGCAGCGCCAGCCAACGCTGACGCTCCGCCGGGGGGAAATAGTCGCCGGTCAGACCCGCGGCGGCCGTAAGCATGGCGGCCAGCGCCACGCCCGTTAAGGCGCGGCAGGCCAGTAGGACACCAAAGCCGTGCAGCAAAGCGGGCAGCGGAGCGGCCGCAGAGAACAACACCGCACCGCCGATCAGCACGGGCCGCCGACCCACCCGCTCGCCGAGCAGGCCCGCCGGCACGCTGAAGAGGCCGATGAGCAGACTGGGGAGCACGACCGCCGACGTCGCCAGCGAGGCATAGGCTGGGTTGGCCGCATATGCCGCCGCGATGCGCGGCAGGATCGGAAAGAGCGGCGAAATGGTTATGACCACCAGGACCGTCGCGCAGGCGAGCAGCACGCCCTGCGCCGTCCCAGCACGACACGTCGCGCCCGCCGGCGAGCTCGCCGCCATTCAATGCCCCTCAAATGCTCGTCAAGCGATCAGCATAACGACCGTTACGCAAAGATACAGGCGTCGGGCGCCCGGAAACGGACTTTACGGCCAAGAATGATCGGCGCCACACGACCAACCCGAGTGAAAGCTGGATGCCCCGGCCGTCATGCGCTAGGCCGTGGGGCCAAGCGCTGCGAGCGCGAGACACCCGACTACGGCGACACGAGAGTTGACGAAGCATGGCCCGACAAGTGGATCACAACGAACGGCGCAAGGTGTTCGCCGCCGCCGCCCTTCAAGTGATTACCCACCAGGGGTTGGAAGGCCTGACGGTCCGCGAGGTGGCCCGCGTGGCCGGATTCACCACGGGCGCTTTGACCCACTACTTCGAGTCCAAGGACCAGGTGCTGATCGCCGCGTCAGAGCACGCCGCCGAGGTGGTCCGCGTGCACATGGACGAGTTCGCCTTGAAGCCCTGCGCGCGCGAGGCGCTCCGCGAGTTGATCTTTTCGGCGCTTCCGACCTCAGCGCTGAAGCGCGGGCGCTGGCGCTTCTGGGTCGCGTTCTGGGAGCGGGCCGCCTACAGCCCTGAGGTGGGCCAGGTCATGCGCGAGCGATATCGCGAGTGGACCTCGCGCCTCGTGACACTCATCCGGCGCGCGCAGAAGGAAGGTGACGCGCCCGCCGATCTCGACGCCGATCACGCCGGACGCGAACTCGTGGCCCTCGTCGACGGGATCGGCGTGCAGGTGCTGATCGGCGCGGGACAGTTCACCGGGCCCAAGCAGCGTCGCTACGTCGATGACCTGATCGATCTGAGGCTGGGCCCCCGCAAGACGGCCTGTTCCGCGCCGACGCCGGCGTCTGAGTCCAAGGGCAGGAAGGCTAAAGCCTCGCCCCCCCGCGGCCGGTCCGCAGCGGGCGCCGTCGCGCAATAGATCCGTAAGACGCACGACCCCGCTCCGCTCTGCAACCTGAGCTAAGCCCCGGCCGACGCCGGTGCGCCATGACCCGCCCAGGCCAAAATGGCCATGCGGAACGCTTGTTATGTTTTGGTTTGCCGAAGATACATAACCGGCGTTATCCTCCCATGTTGAAACCCGGAGTGGGATTGTTCAGGCCGCCGCCGGCGGCAGGGATGGTCGAAAGCGCTGGTCGACTTGCGCCCTTGTGGCGCGTTTCGAGACAGGGCCCCCCGGCAAGGAATCGGGAGGATACCAATGGCCGATGGCGGCTGGGCGCTGACAAGCCTCTATCATACTGTGGTGAACTGCGCTGATTCCTGCAGCCGTGAGGTCGTCAACCCCGGAGCCAGCTCGATCAGTTCGATGACGTTGCCGTTGGGGTCGTAGACCCCGCCCACCGCCAGGATGCCGGCGGCGGCGTTGGCCGTGTAGGCGTCCTGCGTCGTCGTGCGGTAGCCCATGGCCTGCATCGCCTTCAGCGCCGCCGCAACGTTTCGCGTGCGAAAGGCGGTGATCCTCGGCACGATAGTCGGCGAGATGTCGTTGAAGGTTGCGGGCGGCTCCAGCCACTGGATGATGTCCAGCATCGGCCCCTGAGGGGGCGGATCGTTCGGGAGGGCCATCAGCGTGCCGCCGCGCCCCTTGACGTCGGGGATCAGGCCGAACACAACGCCGCCGCCGGGCGGCCAGATCATGGACCTGCGGTCGCGGATGATCTCGAACCCCAGGGCCTGGTAGAAGGTGACCGACTCGTCGATGTCACGGGCGTTGATCACCGTGTGGTAGAACTGCTCCAGGCGCCAGGTGTCGTCCATCGCGTCTCTCTCCCACCGCAGCCGACCGGTGCATCGCCAGTCACATATCGATCGTTATGTTCGATCGGCCTGAAGGCAAGAAGTTCCGCCGATCCTCTCCCTTCAGCCTTTGCGCCAAACGGCCATTCGGGACAGTCGCGCGCCCAGCGATCGTCTTGACAGTCGCAGCGCGGAGGAACAACATAACGCGTGTTATGTATTCGACGCGACGGCAGGGGGCCAGATGAAATTCGACGTGTTCTGCGAGGTCCAGAGGGCCTTTCCCTGGAACGGCGAAAACGAAGCCGACTTGTTCCGCAACACCCTGGCCCAGGCCAAGGCGGCCGAGGATGCCGGGTTCGACACCTGGTGGCAGGTGGAGCACCACGGCGCCCCGGAGTTCAGCTACTCCTCTGCCCCGGAGATTGTGCTGACTGCCATCGCCATGACCACCCAGCGCCTTCGGGTCGGCCACGCTGGGGTACTGGCGCCTTTCAACATCAACTCGCCATTGCGCGTCGCGGAGCGCGCGGCGACCTTGGACATCCTGTCCGGCGGACGCTTCGAACTCGGCCTGGCCAAGTCCGGTGGAAAGGAATGGGAGACGTTCGGGGTCAATCCCGAAACCGCACGCGATCAGGTGCGCGACGCTATGCGCATGATCCCGCGCATGTGGACCGAGAAGGAGTTCTCCTGGGAGTCCGCGGACTACAAGGTGCCCCCGCGCGAGGTCGTGCCGAAACCCGTTCAAAAGCCGCACCCGCGCCTGTGGCAGACCTGCGGCTCGCCGGAAAGCTTCTACATGGCGGGCGAGATGGGGGTCGGCGCGCTCGGCACGACGCTTCTGAGCCCCGTGGAGTTCCTGGGCAAGATGTTGCGCGAGCACGACCGTGGGCTCAAGGATTGCGAGACGTCGGCTGGCAAGACCGTGAACCGCGAGAAAGGGTGCTTCACCTTCGTGCACGTGGCCGAGACCAGGGCCGAAGCGATCGTCAGCGGCGCTGCCTGGTCGGCGCTCTGGTACGTCAACGCTGCGCCCGTGGTCTTCAAGGTCCCGCGGCGGGTCTGGTACGACATGATCAAGGCCGGCTTACACCCGAATTCCGCGCGCGACACCGCGGCCCTCTCCCAACTCGATCTGAACGAGACCAAGATCCTGCCGGACGATCCGCCCGTCGTTCGGGTCCTGAAGCGGATGGCGATCGGCGAGGCGATCAGCTTCGAGGAAGCCCACGAGGTTCTGGAACCCCTTGATTGCGTGGTCATCGGCGATCCAGAGCACTGCCGGGCCAAGCTAGAGGGATATCAGGCGATCGGCGCCGACCGCATGATGTGCCTCATGCAGTTTGGCTCGATCCCGCACGACGCTGTTCTGAAGAGCATTGCCCTGACAGGCCAGCACCTTGTTCCCGCCTTCGCGGACCAGGTCGCCGAGGAAGTTGCCTGACGATCTGCTGACTGTTTCTCGCGGTGAGCGATGGCGCGTCGCTCGTTTGGGGGGTGCATCCGCCAACAGCGGCCGCTCTGTTGGGTCTGCCTCCTTGCTGACTTCTGGCAATCCAGCTTAGGCGCGGGTGACGCCCGTCACCAATGGCTGCTGGTGACTCAGTTCAAACTTTGGGAATGGCGGCGCCGTCAGTCCAACGCAACTCGTCTCCGCACCTGTGACGCGGCTGGGGTGAGGATATGACGTCCCGGCGGTCACCCGCGCCACCCAATCAAACGTCGCGGGGAATCCCGGAGCATTCCAGGGCCAGTGCGACGGCCTCGGCGTTGCGTCCAAGCAGGAGATGCAGGCTGCCGGCAGCCGGTCGGGCGACGGCCTGGACGCCCAGCCGGCCCAAGGCGGCCTCATCCACGGCGTCCGCGGACGCGGTGCGCAGATAGACCCGGCTCGCGCAGAGACCGCAGCTTTCCAGGTTGTCGCGGCCACCCAGGGCGGCCAGCCAGGCGGCGGTGTCCACGGCGGGAACGGGTTCGATCGGCGGGCGCGTTACTGCGACGGGCGCTGGTCCTATCAGCGGGGACGCGCAGGCCTCGCGGATTTCGCCGGCCACCTGGTCGGCGATGGGGCCCAGCACGACCTGCAGCGTCTTGGCCGACGGCCGCACCAGGCCGCGCGCACCCAGCGCCTTTAGCGCCGGCTCATCCACCCTCGCCGGATCGGCGAGCACCAGCCGAAGGCGCGTGGTGCAGGCGTCGACGCTGGTCAGGTTCGCCGGCCCGCCGAGCGCGGCGACGAAGCCGTGGGCGCGCTCGCTGGCGCTCACCGCCGCCGGCGCGGTCGCGGCCTCGGCGTCGCGGCCTGGGGTCTTCAAGTCAAACCGCACGATCGCCCAGCGGAAGACGCCATAGTAGAGGCCGAAATAGGCCAGGCCGACCGGGATCAGCAGCAAAGGACGCGTCGCCTTGCCGAAATTCAGCACATAGTCGAGGAGGCCGGCGGAGAAGCCGAAGCCCAGCTTTACGCCCAGGACGCTCATCACCACGAAGGCCAGCCCGGTGAGCACCGCGTGCAGGGCGAAGAGCAGCGGCGCCAGGAAGATGAAGCTGAACTCGATGGGCTCGGTCACCCCGGTCAGGAACGAGGTCAGCGCCATCGAAAGCAACATGCCGCCGACGGCCTTGCGGCGATCCTTGTAGGCGGCATGATACATGGCCAGGCAGGCCGCCGGCAGGCCGAACATCATCACCGGGAAGAACCCGGCCATGAACGCCCCGGCGCTCGGGTCGCCGGCGAAGAACCGCTTCATGTCCCCGGTCGCGCCGTGGAAGTCGCCGACGATGAACCAGGCGACGTTGTTGAGGATGTGGTGCAGGCCGGTGACGATCAGGACGCGGTTGGCCAGGCCATAGACGAACAAGCCCAGCCGGCCCGAACCGACGATGGCGTGACTGAGCTGATCCAGCCCCCCGCTCAAAGCACCGTAAGAGCCGCCGATCAGGCCTGCGATGGCCAAGCCCGCCAGGCCGGCGACGATCGGCACGAACCGCCGTCCGCCGAAGAAGGCCAGATAGTCCGGCAGCTTCACCCCGGAGAAGCGGTTGTAGAATGTCCCGCCGACGACGCCGGAGACGATGCCGATGGGCACGCCCAGCTTGGCGATCGCCTTGGTCTTGAAGGCCGCCCTGGCGAGGTCGACGCCGTCGCCAGCCATGCCCTTCAGCGCGTCGGCCGGGACATGCAGCAGGGTCTGGGCGCCCTGGGTCGCGATCAGGAAGCAGACCACGCCGGCCAGGCCCGCGGCGCCGTTGTTGTCGCGCGCCAGGCCCACGGCGACGCCAGCGGCGAACAGCAGGCCGAGGTTGGAGAAGATCGCGTCGCCGGCGGCCGCCACGAACGGGATGTTCAGCAGGTCGGGCTGACCCAGCCGCAGCAGCAGGCCGGCCACCGGCAGCACCGCGATCGGCAGCATCAGCGCGCGGCCGAGGGACTGCAGGGCTTCGAGCGGCGAGCGCATGGTCAGGCGGCCCCGTTGAGGAAGATGTCGCTGAGCCCGCGCACTGCGTCGGCTGAGGGTTGCGTGAGCGCCGTTTCGGCTAAGCGTCTACAGGCGTTGGCCGACAGGGTGCGGATCAGAGCCTTGGCCTCGGGGATGGCGGCGGTGGCCATGGAGAGCTTGCTGACCCCCAGGCCGATCAGGATCGGGATCGCCACCGGATCGCCGGCCAGGCCCCCGCAGACGCTGGTGGCCAGTCCCTGGCTCGCGCCGCCGACGCAGGCCTGCCGGATCAGCCGCAGGACCGCCGGATCGAGCCCATCGACCTCGCCGGCCAGCTCAGGATTTCCGCGATCCATGGCCAGCGCGTATTGCGTAAGGTCGTTGGTGCCGATGGAGAGGAAGTCGGCCTCCTGGGCCAGCTGGTCGGCGATCATCGCCGCGGCCGGCGTCTCGATCATCACCCCCAGGTCGACGCGATCGCTGACCCCCAGGTCGCGCCGCGCCTCGTCTAGCGCCGCGCGCACTGCACGCAGTTCCGCGACCCGGGAAACCATCGGGACCATGATGCTGCAGCGGCCTTTGGAGCCGACCCGCAGAATCGCCCGCAGCTGGGCGCGCAGCAGCTGCGGACGCCGCAGCAGCAGGCGCACGCCGCGCACGCCAAGCGCCGGATTGTCTTCGGCCGGGTTCGGCAGGTAGGCGACGGGCTTGTCGCCGCCGATGTCCAGCAGGCGGATGACCAGCGGCCGCCCGCCGAGCGCCTTGGCGATGGCCTGGTAGCGTTCGGTCTGCTCGTCCTCGTCCGGCGCCGTCTCGCGCTCAAGGAACAGGAATTCGGTGCGGAGCAGACCGCTGCCCTCCGCGCCCCCGGCCGCCGCCGCCTCGGCTTCGGCCAGCGACCCGAGGTTGGCGAGCACCGGCACCGAGGTTCCGTCGGCGAGCCTGGCCGGATTGCGCGCGGTGGACTGGGCGGCTTCGCGGCGGGCGGCGCGGGCGGCCAGGCGGCCTTGTGCGGCCTCCAGCGCCGAGGTGTCGGGCGAGGCCTGCAAGGTTGCGGCGTCGGCGTCGAGGATCACGGTCGCGCCCACCGCAATCGCCTCGAGCGCCGCGCCGACCGCCACCACCGCCGGAACGCCCATGGCGACCGCCAGGATCGCTACGTGCGAGGTTGGTCCGCCGCCACCGACGCACAGCCCCGCCAGCCGGCCCACCGGGATCGCCATCAGCTGCGACGGCAGCAGTTCGTCGGCCAACAGGATGGCCCCGGCCGGAAGCACTGGGTCGGCGCCGGTTTCGCCGGCCAGGACGTTGAGCACCCGGCGCTCCAGGTCGATCAGGTCATCTACCCGTTCGGCCATTCGCCGGTCGGCGAGGCTTCTGAGCGCGTCGACGAAGCCACCGACGGCGGCCCGCCACGCGAAGCCGGCGCTCTTGCCGTCGCCGATCAGGCGGTCGGCTTCCGCGGAGAGCGTCGGATCGGCCAGGAAGGCGGCGTGCGCGGCAAGGATCGCGCGCCGCGTGGGCTCAGAATTGCCGGCTATGGCCTGGGCGATCTGGGTGGATACTTCGTTGATCGCGGCGGTCAGGGCGGCGCGTTCCTGGGCGACGCCATGGCCCTGTTCGGCGACCACCAGCTCGGGCCGTGACAGACGCGCGGCGACGCCGATGGCGAGCCCCGGGGCGGCGGTGACGCCGCGCAGCAGGCCGTCCACAGGCAGCACCGCTGGCGCTGGTTTCGCCGCAGGCGCGGCCGGCAACGCGCGGGTCTCGCCCATCCCGCCCTCGATCAAGGCCGCTATGGCCGCCAAGGCGTCTTCCGCGTCCGATCCCGTGGCGCCGAGCACCGCCGTATCGCCGTGCTGCAGGCCCAGCGTCATCAGGGCCACCGGACTGCGTGCGCTGGCCTCGCGCCCGGCCCAGGAAAAGGTCACCTCGGCGCGATAGGCCGCCGCGCACTGGGCCACCCGCGCAGCCGGCCGGGCGTGCAGGCCGTGGGCGAGCGGCACGACGACGGCCCGGGTCGAGACCGGGCCGGCCGATGGCGCCGCGATCGACGTCGAGGCGCCGGCGCTTAGCACCAGCAACGGATCTCCCGCCTTCACCAGGCGATCGGCGTTTCGCACCGTGATGGCGAAGCCGGCGGGATTGGTGATCACCATGGGGGTGATCAGGCTGGTGGCCCGCTGCGCCACGCGATCCAGGTCGAAGCTGATCAGCGGGTCGCCGGCCCGCACCGCTTGGCCCACTCCGACGTGGGCCTCGAAGCCCTCGCCGCCCATGGCGACGGTCTCCAGCCCCAGATGCAGCAGGATTTCCACACCGGCGGCGGTCCGCAGGCCGAGCGCGTGATGCGCCGCGTGCAGGCTCGACACCACGCCGTCGCAGGGCGCGTGGAGCACGCCGCCCGTGGGGTCGATGGCGATGCCGTCGCCCAGCATGGCCTCGGCGAACACCGGGTCGGGGACCTCAGCGAGGCCGGTGGACCAGCCGTCGAGCGGGGAGAGGAGGACGAGGTCAGCGGCCACCGGTCGCTCCGAGGGTCACCCGATCCAGCACCCACAAGGGGTCCACGCTCTTCTGGGTGAAGGTGAAGCAAAGGTCGTGGCGGCCCGTCGTCGTCGCGATCGGCCCCCTCAGAACGGTGACCCCCTGGGAGCGGAGGGCCGGCGCGAGCGGCAAGGTCGCCACCACCGGCCCGGTGCAGCCATCCTGGCGCACTTCCAGCTCGCCCGCCGCTGTCGCCGGCGGGTGGAAGACGATCTTGTTGATGGCGTCGCCGATCTGGAAGTTGAACGGAATTTGGCCGACCGCGGCCTCGATGGTCACTAGGCCGGTCATATCCGCACCCTCGTAGATCCAGCAGGGATTCAGGATGTCGACGAGGAAGCGGGCGCGCGCGCCGCGAACCGGTGCGTCGTCCTCCAGGTTGAGCGCGACCTTGGCCGTGCAGAGCTTGAGCTCCTGGCTCGTCCGTGTACGGAGGGTGTGGCTATCGACGCGGATTTCGTTGGCGGGGGCCAGGAAGGCGCCATTGCGAAAAGCTTGCGCGTGGACCACCGCCGGCACGGACGTCGCGATCGGCGCCTGGTAGAGCGCAGACGCCGGCGTCGGCGGCTTGCCGTCCAGCGTGTAGCGGATTTCGCCCAGCCCCTCCGCGCCGGCCAACGTCACCAGGGCGCCTCGGTCCTGGAGAGACGCCAGGCCACGGACCGAGAAGGGCACGGTGTCGTAGTCCTCGCCAAGCGCGCGCTCCCGGGCGAGTTCGGCGGGCAGGCGGTCGGCGAAGTCGCTCCAGCTTCGCCGGGCCGGCGCCGACCAGGCGCTTTCAGCGAGCGCCAGCGCACGGGGGAAAATCATCTGGCTAGTGCGCTGTTCGGTGCGGATGTGCTCGGTCCAGACATTGGCCTGCAGGCCGAGGATGTGGGTGCGGTCGGCGGCATTGAGCGCGGCCGGCAGCGGATCATAGTCGTATATGTCCTTCAGGGTGATCGGCGCGCCGCGGCCCGGTGGCTCCTGCGGCGAGGCGCTATTGCGGTGGTCGAGGTAGAATATCGGATCCGGCGACAGAACCGCGTCGTGCCCGAGCTTCGCGGCGATAATCGCCCCGTCGACGCCGCGCCAGGAGGTGACCGCCGCACCCGGCGGCACGCCGCCAAGCAGGACCTCGTCCCAGCCGATCAGCCGGCGGCCATGGGCCGTGAGGAACTGACCGATGCGCCCGGTGAACCAGGCCTGCAGGGTGTCCTCGTCACCGATCCACAGCGTCTTCATTCGCGCCTGAACGGCAGGATTGGCGCGCCACTGCGGCTTCACCGCCTCGTCGCCGCCGATGTGGATGTACTTCGACGGGAAGAGCTCCATCACCTCGGTGAGTACGTCCTCGAGGAAGTCGAATGTCTTGTCGTCGACATTGTAGAGGTAGGGGTGGATGCCCCAGTCGGATGAGGCGGCTGCGGGGCCCGGGGTCGCCGAACCCAGCTCCGGGTAGGCCGCGATCGCCGCCTGGGCGTGCCCCGGCATCTCGATCTCCGGCACGATGGTCACGTGGCGGGCGGCGGCGTAGGCGACGATCTCGCGCACCTGGTCCTGGGTGTAGAACCCGCCGATCCGTCGAGGCGCCTTGGTCTTCGGATCGACGTCGCTGGCCGACGCCAGTCCCGCCGGGACCCGCCAGGCGCCAACCTCCGTCAGCCGCGGATACTTCTTGATCTCCAGCCGCCACCCCTGGTCGTCGGTCAGATGCCACTGCAGGACATTGAGCTTGGCGCGCGCCATGCGGTCGATCAGGCCCTCGATGAAGGCCGGGCTCTGGACGTGCCGGGCGGAGTCCAGCAGCAGGCCGCGCCAGGTGAACTGCGGCCGGTCGTCGATCTTCACGGCCGGCAACACGACGGGCCCGCGCGCGCCGTCCGGCGTCAACAGCTGCCAAAGGGTGATCGCGCCATAGAACAACCCCGCATCGCTGGTGGCGGCGATCCGCGCCTGGCCGGTCTCGACGTCGAGGCCATAGGCCTCCGGGCCCAGGCCGGCCTGGCGGCTCAGCACGATCGCCGGGGCGCCTCGCGCGGGAGGCTCGCCCACCTCGACCCTTAGGGTCAGGCCGCGGGTCTTGAGCACGCGTTCGCTCAGGTCGCGCGCCACGGCCAGCGCCGCAGCGTCGCCCGGCGGCGCGAAGATGGTCTCGCCCTCGCCGACCGCCACTGGCGTCGGATCGCCGCCGGCCGCGACCGATAGGGGTGCGGGGGTCACCTTGATCTGCGGCGCGGGGGGAACCGGCTGGGCGAACGCCGCGGCTGGGCTGGCGAACAGAAGCGTCAGCACGAGCGCGACACTGGAACGGCGAGGTGGCCTAGCCATGGCCCACTTGTCCCTCGACGTGTCGGCCGCCGCCCGCGGCCGCCGCCGAGGTGTCCTGTCCGCCGATCCAGGTCTCGAGCACCTCGATGTCGTCATCGACCAGCACCAGATCGGCGCGATAGCCTGGCGCGATCCGGCCTAGTGTTTCGCCCAGCCCGAGGAACTCGGCGGGATTGCGGCTGGCCATTCGCGACGCCTCGGTCAGATCGAGGCCCAGCAGCCGCATGGCGTTGCGCACGGCGCTGGCCATGTCGAGGTCGGACCCCGCCAGTGTCCCGTGCTCGTCGAGGCAGACCCCGTCCTTCACGGTGATCACTTTGCCCTGCAGCACGAAGGATGTGCAGTCGGCGCCGACCGAAGGCATGGCGTCGGTGACCAGGATGAAGCGGTCGTGCGGCTTGCTGCGCAGAGCGATGCCGAGGACCACCGGGTCGACGTGATGGCCGTCGACGATGAGGCTGCACCAGCTGGCGCGATCTTCCAGCGCGGCGCCGACGACGCCCGGTTCGCGGCTGGCCAGCGGCGCCATGGCGTTGAACAGATGGGTGAAGCCCGACAATCCGCGGTCGAGCGCCGCGCGCACGGTCGCGTAGCTCGCATTGGTATG
>JANXXK010000151.1 GCA_025350685.1 Alphaproteobacteria bacterium | reverse complement strand
CTCGGTGGCGGCCAGCCGCCTGGCGTTGAGTTCGCCCCACAGCTCCTGGTATCGCCGAAAAACCAGCGGCCAATCGAACAGCTGTCTCGCGCGCGTCCGACCGGCCTCGCCCATGCTCCGCCGCAGGTCAGGCTGATCCATTACCTACGCCGATCGCGCAATTGTCGCAGCGGCCTCGGCAAACCGCATCAATCAGCGCGCCTGAACGGGCGTCGATGGAGAACGAATTCGGAACGCAAATTGCAAACTAAGCGAATTTGCAAACTGCCCCGATTAGCGATTTCGGCTAAGTTGCTGAAAAAATTGGAGGCCTGACCGAGAATCGAACTCGGGTGCACGGATTTGCAGTCCGCTGCGTAACCACTCCGCCATCAGGCCACCGCGAGCCCGGTCGGGGCTCGAACTTCCCAAGTGCATGAGCGGATGACGATGGCCGTCATCCGTGGGAGGGCGGGATCGCTAACAGAACCCCCGCGCTGCCGCAACGGGCGCGATTGCCTTGCCGGGCGGCACGGACCTATAAGCCGCCCCACCACGTCTTGCATGTCCCAAGGACTTCTGAATGGCCGACCTCGCCGCCGCACGGCTGAACATGGTGGAAAGCCAGGTGCGGACCGCCGACGTCACCGATCTGCGCATCCACGACGCCATGCGCGAGATCGGCCGCGAGGCGCTGCTGCCGCCGGCCAGGGCTTACCTCGCCTATGCCGACATGGAGGCGGAGTACGCGCCGGGCCGCTGGCTGCTGAAGCCGCGCGACATCGGCAAACTCATCCAGGCCCTGCGCCCCATGCCCGGCGAGCGGGTGCTGGCGATCGCCGCGCCCTATGCCGCCGCGATGCTTGAGCACATGGGCCTGGCGGTCGTCCGCGCCGACGGCGAGGATCTGACGCAAATCCCGGCCAATGGTGGCGCGGGGGGGAGCTTCGATCTCATCGTCTGTGAGGGCGCAGTGGGCCGCGTTCCGGCGTCCTGGCTGGCCGCGCTCGCGCTGAAGGGCCGCCTCGGCGTCGTCGAGCGCGATGGGCCCGTCGGCAAGGCCTGTATCTATCTCCGCGCCGAGGACGGCGTGGGTCGGCGTGAGGCGTTCGACGCGACTCCCCCCATACTGCCGGGGCTGGCGGCGCAACACGGTTTCGCCTTCGAATAGCCTGCGAGGCACGGCAGCAACGTTTCGGATGCAAGGCTGGCGGTGAAAAAAGCTTAAGGTGACGCGGCCTATGTCTTGGCGCCAAGGGTCGGCATAAAGCACAACTCTCTCGCCAATATTCGGGGATTAGGAATGTCGAAGAGCCTTCGCGGACACCTGTTGGCCGCGATCTTCAGCGCCGGCGCCGCCGGGGCCGTCGCGGCCTCTACGCACGCGGAGACGCTCGCCGACGCCATTGCGCTGGCCTACGAGACCAATCCGTCCCTGCAGGCGCAGCGTGCGACGCAGCGGGCGCTGGACGAGACCTGGGTGCAGGCGCGCGCGGGCTGGCGGCCGACGCTGACCTTGAACGGATCGGCGACCTGGGACGATCTGCGCACCCCGGCTGCGGCCCGAATCAGCCCGCTGCAGCACACCATAGTGCGGAGCAATTCCGCCATCGGGTCCTTGACGCTGAACCAGCCGATCTGGACCGGCGGCCGCGCCGCGGCGGCGGTCTCCGCCGCCCAGGCCGATATCCTTTCCGGCCGCGAGACTCTCCGCCGCGTCGAGTCGCAGGTGATGCTGACGGTCGTCCAGGCCTATGTGGATGTCCGGCGCGACGAGGAAGGCGTCCGGATCCGCAAGGAAAACGTCACCGTCCTGCAAAAGCAGCTGGAGGAATCCAAGGCGAAATTCGACGTTGGCGAACTCACCCGCACCGATGTCGCCCAGTCCGAGGCACGCCTGCGCGCCGCCCAGGCCCTGATGCAGAGCGCCATCGCCCAGCTCGCCATCAGCCGCGCCAACTACGCCGCCGTGGTTGGACAGAATCCCGGACAGTTGACCGCTGAGCCCTCGCTTGGCTTCCTGCTGCCGACCAACGCCGACGACGCCTTCGCCGTGGCCGAAAAATTCAGCCCGATCCTGCGCGCTCAGCAATTCGCCGAGCAGGCCAGCCGCGCACGGGTGTCGGGCGCGCGCGCCGAACGCATGCCGAGCGTCAGCTTGCAGGCGGTCACGCGGTTTGGGCCGGCTCGGTTCGACCCCTTCAACCAGGGCCTCTTCCCGCATGACAGCGCCGCAGCCGTGGCGGTCTCGGTGCCGATCTTTACCGGCGGGCTCACCTCTTCGCGCATCCGCCAGTCGGTGGAGCGCAACAACACCGACCGGATCAATATCGAGACCCAGCGCCGCTCGGTGTTGCAGTCGATCACCTCGGCCTGGAACCAGCTGATCGCCGCGCGCGCCAACATCGATTCCACCGACGAGGCGGTGCGCGCCGCGGCGATCGCCGCCGAGGGCACCCGCCAGGAGCAGCAACTGGGCCTCAGAACCACCCTCGACGTGCTGAACGCGGAGCAGGAGCTGCGCAACGACGAGCTGTCGGCCGCCTCGGCCAAGCACGACGAATACCTGGCCGCGGCCAGCGTGCTCTCCTCCATGGGGCGGCTGGAAGCGCGGGACCTGATCCCCGCGATCACCCAGTACGATGCGAAACGGAATCTGCGGAAACTGCGCTTCAGCCTGGGCTATGTGCCCTGGGAGGAGCCGATCGCCCTGATCGACCGCGTGCTGATCCTGCCGCCCATCCAGGAGGCGGTGGATAGGCCCGCCGAAGCCGCGGTTCCCCCGGGATTGCAGCCTCCGCCTGCGACATCAGGCGCCACTGCCAAGACACCGGCGAAGAAGTAGCTGTAGAACGAAGCCTCCCCTTCGGCCGAAAATGGTCTAGGCTGGGTTATAACGGATTCAATTCTTCGCTGGGCGGCGACCCATGTCTGAACAGACTTCACAAGAACCGACCATGGAGGAGATCCTCGCCTCGATCAGGCGGATCATCTCCGAGGATGACGCTCCGGCCGAGGAGGGAGCGGAAGCCGCCCCCGCCGCCGAGGCGGAGCCTGCGGCCGCCGAGGCGGCGCCCGAACCTGAGCCCGAACCCGTCGCGGTCGAGCCGGAGCCCGTTGAGGCTGCGGCGCCTGAGCCGGAACCCGAACCCGCGCATGAGGAAGAGGCCCTCGAGTTGACCGACAAAGTTGAGACCCACGGCGATCTCGACGTATTCACCGCCGAGCCCGTCGCCGTCGAGCCGGCGCCGGTCGAGGCGCTGGTGAGCGAGCACGTGGCCACGGCCGCGGCCTCGTCGTTCGGGGCGCTGTCGGCGGCGATCACCATGCCGAAGGGCGACCGCACGCTGGAAGACGTCGTCCGCGAGCTGTTGCGCCCGCTGCTGCAGCAATGGCTCGACGCCAACCTGCCGAACATCGTCCAGCAGGCCGTCGAATCAGAAGTCGATCGCATCGCCCGCGGCCGAGTACGCTAGCCCTCTAAAATCCGCTCATCCCGGCGAAAGCCGGGACC
>JANXXK010000136.1 GCA_025350685.1 Alphaproteobacteria bacterium | reverse complement strand
CTCGCCGAGGCCTTCCTCGCCGCCGAGGACCGAAACTTCTTCCACCATGCGGGCCTCGACTACGCCGGCATCGTGCGCGCCAGCGCCAAGGACATCATCAACATCGCCCAGGGCCGCCGGCTGGAGAGCGGCTCGACGATCACCCAGCAGGTGGCCAAGAACATCCTGCTGACCAACGACGCGACGGTGGGCCGCAAGCTGAAGGAGGCGATGATCGCCCAGCAGCTGGAGGGCACGCTGACCAAGGAGCGGATTCTCGAGCTCTATCTCAACGAGATCTGGCTGGGTTACCGCTCCTACGGCGTGGGCGCCGCGGCCTACAACTACTTCGGCAAGTCGATCACCGACCTGGACCTGGCTGAATGCGCCTACCTGGCCTCCTTGCCCAAGGGGCCGGACAACTATCACCCGATCCGGCACAAGACCCAGGCGATGCAGCGGCGCAACTGGGTGCTGGACCAGATGGCCGAGGCCGGCTGGGCCACCCGCGCCGAAGTCGACGCCGCCAAACACCAGGACCTCAAGGTTCAACCGGAGCCCACGCGGGCCAAGTACCGCGACGCCGACTATTTCGTCGAGGAGGTCCGCCGGACCGGCCTGGCCAAGCTGCCGCGCCTCAACGAGGGCGGCTACTACATGCGCACGACACTCGACCCGCGCCTGCAGAGCGCGGCGCGCACCGCGCTGATGGACGGGCTGGAGCGCTACGACTACCGCCATGGCTGGCGCGGCGCCTGGGGCCACGTGACCACGCTGGAAGGCTGGGAAGCGGTGGCGAAGAAGTCCGTCACCCCGGCCGAGCGGCGCACCTGGCTGCAGGCGGTCGTCACTGCGGCCAACAGCGGGGCGGTGCAGGTCCGGACGCTGGATGGCCGCACCGGCGGGCTCGCCGCCGACGACGTCGCCTGGGCGCGGCGCGGCAAGGGCATCGGCGCGGGCGACCTGGTATTCGTCGCGCCCTCAGACAAGGGCGCGGGCTTCGTGCTGAAACAGGTGCCTGCGGTCAACGGCGCCATGGTGGCTATGGACCCCGACACCGGCCGGGTGCTGGCCATGGTCGGCGGCTATTCCTTCTCTCTGTCGAGCTTCAACCGCGCCACTCAGGCGATGCGCCAGCCGGGTTCGGCCTTTAAACCGATCGTCTACGCGACGGCGCTGGAGAACGGCTATACGCCCGCCAGCGTGATCCTGGATGGCCCGATCAGTCTCCCAGGCGCGAACGGCCAAGCCTGGACGCCGGAAAATTACGAGCACGAATACCTGGGCCCGCTGCAGCTGCGTAAAGGCTTGGAGCTCTCTCTCAACACCATGACCGTGCGCCTGGCCCAGGGCGTCGGCATGCCGAAAATCAGCGCCTCGGCGATCCGGCTGGGCGTGGTGACCAAGATGGAGAACGTGCTGGCCATGGCGCTGGGCGCAGGCGAGACCACGGTCTTCCGGCTGACCAGCGCGTATGCCACTTTCGTCAACGGCGGCCGCAAGATCGAGCCGCACCTGATCGAACTGGTCCAGGACCGCGAGGGCAAGACGATCCTGAAACAGGACGGCCGCGAGTGCGACCGCTGCACCGCCGGCTTCAACGGCGACGAGAGCCCCCACATACCGGTTTCCGGCGCCCAGGTGTGGGATCCGATTACCGCCTACCAGATCACCTCGATGTTGCAGGGCGTGGTCCAGCGGGGCACCGGCGCGTCCGCCTCGGTGCTCGGCCGCCCCACCGGCGGCAAGACCGGCACCACCAGCGAGTTCCGTTCAGCCTGGTTCGTGGGCTTCACCCCACACATCGTGGTCGGCACCTATATCGGCTTCGACGACAACCGGACCCTCGGCGAGGGCGAGCAGGGCGCGCGCGCCGCCTTGCCGATCTTCATCGCGTTCATGAAGGAGGCGAACAAGTACTACGCCCCCGACGACTTCAAGGCGCCGGCAAGCGCCAAGTTCGCCATGGTGCGCGGCATCCGCGAGGCCTTCCGGCCCGGCACCGAGCCCAGGGTCGCCGACGAGGGTGATACCGTCGCCGGCCCGCAGCCCTACAATAAGGTCTTCGACAAGGGCCTGACCGGGGCGCCCAACGCCGCGGCGGCCGTCGCCCTGCCACCGCCGCCCCCGCCGAAGAAGGCTGACGAGACCAAGGGCTTGTACTGACCCGATGAGCGGCCTATCTGGCCCCTCCGCTATTCGCTGGAGTTTCCCATGAGATTGGATGTCGAGGCCGCCAAGGCTGACATCGAGCAGTCGATCGAACTGCTCAGGAGGCGTCTTTGACTGGGAGCCCGCGCTTCGCCAGCTCGACGAACTGAACGCCCGGGTCGAGGACCCGACCCTCTGGGACAATGCCACCGCCGCCCAGGCCTTGATGCGCGAACGCACGCGGCTGGCTAGCCAGGTCGACGCGGTGAAGGGCCTCGAACGCGATCTCGCCGATGCCCTCGGCTACGCGGAGATGGCCGACGAGGAGGGCGATGAGACTTCGCTCGAAGAAGCCCGTGGCCAGCTCAACGCGATCAGGGAGCGCGCCGGCCGCGCCGAGCTCGAGGCGCTGCTCTCCGGCGAGGCCGACGGCAACGACGCCTTCATGGAAATCAACTCCGGGGCCGGGGGCACCGAGTCCTGCGACTGGGCCGGCATGCTGCTGCGCATGTACAGCCGCTGGGCCAACGCCCACGGCATGGCCGTCGACTATCTGGAAGAGACCTCCGGCGACCAGGCGGGCATCAAGTCGGTGACCCTGCAGATCAAGGGCGCCAACGCCTATGGCTGGCTGAAGACCGAGGCCGGCGTCCACCGCCTGGTGCGCATCTCGCCGTTCGACTCGGCCGCCAAGCGGCACACCAGCTTTGCCTCGGTCTGGGTCTATCCGGTGGTCGACGACGACATCGTCATCGACATCAATCCGGCCGATGTGCGCACCGACACGTATCGGGCCTCCGGCGCGGGCGGCCAGCACATCAACAAGACCGACAGCGCCGTGCGCCTGACCCACCTCCCGACCGGCATCGCGGTGGCCTGCCAGGCCGGCCGCTCGCAGCACCAGAACCGTGACGAGGCCTGGAAGATGCTGCGCGCGCGCCTCTACGAGGCCGAACTGCAGAAACGCGAGGCGGAGAAGCAGGCCATGGAAGACCAGAAGACCGACATCGGCTGGGGCCACCAGATCCGCAGCTACGTCCTGCAGCCCTATCAGATGGTCAAGGACCTGCGGACCGAGGTGGAGACCTCCGACACCCAGGGCGTTCTGGACGGCGATCTCGACGCCTTCATGGGCGCGTCTCTGGCTCAGCGGGTGGGCGTGACGCGGGACGCGGCGGACCAATAACCCGCGGTTGACTATTCCGCCGCTTCCGGCACCAGGCTGAGCTGCTCGGGGATCGGCGGGGTGAACTTCACGCTGCGGCCGGCGAAATGCGCGCCGGCGTCGATGGCCAGCTGGGTGTGGGTGATGTCGCCGTCGACCTTGGCGGAGGCATAGAGCCTGACGACGCGGGCGGCGATCGTGCCGGCCACGCGGCCGCGAATTTCCACGGTCTCGGCCTCGACGGCGCCCTCGACCTGGCCGGTCTCGCCGATCGACAGATGCCCGGCCTTCAGGTCGCCGCGCACGGCCCCGTCGAGCTGGACCTCGCCCTCGGTGACCAAGTCGCCGACCATCGAGACGTTCTCGGCGATCAGCGAGCAGGCGATGGGCTTGCGGGCCGGGGCCTCGGGGCTCTCCGGCCGGGTTGAGACGGCTTTCGTCGGCTTAGTCGGCTTGCTGAACATAGGCGCCCGCCTTGAGGAAACGTTCGGGATTCTGCGCCCGGCCGTTCACCCACACCTCATAGTGCAGGTGAGTGCCGGTGGAGCGGCCGGTGGAGCCCATGCCGCCCAGCCTTTGGCCGACCGCGACCTGTTGGCCAACGCTGACCGAGATCGCCGCCAGGTGGGCGTAGCGGGTCTTGAAGCCGCGACCGTGGTCGATCTCGACCGTGTTGCCGTAGCCGGACCGCACGCCGGTGAAGGAGACAACGCCCGGCGCGGTGGCGTGGATCGCCTCCATGCGGCTGCCGGAGAAATCCTGGCCGGAATGGAAGGCCGGGCGACCGTTGAACGGGTCTGTGCGCACGCCGAAACCGCTCGAACGCTCAGCGTCGCCCTCGACGGTGGGTTTGGCCAGCGGCAGGTCCTTGGCGGCCTGCTCCAGCGCGTGCGCTTCGCTCATGTCGGTGGCGGCATGCTGGATGCGGTCAGCGAATCCCTCGTCCACGTCCAGCACGGCGGCGAGCGCGCGGGGGTCCTTGCTCTCGATCAATGGGCCGCCCAGAGAGCCACTCTTGGGCATGAAGGAGGCGGGCGTCAGGCCGGCGAGGCGGAAGGCCAGCCGCAGCCGGTCGGCGCGGCTCTTGGCGAAGCTGTCGGCGGCGTCCAGCAGCTGTTCCTGGTTCACCCGCACCGTGTCGACGATACGGGCCGGGTTCTTGTCGTTGGCGGCGAGCGCGTGGTTGATCACTGGGGTTAGGGCGGCAGCGGCGCCGGGCGTGTCCCTCATGTCGGTGAGCAGCATAGCCAAGGCCGCGTGGCGCTTCTCGATGCTGGCCGCGACCGTCGTATTGGCGGTCCCGCCGGCGTTAAGTTCGGCCACCGCCGAGTTCAGCCGGGCCTGGCGGTCGGCGATCCAGCGTTCGTATTTGGCCTGGGTGCGGGCGATCTCGCGGTCGGCGGAACCGGCGGATAGCACGTTGACCAGCATCGCCGCGCTGCAGACCCCCACCCACAGCGCGGCGGCTGACACGCCGGCCGCGGCGATCATCTGCTTCCTGGGCGTGAGCACGTAGCCCTTCATCTCGCCGCCCGATCGGACGTAGAGGTGACGCTCCGGAAACAGGTCCTCAATCGAGCGTCGTAGGCGCGCCAGGCGTGTCATGCGGTCGCTCGGGTCCCCAACCCCTTCGATCTCAGGGATATGCAATGAGAAATTAAGGGTGCGCAAGGCGCATTGCGCCCAATCCCCAAGTGATTCGGATTCACTCCACAGTTGAAATCCTGCAGTGCCTAGAGGGCCTCCACGGCGTCCAGCACAGCTTGGGCGTGTCCGGCCACTTTCACCTTGCGCCAGATGCGGCGAACGGTCCCATCGGCGATCAGGAAGGTGGACCGGTCGATGCCCATGTAGCGCCGACCGTAGAGGCTCTTTTCCACCCAGCTGCCGTAGCGCTCCACCACTGCCCCGGCCGGGTCGGACCCCAGGCGCACGGTGAGCGCGTATTTGCCGGTGAACTTCTCGTGGCTCTTGACGCTGTCCTTGGAGACGCCGACGACGGCGGCCCCGGCCGTGGCGAAGTCCGCCGCCAGCGCTGAGAGCTGCCGGGCGCCGAGATCAACGAGGCCAAGAAGGTGCTGGCCAACGCGGCGACCAACCTGCTGCACGGCCCCGACGAGACGGCCAAGGCGGCCGGTGCGGCCGAGGCGGCGTTTGAGCGCGGGAGCCTGTCTGAGGACCTGCCGACGCACGAAGTCCCAGCGGCGGAGCTATCGGCGGGCATTGTGCTCGCGGCGCTGGCGGCGAACGCGGGCCTGGCGGGTTCGCGGGGCGAGGCCCGTCGCCTTGCCCAGGGAGGCGGGCTTCGGCTGAACGACAAGGCCGAGACCGACGCCAACCGCACGGTCAGCGACGCCGACCTGGTGGACGGGGTGATCAAGCTCGCCGCCGGGAAGAAGAAGATCGTCCTGGTGAAACCCGTCTGAGGAGCTTGTCGATGACCGGACCGAGCGAGGGCGCCAAGGCGCCGGACTTCGAGCTGGAGAGCGCGGACGGACCGATCCGGCTGGCCGACTTCGCGGGCAAGACCCTGGTGCTCTATTTCTACCCGAAAGACGACACCACGGGCTGCACCATGGAAGCCTAGCAGTTCAGCGCCTTGGCCGGCGATTTCGCCAAGGCCGGCGCGGCTGTGGTGGGTGTCTCCAAGGACAGCGTGAAGAGCCACGAGAAGTTCACCGGCAAGTATGAGCTCACCGTCCGGCTGGGTTCCGACCCGGCTGGCGCCGTCGTGGAACGCTATGGAAGCTGGGTCGAAAAGAGCCTCTACGGCCGCCGCTACATGGGCATCGACCGCTCCACCTTCCTGATCGCCGACGGGACCATCCGCCGCATCTGGCGCAAGGTGAAGGTCGCCGGCCACACCCAGGCGGTGCTGGACGCCGTGAAGGCCCTATAGCGCCGCGCGAGGAGTTCGCGTGGCAG
>JANXXK010000119.1 GCA_025350685.1 Alphaproteobacteria bacterium | reverse complement strand
CGGCCAAGGCCTTCGCGGGTGGGGTGCAGCCGTTCTTCTTCGGGGCCATCGCCAAGTCGGCGGCGGCGACAATCATTGTGATGCTGGCGAAGGCCCGCTTTTCCAGGGCTTCCGTAACGCCATGAAATTCCTCGACGAGTGCAAGATCTTCATCCGCTCCGGCAACGGCGGCGGCGGGGCCGTGTCGTTCCGGCGCGAGAAGTACATCGAGTACGGCGGCCCGGACGGTGGCGACGGGGGCAAGGGTGGCGACGTCTGGATCGAGGCCGTCGATGGCCTCAATACCCTCATCGACTTCCGCTACCACCAGCACTTCAAGGCCGAGACCGGGGTGCATGGCATGGGCCGCAACCGGCATGGCGCGAACGGCGCCGACGCGGTGATGCGGGTGCCGGTGGGCACCCAGGTGTTCGAGGAGGACAAGCAAACATTGCTGCTCGACCTGGACAAGGCGGGCATGCGGGTCAGGCTGCTGAAGGGCGGCAACGGCGGGTTCGGCAACACCTATTTCAAGGGCCCGGTGAACCAGGCGCCGATGCATGCCAACCCGGGCCTGGACGGCGAGGAGCGGTGGATCTGGCTGCGCCTGAAGCTGATCGCCGACGTGGGGCTGGTGGGCCTGCCCAATGCGGGCAAGTCGACGTTCCTGGCTGCGGCCAGCGCCGCGCGCCCGAAGATCGCCGACTATCCGTTCACGACGCTGGCGCCGAACCTGGGTGTCGTGGACCTGTCGGTCGGCGAACGGTTCGTGCTGGCCGACATCCCAGGACTGATCGAGGGCGCCAGCGAGGGCGCGGGCCTGGGCGTGCGGTTCCTGGGCCATGTGGAGCGGACGGCCAGCCTGATCCATCTGGTGGACGGGACGCAGGACGACGTGGTGGAGGCCTGGAAGACGGTGCGCCATGAACTGGAGAGCTACGGTGAGGAGCTGGCCGACAAGAGCGAGTTCCTGGTGCTGTCGAAGATCGACGCGCTCGACAAGGACGCGCGCAAAGCCAAGGCCAAGGCGCTGGCCAAGGCCTCGGGCGAGAAGGTGTGGCAGGTTTCCGGGGTGTCCGGCGAGGGCGTGACGGAACTGCTGCGCGCGTCTTACGCACTGGTCCGTGAGCGGAAGGGCGAGGCGGCGGAAGCGGCTCAGGTGGCGTCCGGGGTTGCACCCGAGGACTGGACCCCGTGAGCGGCATCGCGTCGGCCAAGCGGATCGTTGTGAAGGTCGGCTCGGCGCTGCTGGTTGGGCAGGACGGCGCTGATCGCGCGTGGTTGGCGGGGTTCGCTGCGGATGTGACGCGGCTGCGAGCGCGGGGCCAGCAGGTGCTGGTGGTCTCGTCCGGTGCGGTGGCTTTGGGGCGGCGCAGGCTGGCGCTGCCGAAGCGGGCGCTGACGCTTCCGGAGAAACAGGCCGCGGCGGCGGCGGGGCAGTCGGCGCTGATGCGCGCCTGGGAAGAGGCGCTGGAGCCGGCCGGGCTGGCGGCGGCGCAGATCCTGCTGACGCGGGACGACACCGAGGTGCGGCGGCGCTGGCTGAATGCGCGGGCGACCGTGGAGACCCTGCTGGCGCTGGGTGTCGTGCCGGTGGTCAACGAGAACGACACGGTGGTGACCGAAGAGATCCGCTACGGCGACAACGACCGGCTGGCGGCGCGCGTGGCGCAGATGATCGGCGCGGACCTCTTGGTGCTGCTGTCGGACGTGGACGGGCTCTACACCGCTGATCCGCGGATTGATCCGTCAGCGGAACATCTGCCGCGCATCGAGCGGCTGACGGCGAAGATCGAGGCCATGGCGGGCGGCGCCAACACCGGCGCCGGCGTCGGCACGGGCGGCATGGCGACCAAGATCGCCGCGGCGCGGATCGCCAGCGCGGCGGGTTGCGCGACGGTGATCACGCTCGGCAATCGCCCCTCGCCGCTGCAAGCGGTGGAGGACGGCGCGAGGGCCACGGTGATCGAGCCCTCAACCACGCCGAAGGCCGCCTACAAGGCCTGGATCGCCGGATCGCTGGCGCCGGCCGGGGCGCTGGTCGTGGACGATGGGGCGGCCCAGGCTGTGCGGCTCGGCAAAAGCCTGCTGGCGGCCGGCGTGCGGCGCATCGAGGGCCGCTTCGGCAAGGGTGACGCGGTGGTGGTGCGCGACGAGGCCGGCCACGAGATCGGTCGCGGCATCGTCCGCTATGAGGCCGACGACGCCGTGAAAATCTGCGGACTGAAGAGCGACGCGATCGAGGCGGCGCTGGGCTACACGTCTGGGCCCCTGGTCCACGCCGACGACCTGGCGCTGGCGGCGCAGGCTTCGACCTAATTTCAATCCAATCCTATTCAATCCGTCATGGCCGGGCTTGTCCCGGCCACCCATAGACTGCCCTTGCAGGCAAGCTCGCAGCGCTTGCGTTTATGGGTCCCCGGGACAAGCCCGGGGATGACGATCAAAAGGAATGATGCGACTATTTGATGAGATCGCTGGGTACATCCACGTCGAACAACACCCCGTCGTTGGGGCTTTCCACGAGCGCGAGCTGATCGCCCAGGCCCTGCAGCACGCCGCGGGCGCCGGCGTCGCCGGTGAGCGCCAGGAGCTGCGGGAAGAGGACGCGGTCGAGCAGCACGGGGTTGCCGCGGCGGCCCTGCCAGACCGGGGCGGCGGCCAGCGCGCCGTCGATCAGAGCGCGGGCCATCTTCGGCAGGACCGCGGCCGGGACGCGCGGCATGTCGCCCAAGAACACGAAGACCCCGTCGGCGTCGTCGGGCAGGCTGGCGATGGCGGCGCGCAGGGACGCGCCCATGCCCTCGGCGTAGTCGGGTGCATGTACGATGACCGTGCGGGGGTCGAAGGACCGCGCGGCGGCGGCCACCGCCTCGGCGTCGGCGCCGATCACCACGGTGACGCTGCGCACCGGAGCGGCCCAGGCGGCGGCGAGCGCGGCCTCCAGCAGGACGCCGGCGTCCCAGGCGGCGAGCAACTTGCCGCCACCGAAACGGCTGCCCGATCCGGCGGCCAGGACTACCGCTTCCAACGCTGGACCTGTCGCCAAGGCCACATCCTCTCTATGTTAGGGGCTGCATGACGCCCTATGACGCCGCCTCGCCGCAAGCCCGCCCGCCGCTGATCGACGGATTCGGCCGCACGGTGACCTATCTGCGCCTGTCGGTCACCGACCGGTGTGACCTGCGCTGCGTCTATTGCATGGCCGAGCACATGACCTTCCTGCCGAAGGCTGAGGTGCTGACCCTGGAGGAGCTCGACCGGATCGCCGTCGCGTTCATCGGCCTGGGCGTGAAGAAGCTGCGGATCACCGGCGGCGAGCCCCTGGTGCGCAAGGGGATGATCGGGCTGATCGAGGGCCTGGGCCGGCACCTTGCGACCGGCGCGCTCGAAGAACTGACCATGACCACCAATGGCACCCAGCTGGAAAAATTCGCTGGGCCGCTGGCGCAGGCGGGCGTGAAGCGGATCAATGTGTCGCTGGATACGCTGAAGCCGGCGCTGTTCCGCACGCTCACCCGGGGCGGTGACGTGGCCAAGGTGATCGCCGGCATCGAGGCGGCTCAAGGCGCCGGGCTTCGGGTGAAGATCAACGCCGTGGCCCTGGCCCACGACAATGCCGAGGAGCTGCCCGAGCTGATCCGCTGGGCGCACGGCAGGGGCCTGGACATTACCCTGATCGAGACCATGCCGTTGGGCGAGATCGAGGCCGACCGGACCGACCAATATCTGTCGCTGACGAAGCTGCGGGCCGAGCTCGAGAGTTTCTGGACGCTCATCGACATCCCGCTGACCACCGGCGGGCCGGCGCGCTACGTCGAGGTGGCCGAGACCGGCGGGCGGCTGGGGTTCATCACCCCGCTCAGCCACAATTTCTGCGAGGCCTGCAACCGGGTGCGGCTGACCTGCACGGGGACGCTGCACACCTGCCTGGGGCAGGAAGATGCGGCCGATCTGCGTGCCGTACTGCGGGCCGGGGCCTCGGACGCCGATCTGGTTGACGCGATCCGGCTGGCGGTGGACGCCAAGCCCAAGGGCCACGACTTCCACATCGAACGCGCGAAGCCCGCGGTGGCGCGGCATATGTCCACCACGGGCGGCTGACGTGGCGCGCGTGCTGCTGTTCGGGCGGCTGAGCGACGTCGCCGGCTGGCGGGAGCGGTCTATCGACAGCCCCTTCCTCTCGGCCTTGCGGATCACGCTGGCGGCCGAGGACGCCGCGCTGGGCGAGGCGCTGGGCGGCAAGGGCGTGCAGGTGGCGCTGGACCAGGTGATCGTCCGCGGCGATGCGCCCATCAATCCGGGGACGGAGGTGGCGTTCCTGCCGCCGATGAGTGGGGGCTGAGCGGATGATCCGGCTCACCTTCGATCCGTTCGATCCAGGTGCGCTCTTGACCGAGTTCGCCAAGGGGCGCTCGGAGACCGGCGCGGTGGCGACCTTCACCGGCATCGCCCGCGCCGAGGCCGGGGCGACGGTGGCGCTGGAGCTGGAAGCCTATCCGGGGTTCACGGAAGGTGAGATCGGCAAGATCGCGGCCGGCGCCAAGGCGCGGTTCGGGCTCGACGACTGCGAGATCGTGCACCGGATCGGCAGAATAGCCCCCGGCGAGCCGGTGGTGTTCGTGGCGACGGCGGCCAGGCACCGCAGGGCGGCCTTCGAGGCCTGCGACTTCCTGATGGACTACTTGAAGTCCAAGGCGCCCTTCTGGAAGAAGGAACACGGCCCGGACGGCGCGCGCTGGGTCGAGCCGGGCGACCAGGATCACGCCGACATCGCCCGCTGGGACAAGGAGACCTCCAGATGAACGCGCTCACCCCCGGCGGCCGGATCGACGAGAAGCAGGCGCTGAAGCCCGTCCGAATCGCCGTGCTGACCATCTCCGACACCCGCGACGAGGAGAGCGACACCTCCGGCCACGTGCTGGCCGAGCGGGTGAGGGCGGCGGGGCACGAACTGGCCGACAAGGCGATCTGCAAGGACTCGGTCGTCGAAATTCGCGCCAAGATCGAGGCCTGGGTCGCGTCGGGCTTCGTCGAGGCGATCATCACCACCGGCGGCACGGGGATCACCGGGCGCGACGTGACCCCGGAAGCGGTCGAGCCGCTGTTCGACAAGAAGCTCGACGGGTTTTCAGTGGTCTTCCACATGGTCAGCTACCAGTCGGTGGGGCTGTCGACCCTGCAGAGCCGCGCCACGGCGGGGATCATCAAAGGGGTATTTGTGTTCTGCCTGCCGGGCTCGAACGGGGCGGTGAAGGACGGCTGGGACAAGGTAATTTCCGCCCAGCTCGACAGCCGTCATGGCCCCTGCAACATGGTGGAACTCATGCCGCGGCTACTGGAGAGATGAGCAAACTCACACACATCGACGAGACCGGCCGGGCACGGATGGTCGACGTCTCCGACAAGGCCGATACCGCGCGCGAGGCGACAGCCGAAGGCTTTGTGCGGATGAAGCCAAAGACCCGCGCGCTGGCGCTCTCCGGCGAGGGCAAGAAGGGCGACGTGCGCGCCGTGGCCGAGATCGCCGGAGTGATGGCGGCCAAGAAAACCTCCGAACTGATCCCCATGTGCCACCCGCTGGCGCTGTCGAAGGTCGAGGTCCGCGTGGAGCCGGGCAAGGGCGGGCTTTCGGTGACCGCGCGGGTGAAGACCATCGGGCCGACGGGGGTGGAGATGGAGGCGCTGACGGCGGTGAGCGTGGCGTGCCTGACGCTTTACGACATGCTGAAGGCGGCCGAGAAGGGCATGGTCATCGAAGCCGTGCGGTTGGTGTCGAAGACCGGCGGCAAGTCGGGCGATTGGACCGCACCCTAAATCCGGTCATCCCCGCGAAAGCGGGGACCCAGGTGTTTTTGTGTTTCTGAGCCTGGTCTAGATGCGGGGTTGCCAGTTCCGCGCCCGCAACGAAAAAAGCCTGGGTCCCCGCTTTCGCAAGGATGACCGGAGAAAATGAATGAAGCTCCTCGCGGTTGACGACGCACGAAGGCGGATGTTGGCTGAGATCTCCGCCATGCCGGCTGAAGCTGTGCCGTTGAGCCAATCCATCGGCCGGGTGTTGGCCGAGGATGTGGCCGCCGTCCGCGACCAGCCGCCGTTCGCGGCCTCGGCGATGGATGGCTGGGCGATGCGCGGGGCCGATACGCCGGGGGTGCTGAGGATCGTGGGCGAGAGCGCGGCGGGACATGGCTACGAAGGCCAGGTCGGCGCGGGCGAAACGGTGCGGATCTTCACCGGGGCGGCGGTTCCGGCGGGCTGCGACGCGATGGTGATCCAGGAGGACGCGGAACGGGTGGGACAGACCGTCCGGGTTCCGCAGGTCGAGGCTGGGCATTTCATCCGGCCGGCGGGTGGGGACTTCAAGGCCGGTGCGGCGTTGCTGGCGCGCGGTCAGCGGATCGATCCGTGGCGGCTGTCGCTGGCGGCCTCGGCCGGGCGGGCGAAGGTCGCGGTGTACGGACGGCCCCGGGTGGCGCTGCTGTCGACCGGCGAGGAAATTGTCGAGGCGCCGGCTGTGCCCGGGCCGTTCCAGATCTACGACAGCGGAGCCCCGGCTCTGGCGAAGATGATCGAGGGCTGGGGCGGGCAGGTGAGCCGCGCCAAGCCCGTGCGCGACGAGCTGGCCGCGGTAATCGCGGCGCTGAAGAGCGCGGACGCCGACTTGGTGGTGACCGTGGGCGGCGCTTCGGTAGGTGACCACGACCTGGTGCGGGCGGCGGCGGGGGCGCTGGGGCTGTCGCTGAAGGTCGAGAGCGTCAATGTGCGGCCGGGCAAGCCGACCTTCTTCGGGACCCTAAGCGATGGGCGACGCATGCTCGGCCTTCCGGGCAATCCGGCTTCGGCCTTCGTCTGCGCCGAGATGTTCCTGCGTGCGATTCTGGCCGCCTATCAGGGCGCGCCGACCGAGCCGCTGACGATCACCGCGCGGCTGGCGCACGATCTGCCGGCCAACGGTTCACGCGAGCACTGGATGCGGGCCAGGCTGACCTATGCCGAGGGCGGCATCGCCGTTCGTCCGTACAGGGATCAGGACTCTTCCCTGGTCAGCGTCTTTGCGGCCTCCGACGCCTTGATGCGGCGGCTGGCCGGCGCGCCGGCGGCCGCGGTGGGCGAGCTGGTCGAGGTGCTGCCGCTCTCGCGGGCATAGCGCAGGGCCATGATCTCGCCGACCACCGAAACGGCGACTTCCCAAGGCGCCTTGCCGCCGATGTCGAGGCCGATGGGCGCGCGCAGTTTGGCGAAGGCGCTTTCCGGGGCGCCATCCAGCCGCAGCGGTGCGAGGCGATCGGCGATTCGCCGCCGGGCGCCCAGCAGGCCTACATAGCCCGCTTGCGAGGGCAGGGCTGCGCGCAGAGCGGCGCGGTCGGTCTCCAGATCGTGGGTGGCGATGGCGATGGCCGTCCAGGGATCGACGCCGATGGCGGCGAAGGCCTCGGCGGGTTCGGCGCGGCTGTAGGCGACACCTGGGATCGGCGGGCCGGTGGTCGGGCCCTTGGGCCGCACGAGCGTGGTCTCCAGCTCCGACTGCGCGCCCAGTTGAGCGATGGCCAGCGCTGTGGGATCGCCGCCGACTACAATCAGCCGGGGCGTCGGCTCATGGCGGCGGACTATCTGGACCTCAGGCCAGGGCTCGATCCGTGGCCCGCATTGCCGGGCGCGCCCGTCGCTGACCCAGACCACCGGGCGGCGGTCCAGATGGGCGGCGAGCAGTTCGGCCAGCGCCGGATCGTCGGGCGTGACGCGCTCGAGGAAGATCTCGATGCGGGCGCCGCAGAGCAGCTGGATGTCCGGCCAGGGGCTGCCCTCCCCATAGACCAGCGTGCGCGGTTCGCCGTCGGCCAGGCAGGCGAAAGCGTGGTCGGCGACGTCGCTCTCCACGCAGCCGCCGGAGAAATACCCAGCCGTCACCCCTGGTGCGAACACCATCTGGGTTCCGGCGGGGCGCGGGCCGCCGCCGTCGACCGAAATCAGGGTGGCGAGCGTAACCGCCGATCCAGCGTCGCGGGCCTGGCGCAGGGTCGAACGCACGTCGTCGGTCAGGCCGAACAGCGGCCACTCGGGCAAAGGCTCACGTGGGATCACTTATCAACACCCTGGAAAGGTCCTGGATACCGGTTGTTAGGCATCCTGGGAGGAAGATGGCGGCTCATAGGAACCACGCCAAGCCTTGCCTCAACATATGACGCCACCGATCAACAAGCTGGGCCTCGGCTCCGGGCAGTTCGGGCTTGACCAGCAGGCCGGCGCGCGCGGCCGTCCGCGCGACGCGGAGGCCCGCGAAATCCTGGCGATCGCCGCTCGCTCGGGCTTGGGCGTGCTCGAGGTTGGCCGCCATCCAAATTCCGCCGAGATCACCCTGGGCCAGGTGCTGCCCAAGCCGCAACCCTTCCGCCTGACCGTCACTACGGTGCGCCCCGACCGCGGGCCAGATTTCGCCGAGGCCGAGGTCCGCGCCCAGCTCGCCCGCCTGGGCGTGGGCAGCGTGGACGCGATCCTGGCGCCTTCGGCCACCGACCTGTTCTCGGCTCACGGCCCGGAGCTGTGGGAGCGGCTACGCCGACTGAAGGACGAGGGCCTCTGCAAGAAGATCGGCGTTTCGGTCTATGCGTCCGACGATCCGGTGGGTCTGACCAGGCGCTTCAAGCCCGACGTGGTGCAGGCCCCCGCCTCGCTGCTCGACCAGCGGCTGTTGATCGACGGCACCCTGGCCGAACTCGCCGGCATGGGGGTCGAGGTGCATCTTCGCTCGATTTTCCTGAACGGGCTGTTGTTCCTGCCGCCCGACCGGGCGCCCAACCATCTGAAGGCCGCCGCCGGGCGGATCAGCCGCGCGCGCCGGCTGATCGCCGAGGGCCGGTCGGATCCGCTACAGGCGGCGTTGGGCTTTGCGCTCTCGCGGCCGGAAGCGTCGACTGTGCTGGTAGGCGTGGCCTCGGCCGCCGAAATGTCCGCGGTAATCGCCGCGGCGATGAGCCCGCCCCCGGACCTCGACTGGGACGAGATGGCGCTCGACGACCCCGAGGCGCTGGATCCCCGCGCCTGGGTGGCGGCCTAGGCCCACCAACACACCGCTCATCCCGGCGAAAGCCGGGACCCAAGCTGAGTCTGAGATATTTCCACGACCGCGACGAGTCGGCGAGTCCGCTTGGGTCCCGGCTTTCGCCGGGATGAGCGGTTTAGAGGTTAGTTGGCTGGCCTGAACGGCTCGTCGATGGCGAGTTGGGGTTCGGTGAACCAGGCGGCGCCGGTGTCGGTGACGTGGAAATGATCCTCCAGCCGGATGCCGAACGCGTCCGGGATGACGATCATCGGCTCGTTGGAGAAGCACATGCCGGGCTGCAGCGGGGTCTTGTCACCGCGCACTAGGTAGGGGGCCTCATGGATCGACAGGCCGATGCCGTGGCCGGTGCGGTGGGGCAGGCCCGGCAGGTGGTAGTCGGGGCCGAAGTCGGCGGCTTCCAGCACCCGCCGTGCGACGGCGTCGATCTCCTCGCAAGGAATGCCGGGCTTGACGGCGGCGAAGGCGGCGGCCTGGGCGTCCTTTTCCACGGCCCAGACGCGGCGCTGTTCGTCGGTGGGCTCACCGAACACGTAGGTGCGGGTGAT
>JANXXK010000118.1 GCA_025350685.1 Alphaproteobacteria bacterium | reverse complement strand
CGGCCAAGGCGGCCAATCCGAAGACCCCGCAGCGCGTGGTGCTGCCGCTGGAGGCCGGGTTCGAGACCGAATCGCTGGCGGTCATCTCCGAGACTGACATCCTGGGCGACCGGCTGGCGCGGCCGAGGCGGCGCCGGCGCGCGTCCAACTTCCTGGCCGAGGCCTCGGCGCTGACGCCCGGCGACATCGTCGTCCACATCGACCACGGCATCGGGCGCTACGCGGGCCTGAAGACCCTCGACGTGCAGGGCGCGCCGCACGACACGCTGGAATTGCACTATGGCGCGGACGCCAAGCTCTACCTGCCGGTGGAGAACATCGACCTTCTGACCCGCTACGGGGCCGAGAGCGAGGGCGTGATCCTCGACCGGCTGGGCGGCGCGGCCTGGCAGGCCCGCAAGGCCCGCGCGAAGGAGCGGCTGCGCGAGATGGCCGAAGGCCTGATCCGCATCGCCGCCGAGCGGGCCACCAACTCCACCGATCCCATCGAGCCGCCGCACGGGGTGTTCGACGAGTTCTGTGCGCGGTTCCCGTACGAAGAGACCGAGGACCAGCTCAGCGCTATCGGCGACGTGCTGGAGGACCTGGGCGCCGGCAAGCCGATGGACCGGCTGATCTGCGGCGACGTGGGCTTCGGCAAGACCGAGGTGGCGCTGCGCGCGGCCACGTGGTGGCGATGAGCGGCCAGCAGGTGGCCATCGTGGCGCCGACGACGCTGTTGGCGCGGCAGCACTACAAGACCTTCACCGAGCGGTTCGAGGGCTGGCCGGTGCGCATTCGCCGGCTGTCGCGCATGGTGCCGGCCCGCGAGGCCGCCGAGAGCCGTGAAGCGCTGAAGAACGGCGAGGTGGAGATTGTCGTCGGCACCCACGCGGTGTTGTCCAAGCAGGTGGGCTTCCGCAACCTCGGCCTGGTGATCGTCGACGAGGAGCAGCACTTCGGGGTGAAGCACAAGGAGAAGCTGAAGGAGCTTCGCGCCGATGTGCACATGCTGACGCTGACCGCCACGCCGATCCCGCGGACCCTGCAGATGTCGCTTAGCGGCATCAGGGAAATGTCGATCATCGCCACCCCGCCGGTCGACCGCCTGGCGGTGCGCACCTACATCACCCCGTGGGATCCCGTGGTCGTGCGCGAGGCCCTGCTACGGGAGAAGTACCGGGGCGGGCAGGTCTATTACGTCGCCCCGCGGATCTCCGACCTGCCGGAGCTGGAGCGCTACCTGCGCGAACAGGTCCCCGAGGTGAAGTTCGTGGTCGGCCACGGGCAGATGGCGCCGACCCAGCTCGAGGCGGTGATGAGCGCCTTCTACGACGGCCAGTACGACCTGCTGCTGTCGACCACGATCGTGGAGAGCGGGCTGGACATCCCGACGGCCAATACGATGGTGATCCATCGTGCCGACATGTTCGGGCTGTCGCAGCTCTATCAGCTGCGCGGCCGCGTCGGGCGGGCCAAGAGCCGGGCCTACGCCTATCTGACCACACCGGCGGAGAAGCAGATCACGCTGTCGGCGGAGAAGCGGCTGAAGGTGCTGCAGTCGCTGGACAGCCTGGGCGCCGGCTTCCAATTGGCCAGCCACGACCTGGACATCCGCGGCGGCGGCAATCTGCTCGGAGAGGAACAGTCCGGCCACATCAAGGAGATCGGGGTCGAGCTCTATCAGCAGATGCTGGAGGACGCCGTCAACGAGCTGAAGACCCACGTCGGCGCGGAGGGCCTGGAGCATGACCGGGGCTGGTCGCCGCAGATCAACACCGGCGCCGCCGTGCTGATCCCGGAGGCCTATGTGCCGGACCTGAACGTGCGGCTGTCGCTCTACCGGCGGCTGTCCGACGCGGAGCGGGCGCAGGACCGCGAGGCGCTGGCCGCCGAGCTCATCGACCGCTTTGGGCCCTTGCCACCTGAGGCCGGTCAGTTGCTCAAGGTCGTGGCCATCAAGGGTCTGTGCCGCGAAGCCAATGTCTCGAAGATCGACGTGGGACCGAAGGGCGCGGTCGTCAGCTTCCGCAACGACCAGTTCAAGGGCGACCCGATGGCGCTGATTCAGTTCGTACAGAAGAACCAGGTCTCCTGGCGCCTGCGGCCCGACCACAGGGTGGTGGTCAAGGGTGAGTGGGAAACGCCGGAGCAACGGCTGAACGCGGCCGAGCGGGTCCTGACCGAACTGGCGAGACTCGCCGCCCAGGCGCAGCCTGCCCCACAAGAGCAATGATCTTCAGGCGCGAGCCGACACGGGATATCACCGACGCCCCCCGCGCCCGCCGCCGACAAGCGCGGCGTCAGCTCGCTTTCAGCCCGTGCGCGCGCGCCGCCGCCTCCTCCAAAGCGCTGCCCGCGCTCTCGGCTGAGGTGACCGCAGCGACACCGAGATCGAAATCCACGACAAACGGAGCGTTGCCGTCACCGGCTTCGAAGGCCGTGCAGCCGATCACCGCGGCGATCCGCTCGCCGGCCAGCCGGCCGTTGGCCGCCGGGGTGTTGGGGAGCGCGAGCGCGAAGACCTCGGGGCCGAGGCGGGCGGCGGTATCCTCCACGCGGACCAGCCGGCCGATCATCGAGCCGATCTGCGGCACCGCGCGATCGAGCCATCCGCCGGCCCGCGCGCCGGCCAGCTCAGGCTTTTCCGCCACCTTCAGCACGCAGACACTCAGCGATCGGTTGCGGGTCTTGGCGGCCTGGGCCAGGCGTGAGAGGTGCGCGTCGAAGAGGTCACGGGTGAAGAGACCGGTCGCGGCGTCCATCAGGCCGGAACTGCGCGCCTGTTCGAGCGCCTGGCGCACACGCATCTGGCGTCGGTAGCTGCGGGCCAGTTCGACGACCCGGCGGGCGGTTTCGCTTTCCGGCGTCTCGGGCGAGGCGACGTCCGACAGGCCGCGATGGAAGGCTTCCGACGTCGTGACGTAGGTTTCCTTCTTCATGTAGAGCAGGGCGGGGGTGTGATAGAGGCGCGTGTTGCGCCGCAGGCCCGCGGCGATGGACAGCGCCTCCTGCGGATTGTCGCCGGCCCAGAGCACCACGGCGTCGAAGATCCGCTCATGCAGGTAGTCGAAGGCGGTGTAGGCGGTGAACGCGCCGACCACATCGGCGCCGTTGCGCAGCAACGCATTGGACAGCGCCAGGAACTGCGGCGCCGGCTCGCCGATGGCCAGCACGCGGTAGGGGCTGACGTCGGTATCGGGCGGATCGAGCGTGCGGCCGACCTGGGCGAAGGTCTCGGCGCGCAGGTCGAACTCTTCCTCGGCCACGGCGGTGCGGACCAAGGTCTCCAGGCGCATGGCGGCCTGGGCCGGGTGCAGCGGGGCGGCCAGGCAGACGTCGAAGCCGTAGGTTTCCAGGATCGGGTCCGGGTCGCCGATGGCGATGACCGGCAGGCGCCGCGGCGCGCAGGCGGCCTTGAGGCGCCGCGCAAGACCGAGGGCCTCTTCGCCAACACCCCGCAGGTCGATGATCGCGCCTTCGATTTTCAGGTCGGTCAGGGCGGCCACGGCGGCGAACCGACCGCGGGCGGTGATGGTGCGCCAGCCAAGACGATCGAGCCCCTCGGCGAGCGGCCCCGCCAGGGAGTCGTCCCGCGCGACGATCAGGATGCGCGCCTGGACGGCCAGCGTCATAGATACCCTTCCTTTTGCGCCCGGATTCCCGTCAGAAGGGATTCGGACAAACTACGATAGACGGCAAGCTTAAGTTGCGACAGGCGCGAACGGCTGAGGAATGCACAATGGCCCAAACTCTTGAAGGACAGGTTGCCATCGTCACCGGAGCCTCCGGTGGTCTGGGCGCCCATTTCGCGCGTCTATTGGCCGGGGAGGGGGCGGCGGTGGCGGTGACCGCGCGGCGACTGGACAAGGTCGAGGCCCTGGCGGGCGAACTGGCCGGGCAGGGTCACAAGGCCATGGCGATGCGGCTGGACGTTTCCGACGCCCAATCGATCGCGCCCGCCTTCGACGAGATCGAGGCCGCGCTGGGCCCAGTCTCAATCCTGATCAACAACGCCGGCGTGGGCGGCGAAGGCATGGCGCTGGACCTCTCGGTCGAGGCCTTCGACTCGACCTTCGACGTCAATGTACGCGGGACCTATTTCGCGGCCCAGGCGGCGGCCAGGCTGATGTTCGCCTCAGGCGTGGCGGAGCGTGGGATCGGGCGGATCGTCAACCTGGCCTCGATCGCCAGCGAGACAGTTTTACCGGGTCTTTCAGCCTATTGCGGTTCGAAAGCTGCGGTGGCGATGCTGACCAAGGTGATGGCGCGCGAGTGGGCCCGACGGGGCATCGCGGTCAATGCGCTTGCGCCGGGCTACATCGAGACGGGGATCAACGATTTCTGGTGGCCCACCGAGGGCGGGCAAAAGCAGCTGAAAGGCTTCCCGCGGCGGCGCCTGATGCAGGAAACCGACCTCGATGCGGCGTTCCAGATGCTAGTGGGGCCGTCCGCCAGCGCCATCGCCGGAAGTTTGATCGTCATCGACGACGGCCAGTCGCTGCCGGGCGGTGGTTAGCCGGGGTTGGCTGACCCCCTTGGCTGACGGGGCGGCAGTGCGCTTTACTCTGCCTCAACAATAGGGAGTGAACGCATGCGCCAGGGACCGTTGACGGGGCTGAAGATCGTCGAGTTCGCCGGCATCGGGCCCGGGCCGTTCTGCGGCATGCTGTTGTCCGATCTCGGAGCCGACGTGGTGCGGATCGACCGCAAAGGCGGCGGCGGGCGGGGCGGATCGCCCACCGACATCACCTCGCGCGGCCGCCGCTCGGTGGCGCTGGACCTGAAGAGTCCCGCCGCGATCGAGGCCTGCCTCAAGCTGCTCGAACAGGCCGACGCGGTGTTCGAGGGCTTTCGTCCCGGTGTGATGGAGCGGCTGGGGCTTGGTCCGGATGTGGCGCTCAAACGCAACCCAAAGTTGGTGTTCGGCCGGATGACCGGCTGGGGCCAGACCGGCCCCTACGCCAACGCCGCCGGCCACGACATGAACTACATCGCCATCACCGGGGCGCTGCACGCCATCGGCACGGACGAAAAGCCGATCCCCCCGTTGAACCTGGTGGGCGACTTCGGCGGCGGCGCCCTCTACCTCGCCTTCGGCCTGCTGGCGGGCGTGATCTCGGCCCGCGAGACCGGCAAGGGCCAAGTGATCGACTGCGCCATGAGCGATGGCGCGGCGTCGCTGATGGCCATGTTCTACGGCTTCAAGGCTGGTGGCGGCTGGAAGGAGCAGCGGCGCTCCAACCTGCTCGACGGGGGCGCCCACTTCTACGACACCTACCAGTGCGCCGATGGCAAGTGGATCTCGATCGGCTCCATCGAGCCGCAGTTCTATGCGCTGCTGCTGGAGAAGACCGGGATCACCGATCCGGAGTTCGCCAAGCAGATGGATCGTTCGGCCTGGCCCAGCCTGCGCGAGAAGCTGGCGGCGGCGATCGGCAAGAAGACCCAGGCCGAATGGTGTCAGATCATGGACGGCACCGACGTCTGTTTCGCCCCGATCCTCGATCTCGACGAGGCGCCCAAGCACAAGCACAACGTGGCGAGGCAGACCTTCGTCGAGGTGGGCGGGGTCACCCAGCCGGCGCCGGCGCCCAGGTTCTCGGCCACGCCCGGCGCGATCCAAGGCCCGCCACCGGCCATAGGAGCCCACGACCGCGAGGCGCTCAGCGACTGGGGCTTCTCCGACGCCGAGATCGCCGCGCTGTCACCCGACGCGGTTCCTGTTTCCTAACAGCCCCGTTCAGGTGGGGTTCAGCCGCGAGGTCACAAGGTGACGCCGGGTTGCTCGTCGCGCTCTCCCGTCCCTCGAAGCGGCGGCCGACCTGATGGAACAACACGCCCATCGAGCGGCCCGCTACCCTAACAGGTGGCGGGCCGCTTCCTTTTCGAGGGTCCTAGGCCTTGGCCGCGGCGGCGGCCTGGGCGTCGCGCCAGCCGATCTCCTGCTCGATCAGCTCGCGCGTGGCGACTTCGGAGAAGTCCTCCGGCTCGAAGAACGGGCGAATTTCCAGGTCGAAGGGCCGATCCCCCTCGGTCGGGGCCTTTCGGGCCCATTCGACGGCATCGGCCACCGATTTCACATTCCAAATCCAGTAGCCGCCGATCAACTCCTTGGTCTCGGTGAAGGGGCCGTCGGTGACCACGACCTTGCCACTCCTGATGCGCACTCGCGCGCCCTTGGCCGACGACTGCAGGCCGCCTGCGTCGAGCATTACGCCGGCGGCGATCAGCTCGTTGTTGTAGGCGCCCATTGCCTCGATCAGCTCCGGCGAGGGCAGGGCGCCGGCCTCGGACTCGGGGTTGGCCTTGACGATCACCATCACCCGCATTGCCGTCTCTCCTGTGGCGAATGGCCGGACGCTGCGCCCGGCTTCCGCTGGTAACGACGAAGCAAGACCTGCAAAGCCGACAAGGGAAGTGCAAATCTTCGCAGGCGGCTTGCGCCCCGCGGCGTTCCTGACCACCTTCGCGCCAATGGCGGCCACCGGATTCTTCGATCGACTTCGCCGCGTGCAGTGGGATCCGCTCTACTGGCTGCGGGTGTCGCTGCAGACATTCGGCCGGGCGTTGACGCGGCTATGGGGTCGCGACGTCATGCTCTACACGGGCGGCGTCTCGTTCTTCAGCCTGCTGGCGATCTTTCCCGCCCTGGTGATCCTGATCACCCTGTACAGCCTGCTCGCCGACCCGGCCCAGGCGGCCAGGCTGGGCGAGGCGCTGGCCGGGGTGATCCCAGCCGGAGCCCGAGAGATCGTTCGCCAGGAACTTATGCGGCTGGCGCACGCACCACATGTCGCCATGTCGACCCAGAGCGGCTTCGCCCTGCTGATCGGGCTCTACGCCTCGCACCGGGGCTTCAAGGCGATGCTGGCCGGCCTGTCGTTCATCCATGACGAGGATGAGCCGATGGGCTTCTTCGGCTTCAACCTGATGGCGCTGGCCGTTCTGGTGGCCACCTTCGCCTTGCTGGCTGTGGTCTCGGCGCTGTTCTTTGGCCTTCGGGTCATGGGCTCAGCCTTCGACCTGAAACCCCTGCGCGGGGTCTCCTGGCTCTACAGCGAGTGGACCTGGGCGAGCGCGATCATGACGCTCGGCATGAGCCTGATCTACCGCTGGGCCATGTCGCGGCGCCCGGTGGACTGGCGGGCCTCGCTGCTCGGCGGGGCGACGGCGGCGGTGCTTTGCCTGTTCGCCTCCTGGGCCACCGGGATCTATGTCGAGCAGATCGCCCACCTGGGGGCCACCTACGGTTCGATCGCCACAGTGGTGGTGTTCCTGATCTGGCTGTCGTGGAACGTGAACGCGATCTTCTTCGGCGGCGCGCTGGCGACCGAGGTGGAGCTGTCGATCGACGCCCACGCGGCGGCTACGCCGCAGGCTTCGCCACCAGGAAACTGAAGCTGCCGCTTTCGGGCTCCTCGCGCGCCAAAATCTCGGCCCCGATTTCGCCGGCGAAGTGCGGCACGTCGATCCGCGCCATGGGATCGTCGGCCAGCAGCCGCACGCGCGCGCCCGCCGGCGCGGCCTCCAGCGCCTTGCGCAGCCGCAGCGTCGGCACCGGGCAGCGGTGGCCGCGGGCATCGATCAGGATTTCGTCAGCAGCTTCGGGGGCAGGCATCGACGGCGCATAGCCGGGGCGCCGGGCCTTCACAAGGCTGCGTGCATCGGGAATGGTCGCGGCGCAACTCTCATAGGGACGATGTGAGCATGAAGACCCGGGCCGCCGTCGCGTTCGAGGCCAAGACACCGCTGGAGGTCGTCGAGCTGGACCTGGAGGGACCGAAGGCCGGCGAAGTGCTGGTGGAGATGAAGGCGACGGGGATCTGCCACACCGACGCCTACACCCTGGACGGCCTGGATTCCGAGGGCCTGTTCCCCTCGATCCTCGGCCACGAGGGCGCGGGCGTGGTGATCGATGTGGGGGCCGGAGTGACCAGCGTCGCGCCGGGCGATCATGTGATCCCGCTCTACACGCCGGAGTGCCGCCAGTGCAAAAGCTGCCTTTCGCGCAAGACCAACCTCTGCACGGCGATCCGCGCGACCCAGGGCAAGGGGCTGATGCCCGATGGGACCAGCCGGTTCTCCTACAAGGGCCAGACGGTCTTTCACTACATGGGCTGCTCGACCTTCTCGAACTACACGGTCCTGCCGGAGATCGCGGTGGCCAAGATCCGCACCGACGCCCCGTTCGACAAGGCCTGCTACATCGGCTGCGGCGTGACCACGGGCGTTGGCGCGGTGGTCAATACGGCCGACGTGGAGGCCGGGGCCAATGTGGTGGTGTTCGGCCTGGGCGGTATCGGCCTCAACGTCATCCAGGGCGCCCGGCTGGTGGGCGCGGGCATGATCGTCGGCGTGGACATCAATCCGGCCCGCGAGGACTGGGGCCGCCGCTTCGGCATGACCCACTTCGTCAATCCCAAGGACCTGACGGGCGATCTGGTGGCCCACCTGGTGGAATTGACCGGTGGCGGGGCCGACTACACCTTCGATTGCACCGGCAATGTGGAGGTGATGCGCCAGGCCCTGGAGGCCTGCCACCGCGGCTGGGGCGAGAGCGTGATCATCGGCGTGGCCGAGGCCGGCAAGGAGATCGCCACGCGACCGTTCCAGCTGGTCACCGGCCGGGTCTGGCGCGGCACGGCCTTCGGCGGGGCCCGAGGCCGTACCGACGTGCCGAAGATCGTCGACTGGTACATGGACGGAAAGATCGAGATCGACCCGATGATCACCCACACGATGCCGCTGGAGCGGATCAACGAGGCTTTCGACCTGATGCATCGCGGCGAGAGCATCCGCAGTGTGGTGGTCTATTAGGCTTCCGGACACGAAGGCGCCGCCGATCGTGAGACCGGCGGCGCGCTGTCGTTGCGTCGCGCTGCTAGGCGGCGACCGGCTTGCGCCGGCGCAGCATGGCGCCGGCCATGCCGAAGCCGCCGATCATCAGCGCCCAGCTGGTCGGCTCCGGCACTCCGCCGGTGACCATGTTCTGCGTGCCCTCAGCCACGCCGGGATCATGGGCGATCAGAGCATGGGCGAAGCCCGCGTGGTTGTCCGTGATCTTCAGGAACTGAGCGATCTCCGCGTTGATCTCCGAATCGCTGGAGACCGCGACGGAGTGGTACTCGATCGACCAGATCGCCGCCTGAATGGCGCTGTTGTCGTTGATGCGGTCGGGGTCGAGTGAATTGTGGAACTTGCGGCCGAGGTCGGCCAACTGGCCAATCCGATTGGACTCGCTCTCAAGGAGCGGGTTGCCCGCACCGTCGACCGTCAAAAGGCCGTCGGTGAATATCAGAGCCGGGTTGTAACTGGTGACCCCGATGTTGTGCTGAAGGTCCGCGCAGAAGACCAGCAGGGCGTTGTTGAAGATGATGCCGGTTGCGTATTCGCCGGTATGGCCGGCCACGTTCACCTGATTGCCCATGGTCTCGACGCCGACGTTGCTGACGAGGTAGGTGGCGGCGCCGGCCGACGAGGCCAAGCTGATGGCGCCAATCGCTGCGGCGGCCCCGAAAAACAACTTACGCATATAGAGTTATCCCCAAAAATACGGCTGCGGTACGCGCGCCGTTGTAGTCGTAATACGCACTATAGGCATTGCGTTCCTCTTCGCCTACCGGACTCTCCCACATGGGGAGCCTTGCCATCTTATGCGCGAGTGGGATCGCCTCTAAGGCGTAATTCGCACCTGGACGTTGCAAGCGGGACGTCCGAGCTACCTCAGTCCGCGTCCAGGGCGGCTTGCCGGAGCTGGGGAAACACCTTGCCGACCTTGCCCAGCAGGTAGTCGCCATAGGTTCCCTCGAAGTCGTGCACGCTGGCGCGGTCCCAGCGGGCGGATTTGTCGGCCTGACGCAGCGCGGCGTCGGTGGCGACGTCCGGCAGCGGCCGCATCGGCGCCATGAAGTCGGGGTCGAAGAACAGTGGGAAGGAGAGCCGGTCCTGGCCGCTGACGTTGCGCACCCGGTGCGGGGTCGATTTGTAGCGCCCGCCCGTCAGGCGCTCGAGCATGTCGCCGATGTTGCAGACCAGCGCGCCCTCGATCGGCGGCGCCTCGATCCAGCCGTCGGGTGACTTCACCTGCAGCCCGCCCCAGCGGTCCTGGGCGAGCAGGGTGAGGAGGCCATAGTCCGTGTGCTCGCCGACGCCCCAGGACTGGCTCCAGTCGACGTCAACTGGCTCTTGGGGGGCCGCGCGGCTGGCCGGGTAGTGGAAGATGCGGAAGAGGACGGTAGGCTCGCCGGTGTAGTGGCTGGCGAAGTAGCCGGGCTCGAGGCCCAGGCTTTCCGAGACCCCCTCCATCAAGGCCGCCGCAGCGCGCGTGGCGGCGTCGATGTAGGCGGTGACGGCGCAACGCAGGCCGGGGAGGTCGGTGGGCCAGAGGTTCGCCCCGTGCAGCGGAACGCCGGCGCGGACGCGCGGATGGCTGGGGCCGAGTTCGATTCCCAGATAGACGCCTTCCTTCAGGTCCGGCCGTCCAGAGGTGAGTTCGCCGCCCACGGGGAAGTAGCCGCGCCAGGCCCGGCCGCCGCGGTCCATGGAGATCGCCATGCGCGAAGCCTCGGGCAGGGCGAAGAAACGGCGGCTCTGGGCCTCCAGCTCGGCCACGACGTCGGGGGCGATCGCGTGGCCGGTCAGGTAGAAAAAGCCGTGGGCGTGGCAGGCCCGGGCGATCTTGCCGGCCACCCTTTTGCGCCCCGCCGTGTCGTCGGGGACGAACAACGGGCCCATGTCGATGACCGGCAGGCCCTGGGTCATGGGCTCCCTGGCTCCTAGGCGACCGGCGCAGGCCGGGCGCGCTGGTTGTAAAGCAGCTTGCGCCGGCGCGCCTGTTCGTCGGGCGACAGACTGGCGGGATCTTCCGGTGGGACGCCGGCGGTCACCGCCATGCCGCGCTCCACGGCCGGGCGGGCGGTGAGTTCCTCGTGCCACCGCTTGAAGTATTTGAACTCGTTGAGGTCGATGCCCTGCAGCTTCCAGCTGGCCGTCCAGGGGTAGCAGATCATGTCGGCGATCGTATATTCGTCGCCGGCCAGATAGGGCCGGTCGTAAAGGCGGTTGTTCATCACGCCATAGAGCCGGTGGGTCTCATCGGCGAAACGCGTCTGGGCGTAGGTCTGGTCGCCCATCTCCGGCGGCACGCGGCTGAAGTGGCCCCGCTCGCCGGTCTTCGGCCCCTGGTTGGCCATCTGCCACATGACCCACTGGACGACCTCGTACTTGGCCCGCTGGTCGTCCTGCGGCCAAAAGCGGCCGAACCGTTCGGCCAGGTACATCATGATCGCGCCGCTTTCGAAGACGCCGATCGGCTCGCCGCCGCCCTGTGGCTCTGTATCGACGATGGCGGGCATCCGGTTGTTGGGGCTGATCTTCAGGAAGTCATCCTCGAACTGGTCGCCGCGTCCGATATTCACGGGCACGATCCGGTAGGCGACGCCCAGCTCCTCAAGCAGGATGGTCACCTTCTTGCCGTTCGGGGTCGGCCAGTAGTGGACGTCGATCATCGGTGTGCCTCACGCGTCATAAGGAGCCGGGACGAAACCTAGGCTCTCCGGCCCCGATCTCAACCTGAGGAAGGCTGCAAGCGCCGTCAGGCGCGCTGTTCGTGTCGATTGGCGCCGCGTCGCCAGCGTTTGCGGTGTAGCGTCACGCATGGACGATCTGACGGCAGGCCAACTTCATGCGCTCAAGAGCCTGGCGCGCAAGAAGTCCGGCGAAGACATCTCTTTCGTGAAGATCGGCGACGCCCAGGCGCTGACCGAGCTGGGGCTGGCCGAACGCAGCCGCGAGGGCTGGGACATCACCACGGCGGGCGCCGCCTTCCTGGCGCGCCTCTCGCCGCTGTCGTCGGATGACGCAGAGCCGATGGCGCCGCCGACGCGGCTGCACGCCATCGATCCCGACTGACCGCCGCTACTCAGCGGCGATCGGCAGGATCACCGCTTCGCGACCGCCGCGGACCAGGCCGCCCGGCAGGGCGCCGGTGTGCTGGCCGTCTTCGAAGGTGACCTGGCCGGACTTGATCGTGTAGCGATAGCCCTCCGGCCGCTGCACCAGGCGACGGCCGCCGGCGGGGAGGTCGTCCACCGCGACCGGCCGGTGCAGCGCCAGCGCCTCGAAATCGATGAGGTTCATATCCGCCAGCAGGCCCGGCTTCAGCTCGCCGCGATCGTTGAGGCCGTAGGCCCGGGCCGTGTCGCTGGTCAGCTTGCGGACCAGGAATTCCAGCGGGAAACGGTCACCCTTCACCCGGTCGCGTGCCCAATGGGTCAGGATGAAGGTCGGCATGCCCGCGTCGGCGATCACGCCGCAGTGGGCGCCGCCGTCCGAAAGTCCAAACAGGACATTCGGATGCTGCATATTCTTGCGGAAGAAGTCGAAATTGTAGGTCACGTAGCCGCCCAGGGGCTGGTAAAACAGCTCCCGCCCAGCGTCGCGCAGCAGCAGGTCGTACATCATCTCGAGCGGCGAGATGCCCGCAGCCTCGGCCAAGCCCGCCACGCTGGCCTCGCGATCGGGCTCGTAGTCCGGACGTTCGCCCAGCGGGAAGATGCGCCAGAGCAGGCTGCCGGGGCTGAGCGACGTAGCGAGCGCGGCGTCCGACGGCCCGGTATCTCCGAGGGCCGCGCGGATCAACGGGCTGTCTTCAGCCAACAGGGCCGCGCGCACCTCGGGCTTCTGCATCTCCACAATCCGCTGCTCGACTGGCAGCGGCGCGACCTTGGCTTTGAACGTCGGGCTGGCGATGAAGATGTGGAAGCTGGAGGTCAGGCCATGTAGGATGCCGGTCGGCCGGCCGGCGATCTGCGGGCGGATGTCCATGCCGTGACGCCGCGACTCCTCGGCGATGTTGTACATCTTGTCGCCTTCGTAGGCCCCGGCCGAGGTCGCCACCAAGGTCACCGGCAACCCGGTCTCCTGCGCGAAGCCCTTCACCCACATCCACTCGTCGTCGTCGCCCAGATGGTCGCTGACCATCTCGAAGACCCCGTGGCGCAGGCCTTTCATAGAGAGACCCAGCGCCCGCATCTCGTCGGAGCCGGCGAAAGTTCCCGGCATGTGGACGCCCTTCAGGTCCTTGTGCAGCAGGGTCCGCGACGTCGAGAAGCCCAACGCGCCGGCCTCGACCCCTTCGCGCACCAGCCGCGCCATTTCGGCGATCTCCTCGGCGTTGGGCTCGTAGTCGGTGTTGCAGCGGTCGCCCAGCACATAGGCGCGCACCGGGGCGTGTGGGACGTGGGTTCCGATATCGATCGCTCGCGGCTTAGCCTCCAGGGCGTCAAGGTATTCCGGGAAGGTCTCCCACTTCCAGTCGATGCCCTCGGCCAGCGCCGATCCGGGGATATCCTCCACGCCTTCCATCAGTTCGATCAGGAAGTTGTGGTCGCTGGGCCGCACCGGGGCGAAGCCGACGCCGCAGTTGCCCATGATCGCGGTGGTGACGCCGTGCCAGCTGGACGGCGCGAGCAACGGATCCCAGGTCGCCTGGCCGTCGTAGTGGGTGTGGATGTCGACCCAGCCTGGGGTGACCAGTAGGCCCTTAGCGTCGATCTCCCGCTTGCCGCGGCCCTCGACCACGCCGACCTGACTGATCAGTCCGCCATCGACCGCGACGTCGGCCAGACGCGGGGCCGAGCCAGTTCCATCGACCACCGTGCCGCCACGGATCACCAGGTCATGCATCGTCGCTTCCTCAAAGCCACTTGGGGCTCTTTCGAACATCCTAGGCGCCGCCGGGCGCGCTTGTCGAACAAGCGTTTGGAAATACCGCTGGGCGGCGCAAACCCGAAGACCGTCGGGGCGTCGCCACCTGGCGCTATGGCCAGGAGTGGTTGCAGCCCAAGCCACCGCCGGAGCGACCCTGGTGGAGCGTTGCGACGACCCCTGCTAGAACCCGCCTCCCGGACGGGTGGCCGAGTGGTTTAAGGCAGCGGTCTTGAAAACCGCCGTAGGTGAAAGCCTACCGTGGGTTCGAATCCCACCCCGTCCGCGCCAGCCTCAGACAAACGGCAGCCTGAACCGGGGTCCATAGATCCAGCCCTCGGCGACGTAGAAGCCCGTGGTCACGTCGGGTGCGCCGCGGGGTCCCAGGATCCAGCCGTCGGCGATCCAATACCTGGTGTCCAAGTCCGAGTTTCCGTCCGGCCCCCAGATGCGGCCGTCGTGGATCCAGTATTTCAAGTGCTGCACCGGCTGGCTGGAAAGAATCCAATCGCCCTCGATCCAGCCGACGGGGACGGTTTTGCTCACTGGGCCGCGGGCGCCGCTTCGTTGATCTGGGCCTTGGCGCGGGAGGCGGGGACGACGGGAATCTCGTGGTCGGCGAGCGCCTTCATCCATTGCTTACGGGCCATGGCGGCCTCGATGTAGGGGGCCAGCTCGGCGGCCTTCTTCGACTCGCGCTCGGCCACCTCGGCCTTGAACTCGCCCATCACCTCGTCGGCGAAGAGTTCAAGTGATTCACAGATGTGGGCGTGTTTGTTGCGGCCGGCTTGCTGCAGGAAGATCACCTGGTCGACGCCGGCGTTGGAGAAGGCGCGGATATGGTCGCGGATGTCGCCGGGCGTGCCGATGCCGTTGGCGTTGCGCGCGGCGGCCTTGGTGGCGGCGATGATCTCCTCGTCGCTCCTGGCGCGGGAAGCCTGGAAGTCCTCGAACAGGGTGGAGCGGCCGGGCAGGGCGTCGTGGGCGACGAGCGCGTTGACCGCATAGCTGAAGAACTCGAAGCCCTCCTGGCCACGGCGGATGGCCTCGGCCCGGTCGGGGTGGACCGAGAAGTTGGAGACCATGGCAAGGTTGGCGTTCACCGCGTGGCCGATCGGGACGCAGTCCTCAGACTTGATGATCCCGTAGTAGATCTCGGCCCAGTTGTGCGCCTCCTCCGGGTCGACGAAGGAGAAGGCCAGCGCGCCGACCCCGATCGAGGCGGCGATCTTGATAGTGTCGCGGTTGGTGCAGGCCATCCACATGGGCGGGTGCGGCTTCTGCACCGGCTTGGGCACGATGTTGCGGCAGGGGAAGGAAAAGCCTCGCCCCTCGAAGCCGGGGTAGGGGTCCATCACCAGCATGTTGGCGATCTGCTCGGCGGCCTCCAGGGCCAGCGCGCGCTTTTCCTTGGCCGGGATGCCGAATCCGCCGAGCTCCAGACGCGTCGCGCCCTCGCCGATGCCGAAATCGAGGCGGCCCTTGGAGATGATGTCCAGGGTCGCCAGCCCCTCGGCGGTGCGGGCCGGGTGGTTGTAGTTGGGGATCACCTGGCGGATGCCATGGCCGACGCGGATGTTTTTCGTCAACGCGGCGCAGGCGGCGAGGAATACCTCGGGCGCGGAGGAGTGGGAATATTCCTCCAGGAAGTGGTGCTCGACCTCCCAGGCGTAGTCGAAGCCCAGGCGGTCGGCGAGGACCACCTGCTCCAGGGCGTCGTGGAACAGCTGCGCCTCGTCGCCCGGGTTCCAGGGCTTGGGCAGCTGATGCTCGTAGAAAATCCCGAACCGCATGGCCGTACGCTCCACCTTTTTCGGCACCTTCCGGCCCGCGGGGCGGCCTGGCAAGGGGCCCCCCGTCAGAATGGCCGACGGCAAGGTCCGGTTAACGTTGACGAAAGATTACGGCCGCAGACTTCGCACTCGCCAGAAAACCGAGCGGGGTCGTCGTGGATAGCCAAATGTTCAAGCGCACGGGTCGCCTCGCGGTCGTTCTGATGGCGGGGGCCTCTCTGGCCGCCTGCGCGACGCTGACGCCGACGCCGAAATATTCCGCGCGCGAGGGCGGGCGCCACGCCACGCCGCCGACGGGCGGCCAGAGGACCTACAAGACCGGCGAGCCCTATCAGGTGGGCGGCATCTGGTATGTGCCGCACGACCAGCCGCACTATGACGAGACCGGAACTGCCTCCTGGTACGGCGACGCCTTCCAGCTGAAGGCCACCGCCAACGGCGAGATCTTCGACATGAACGCGTTTTCGGCGGCGCATACGACCCTGCCGCTGCCGTCGATGGTCGAGGTGACCAACCTGGACAACGGCCGCAAGCTGACCGTTCGGGTCAATGACCGCGGCCCCTTCGTCGGCAACCGGATCATCGACCTGTCGCATGCCGCGGCGCGGGATCTGGGCTACGATCGGGCGGGCCTGGCCCGTGTGCGGGTGCGCTATGTTGGGCCGGCGCCCCTGGCCGGGCCTGAGGCGGGCGTGCGCATGGCCAGCGCCGGGCCGCTGACGCCGAAGTATCCTATCGCCGCCGCGTTGGCCGCGTCGGCGCCGGCCGCCCGGCCGACGATCGCTGTCGCGGCGAAGGCGGAGAGCGATCTCCAGCTTGCCTCCTACAAGGCCCCGGAGCCCGTTTCGGTAACGTCGCTCGCGCCGCTGCCGACCGCATCGCTCGCCCACGCCGAGCCTGTGACGGCGCAGGCCTTCCGCATCCAGGCCGGCACCTATTCCGATCAGGACAACGCCCGGCGCGCCGCGGCCCAGTTGAACTCGTCCGGGGTGGCGACAATCGAGCCGGTCGAGCGCAACGGCGTCACCTTCTACCGGGTGCTGTTGCCGGGGCCCTCCGACGAGGCCCAGGCCTACGCGTTCCGCGACAAGGTGGCGGCGGCGGGCTTCGCCGACGCCAGGGTGGTGAAGCCGTTCTAGACTTTAGGCGCGAACCGGCCAATTTGGGCCGGTGACCCAGGGCAAGTTCATCACCTTCGAAGGCGGCGAGGGGGCGGGGAAATCGACCCAGCTCAAACGCCTCGTCGCGCGCCTGGAGGCGGCCGGCCATAAGGTCGTGGCGACCCGCGAGCCGGGGGGCTCTGCAGGCGCCGAGATCATCCGCGCCATCGTCCTGAAGGGCCAGGCCGACCGCTGGAGTCCGGTCACCGAGACGCTGCTGATGTACGCGGCGCGGCGCGACCACATCGAGCGCCTCGTCCGGCCGGCGCTGGCCGAGGGCGCCTGGGTGGTCTGCGACCGCTTCGCCGATTCCACGCGGGCCTACCAGGGCGCGGCGGGCGGCGCCGACCCCGGCCTCATCGCCGAGCTGGAGGTGCATATCCTTGAGGAGACCATCCCCGACCTGACGTTGATCTTCGACCTACCGGTGGCGGAGGGCCTGGAGCGGGCCTTTGCCCGGGCCGGGGCGGAGATGCGGTTCGAATCCAAGGGCCAGGCCTTCCACGAGCGGCTGCGCGAGGGCTTCCTGTCGATCGCCGGGGCCGAGCCCGGCCGCTGCGCGGTGATCGATGCCGTAGGGAGCTTTAAGGAAGTGGAGGACCGGGTCTGGGCGGTCGTCCAGGATCGGCTTGCGGTCCGTGGCTGACCTCAAGCACCCCAATGAATCCTTCGACCTCAGCGGTCACGAAGGGGCCGAGCGGGCGTTCGAGGCAAGCCGGGCGCGGGGTCGGCTGCACCATGCCTGGCTGCTGACCGGGCCGGAGGGCGCTGGCAAGGCGACCTTCGCCTATCGCGCCGCGCGGCGGCTGTTGGGCGCGCCGGAGGATCCGGCCCATGGCGTGCTGGGCGCCAGCCCCGACCATCCGGTGAGCCGCCAGATCATCGCCCATGCGCATCCCGACCTCTTCGTACTCGAGCGGATCGGCGAGGACGGCAAGGTGCGAAAGGTGATCCCGGTCGACGAAGCGCGCGGGCTGTCGGAGTTCTTCTCAAAGAGCCCGGCCAGCGCGCCGCATCGCGTGGCCATCGTCGACGCGGCCGACGACCTCAACGTCAATGCCGCCAACGCCATCTTGAAGACGCTGGAGGAGCCGCCGCCGCGTGGGGTGTTGCTGATGG
>JANXXK010000086.1 GCA_025350685.1 Alphaproteobacteria bacterium | reverse complement strand
CGCACGCTGGAGGTCATGCACATGAACCACCTGCCCGGCGGCAAGGACCTTACCCAGCTGGCTATCGGCGGCTTCTCGGAGACCGCCAACGAGGGCGTCGGTTTCGGCCTCGGCTTCGCCTCCACCATGGGCCAGGTGCAGACCGGGACGCTCGGAACCGGCGACTACTATTGGGGCGGCGCGGCCTCGACCATCTTCTGGGTCGACCCCAAGGAGGACCTCTCGGTCGTGTTCATGACCCAGCTCATGCCATCCGGCACCTTCAACTTCCGCGGCCAGCTGAAGAGCATCGTCTACGCCTCGATCATCGACTGATCGCCACCTGCGCGGCCTGCTGACACGATGCTGTCAGCAGGCGTCCGGTATTGCTTGTTCCGCAGCCAGGGACAGGACCGATGAACGCGATCACGCCAATTGCCGAGCGGCAGACCCCAATCTCTCGTGAGGGCGAGGGCCGTCACGACTTCGATTTCCTCCACGGATCGTGGCGGGTGCAGCACCGGATGCTGAAGCGCCGGGGCGTGGGCTGCGCCGAGTGGATCGAGTTCGACGGAACTTCGACGACGCGGCCGGTGATGGGCGGACTCTGCAACCTCGAGGAAAACGACTTCCCCGCCCGGGGCTCGCAAGGCACGGCCTTCCGCACCTTCGACATCGCGCGGCGCACCTGGTCGATCCATTGGGTAAGCAGCAAGGACGGGCTGATGGGCGAGCCGGTGCACGGCGGCTTTGAGAACGGCGTCGGCCGCTTCTACGGCGTCGATCTCGACGATGGGCGCCCGGTAAAGGCGGCGCTGGTCTGGGCGGAGATCACCGCGACGTCCGCTCACTGGTCGCAAGCCTTCTCCTACGACGGCGGCCAGAACTGGGAGGTGAACTGGACCATGGACTTTACCCGCGTCGGAAACCTGCCCGGTTGAACCCGCACCTCCTCTCCCTCGGCTCGCTGTTCGTCGTCAGCCTGGTGACCGCCGCCGTCCCCGGGCCCAGCATCTTCCTGGTCATGCGGCTGGCCATGCGCCGCGGACGCGGGCCTGCCGTCATGGCGGCGCTCGGCACCACCGCCGGCTGCATTCTCTGGTGCGCGGCGGCCGCTTTAGGCCTCGCCGCCCTGCTGGCGGCGGCGCCCTGGCTCTACAAGCTGCTCCGCGTGGCCGGCGGCCTCTACCTGATCTGGTTCGCCGTGCAGCTCTGGCGCAGCCCCCCGGAGGGCGAACCCCTCGCCACCGCTCAGGCCGCGGGCGGGTCGTTTTGGCGGGCGCTGATCGTCTGCCTGACCAACCCCAAGTCGGTGCTGTTCTTCGGCTCGATCTTCGCCGCCTATATGGGCCCCGACACCCCGCTCTGGGTGCATCTGTCGGCGGTCGGCATCGTGGTGATCCAGTGCCTGGCCTTCTACGCCGCCGTCGCCTGGTTCTTCTCGACGAGCCGCGCGGCGGCGTCCTACGCCAAGGCCCAGAAGCCGCTCGACAGGCTGGCAGGCGCCCTGATGGGGGTTTTCGGGGTTCGACTGCTCTGGGTCTTCGATTGAGCCCGCGGCCCGGTGGCGCTAATAGGCCGCCATGCCCATCGCCCACGCCGATCTCGAAGCCATCCTCAAGGACGGCTTCCCCGACGCCGAAATCCACATCGACGACCTGGCCGGCGACGGCGACCACTACAAGGCCCGCATCGTCTCCGCCGCCTTCGCCGGCCTGCCGCGGGTGCGCCAGCATCAGCTCGTCTACGCCGCCTTGAAGGGCAAAATGGGCGGCGAACTCCACGCGCTGGCGCTGGAAACCTCGGCGCCAGCCTGACGCACCCGGCTTGACCGAGCCCCGCTTGACCAAGAGGGGCCGGCTCCCTAGCTCTAGGGCCTTGAGATTCCGCCGAAAGGGCGACCGATGACCGACGCCGCCACCGCAAACCCCGTCCACGACTTCATCGCCAAGTCCGTGGCCGACCATCCTGTGGTCCTGTTCATGAAGGGCGTGCCGGAGGCCCCGCAGTGCGGCTTCTCCGCCCAGGTCGTGCAGATCCTCGACCACCTCGGCGCCGATTTTGTCGGCGTCAACGTGCTGCAGTCCGACCAGCTGCGCGACGGCATCAAGGCCTTCTCCGACTGGCCAACCATCCCGCAGCTCTATGTGAAGGGCGAATTCGTCGGCGGCTGCGACATCGTGCGCGAGATGTTCCAGGCCGGCGAACTGAAGACCCTCCTGGCCGAACAGGGCCTGCTGGAGGCTTGAATCTCCTAGAGCCGCCGCCCGGCCGGAAAATCTTCCGACTGACCTTCGACCCAAACCCCGCTGATATCGACGACAACGGCCACGTGAACAACGTGGTCTATCTGCGCTGGGCCCAGGACCTGGGCGTCGCCCACTGGCAGAGCGTGGCGCCGGCCGCCGAGCAACAGGTCTGGGCCTGGGTGGCGCTGCGCCACGAGATCGACTATCGCCGCGCCCTGCTGCCCGGCGAGACCGGCTTCGGCCGCACCTGGGTCTCGGAGACCGCCGAAGGCCCGCGCTTCAACCGCTTCATCCGCATCGACGCCGGCGACGGCGCCATGTGCGCCCAGGTAATCACCACCTGGGTGCTCATCGAACAGGCCACCGGCCGCCCCAAGCGCGTGCCGCCCTGGATGCTGGAGATGTTTGCTTAAGCGCCCGGCTTCAGCTTGCGATTGAAGAATTCCAGCGTCGCCTCCGTCCGATGGGTCATCGGCTTCGAGGTCCAGCCCGTCCGATGCCGCAGCCCGGGATAGGTCATCATCTCGAACGGAATGGCCAGTTGCTGTAGCCGGTAGATCACCTGGGTCGAGTTCTCGAATATGACGTTATCGTCGGCCATGCCGTGCACGATCAGCAGGGCGCGGGGCCTCAGGTTCGCCAGCCGCGCGGTCACCTGGCTCAGCCGATAGCCCTCGGCGTTGTCGCCCGGCGTGCCCATGTAGCGCTCGGTGTAGGCGGTGTCGTAGAGCGTCCAGTCACTGACCGGCGCGCCGGCCACCCCCGCGGCGAACGGCGAATTCGGCGCGGTCAGCAGCATCAAGGTCATGTAGCCGCCGTTGGAGTAGCCGGTGACCCCGATCCTGGCCGGATCCACATAGGGCAGCGTCGCCAGATAGGCCGCGCCGGCCAGCTGGTCGTCGACGTCCGGCCCGCCGGTCCGCCGATCGATCGCTGTCTTGAAGGCGACCGAGCGGTTCGGCGTCCCGCGATTGTCGATTCGGAAGACGATGTAGCCGGCGTCGGTGAGCAATTGGTCGGCCGGCGCGTGCCACAACCTGCCCACCAGAGCCCCAGCCGGGCCGCCATAGACCTGCACGATGACCGGAAAGCGCTGCTTCGGATCGAAGCCGTAGGGCGTGCGCATCGACCAGTGCAGCGTCTGCCCGTCCGCGGCCTTGATCGTCCCGAACTCGGGCATGCGCAGGTGAGCGGCATAGGGTTGGAACGGATGGCCGGGACCGAGCGGATTCTCTTCGATCCAGCGGACCAGCGTCCCGTCGGCCCTGTAGAGCCCGGTCCGCGGCGGCGTCTTCGGGTCCTGGTAGGTGCCGGCGAAGGCCCCGCCGGTCTTGGCCACCTCCTCGGTCCACCAGCCGCCGGCCGGCGTCAGCGGGATCGGCGCGGCCAGCTTGTCGTAGGCGACCTGGTAGAGCCGACGCTCGATCGGCGTGTCGCGGCTGGCGCCGAAGATCGCCACATGGCGCGCCTCGTCGACACCCTCCAGCTGGTCGACCGGCCACTCGCCACGGGTGATCTGCCGCACCAGCTTGCCGTCGCCCCGGTAGAGATAGAGATGCCGGTTGCCGTCCCGCTCGGAAGACCACAGGAAGCCGCCGTCGTTCAGCGGACGGAAGTCCTCGGTGAGCCCCACCCAGTGCGGGCTGGTCTCGGTGAGGATCATCTTGGCCGTCCCGGTCGCCGGATCGACCGCCAACAGGTCCAGCCGCTTCTGGTCCCGCGTCAGCCGCTGGAC
>JANXXK010000063.1 GCA_025350685.1 Alphaproteobacteria bacterium | reverse complement strand
ACCTGGATCGGCGTGGCCGGGATGGGCTTTGGCGTGGTGTTCCTGGTCGCCGGGCCCTTCATCCGCCGGTGGGGCGAGGATGAGGATGAGGTCGCGGAGCCATCACCGGAGCCGGTCGTGGCAGGGGCCTAGCCGGCCGTCGCCAGCCGGGCCGTCAAACTCGCCCTGTCGCCCGCCGATCGGGCGTCGTGGGGGAGGCGTCAGCCTTCGCCTTTCGCCGCCGAGGCGCACCCTTGCCCCTAACGCCCGCCATCAAAAAAGGCCCCCAGCCCGTTCCCATAGTGAGGGACCCGCTAGGTGGGCGTCGGGTCAGCTTCCGCCCATCACCGTGTGCTCTCGCTCCTGGGCTCGCGGATCCCCACCAGTCTGCTGATGGTCGTCTGGCTGACTCTCGGTCGGTTTCTGGCGTCGACGCACACTCCGCCCTAGCGTCCGGTCTCCCCCCTCTGCACGCATTCGGAGGGTCTGCTCTGCGGCTGGATGTCTGAAGGTCCGCTTCAAGGCCGCAACCCAAAGGGCGAGAACGACCCGTTGCGGACGTTGGGGAGGGCTCTGTCAAAGCAAACGCCAATACTGACTTTTACTTGGGTCGCCGGCCCACTCCCACGCTGATTATGCACGGCTTTTCGGCGCGGAGATGGTCGGAGTTGGCCATGGAAAATGGCTATACTCGTTTGCCTTGACAGTGCCCGGAGAACCCCTACCGACTGGCGCGCGACATCCGCGGCATCGGCTTCAAGACCGCCGACGCAATCGCCATGAAACTCGGCATCGAGAAGACGGCGATGGTGCGGGTCCGCGCCGGCATCTCCTATGCGCTGACAGAGGCGATGGATCAGGGGCACTGCGGCCTGCCCACGGAAGAGCTGACGCCGCTGGCCGTAGCTCTGCTGGAAGTTCCTCAGGGTCTGGTTCTGACCGCGGTCGATCTCGAACTATCCGAGGGCACGGTCATCGCCGACACCGTCGGCGAGACGGCCTGCATCTTCCTTGCCGGACTTTACCGGGCCGAACAGGCGATCGCCGATCGACTGACTAGCCTGCTCAATGGCAACCTCCCCTGGCGACATATCGATCCCGAGAAGGCCTTGCCCTGGATCGAGAAGAAGACAGGCCTCTCTTTGGCGGAAAGCCAGGTGCTGGCGATCCGCCGCGCCCTGCTGGCGAAGGTCCTGGTCCTCACCGGAGGGCCAGGGGTCGGCAAGACGACCATCGTCAACTCCATCCTGCAAATTCTGACGGCCAAGCAGGTGAAGCTGCTGCTTTGCGCCCCCACCGGCCGCGCCGCCAAGCGGATGACGGAAGCCACTGGCTTTGAGGCCAAGACCATTCACCGGCTCCTGGAGGTCGATCCCAAGGGCGGCGGCTTCAAGCGCAACGGCGACCACCCGCTGGACTGCGAAATGCTGGTCGTCGACGAGACCTCTATGGTCGATGTCATGCTGATGCAGGCCTTGATGAAGGCCATCCCTGACCAGGCCGCATTGCTGATCGTGGGGGATATCGATCAACTGCCCTCCGTCGGCCCTGGGCAGGTTCTCGCCGACATCATCGCGTCCAACACCGTACCCGTGGTGCGGTTGACCGAGGTCTTCCGGCAGGCCGCTCAAAGCCGGATCATCACCAGCGCCCACAAGATCAACCAGGGCTTTATCCCCGACCTCTCGCGGCCTGATGGCGACACTGACTTCTACTTCGTACAGGCGGAAGATCCGGAAACCGCAGTGCAGCGGATCGTCGAGCTGGTGAAGACGCGCATCCCCCAGCGCTTTGGTCTCGATCCCATTCGCGACATTCAGGTGCTTTGCCCAATGAACCGTGGCGGCGTCGGCGCCCGCTCGCTGAACATCGAACTGCAGGCCGTGCTCAATCCGCCAGGTGAGCGGAAGGTCGAGCGCTTCGGCTGGAGCTTTGCTCCTGGCGACAAGGTCATGCAGATCGAAAACGACTACGACAAGGACGTCTACAATGGTGACATTGGCTACATCGACGATGTCGACCTGGAACTCGGTGAGCTGACGGCTAGCTTCGATGGACGCGCGGTCATCTATGGCTTCGGCGATTTGGATGCGGTCGTCCCGGCCTATGCCGCGACAATCCACAAATCACAGGGGTCCGAGTACCCCGCCGTCGTCATCCCGGTGCTCACCCAGCACTACACGATGCTGCAGCGGAATCTGCTCTACACCGGCGTGACCCGCGGAAAGAAACTCGTCGTTCTGGTCGGTCAGAAGAAGGCCGTCGCCATCGCCGTACGCAATGTCTCGGGCCGCAGACGGTGGTCCAAATTGAACGAGTGGCTCGGGAGTAGGCGCTGAATCCCAATCCGATCCGGGCTCCGGATCGAGGTGGTGTCATGAGCATCCACTGACCGGGGCGGCACATGCCCACATTCCCGGCTTCAGCGTGTTTAAGCCCGCATGTGTGGACCGGCGCTGAAGCGGGACCCCACCAAGACAACGCCTACTGAATTGATTTGTATATCCAAATTGACTGAGGGGCGGGGTCCGTATCGGCGCCTATCGGGACCCCAGTTCGTTACCAATTTCCGACGCTAATTCAAGGCGGTAGATGGAGTGGACCGGGGGTCCCGCTTCAGCGCCGGTCCACAC
>JANXXK010000014.1 GCA_025350685.1 Alphaproteobacteria bacterium | reverse complement strand
TCTGCGGGTCCTTCGCGCAGGCCAGGTAGTCGGCGTAGGCCTCGCCGAACTGCTTCAGCAGGCTGCGGAACTGGGCGTGGAAAAAGAACAGCTCCGGGTCGGGGTTGATCATCGCCTCGGCATTGGCCATCGGCAGGAACGACCAGTGCCAATAGCCGAGCGCAAAGCGGCGGTCCGCGCGGCTCCAGACCTCACCCGTCGGGATGATGTCCATGATCGAGACCCGGCCCACCGCCTGTGGATGGTCGAGCGCCAGCCGGTAGGCCACCCGCCCGCCGCGGTCGTGGCCGGCGACGTCGAACCGCTCGAACCCGAAGTGTCTCATCAGCGCCACCGCGTCGCGGGCCATGGCGCGCTTGGAGTGGGGCTCGTGGTCGTCCGTCGACTGCGGCTTGGAACTCCGGCCATAGCCGCGCAGGTCCGGCGCGATCACGGTGAAGTCGGCCGCCAAGTCGTCGGCGATGCGGCTCCACATCATGTGCGTCTCGGGGTAGCCGTGCAGCAGCAGGAGCGGCGGGCCGGAGCCGCCGTGGCGCACGCGCAATGACGCCTCGCCCACATCGACTTGCGACAGTTCGAAGCCTTCGAAAGCCATGCTTGAATTCCCCGCTTGCGGCCCGCCCCCGGCTCGGCTGAATGTGCCGCCGATGCCCACTCAATTCCCCCGATGCGCGTGGCGCGGCATGGCCGGCGACCCGCTCTACGAGCCCTATCATGACACCGAATGGGGCGTGCCCGAGCGCGATTCAAGGGCGCTTTGGGAGAAGCTGGTGCTCGATGGCTTCCAGGCGGGCCTGGCCTGGATCACCATCCTGCGAAAACGCGACGCCTTCCGCGCGGCCTTCGACAATTTCGATCCGGAAAAGGTCGCCCGCTACGGCGACGCCGACCGCGCCCGGCTGATGGCCGACGCCGGCATCATCCGCTCCAACGCCAAGATCGACGCGGCGATCTCAGGCGCGAAAATCTACCTGACCATGCGCGACGCCGGCGAGGACTTCTCCGACTTCTGCTGGAGCTTCACCGACGGCAAGACCGTGCAGAACTGCTGGACCGGCGACGGCGATGTCCCGGCCCAGACCGACCTGGCCGTCGAGGTCGCCAAGGCGCTGAAGGCCAAGGGCTTCAAGTTCGTCGGCCCGGTGATCGTCTACGCCTGGATGCAGGCCGTCGGCATCGTCAACGACCACCTGGTGACGTGCTACCGGCATGACCAGGTGAAGCGCCTCTAGATGTCTTGCGGCCCAACCTTGATCCTCGAACGCGCCTTCATCGGCGGTCCGGTTTGCGGGGTCGACGAGGCGGGGCGCGGGCCGTGGGCCGGGCCAGTGAGCGCGGCCGCGGTGATCCTCGATCCGAAGAAGGTCCCCAAGGGCCTGGACGATTCCAAGAAGCTGTCGGCCAGGACCCGCGAGGCGCTGGAGCCGGTGATCAAGGCCAAGGCCGTGGCCTGGTGCGTGGCCTTCGCCAGCGTCGACGAGATCGCCAGCTTGAACATCCTGCACGCCTCGGGCCTGGCCATGCGGCGCGCCATCGAGGGCCTCGCGGTCGTCCCGGTCTATGCGCTGGTGGACGGCAACTACCGCTTCGAGCTGCCGTGCGAGGTCAAGACCGTGGTGGGCGGCGACGGGCTGTCGCAGTCTATCGCCGCGGCCTCGATCCTGGCCAAGGTCGCCCGCGACCGGCTGATGATCGAGATGGACGACCGCTACCCCGGCTACGGCTTCGCCCGGCACAAGGGCTACCACGCCGACATCCACGTCGAGGCCCTGCGCACGCTCGGCCCCTGCGAGATCCACCGAATGGGCTGGGCCCCGGTGAAGCTTGCGCTGGCGCGCAAGGCGCTTCGTCAGGAACCCCTGCCGTTCGCAGATTGACGGTGGCGGGGCCGCGCGCGGCATGGCTTGAATTGCCCGACCGCAGGTTGGGAGACGCCCGATGCCGCGCCCGATCCACTTCGAAATCCACGCCGCCGACCCGCCGAGCGCGGTGAAATTCTACTCCGAACTGCTCGGCTGGAGCTTCACGCCTTTCGGCGACACCTACCATCTGATCAAGACCGGCGAGGGCGGGCCGGGCATCGATGGTGGCCTGGTCCAGCGCCAGGGTCCCAACCCCGACCCAGCCGACCCGACCCCGGTGATCGCCAATGTCTGAACCGTCGATGTCGGCGACGTGGACGCCTATGTGGCCAAGGCGCTGGCGCTGGGCGGCGTGGTCGCCGTGCCCAAGATGGCCATCCCCGGCGTCGGCTGGCTGGCCTACGTCAAGGACACCCAGAGCAACATCGTCGGCCTGATGTCGTCATGGTCCGGCTGGTCCGGGCCATCCATGATCTCCGTGTCTGACGATTTCACGCGGCGTCGCCGCCCTCTCCCTCTGCGTTTCGCGTGGGGAGAGGAGCCCGCCTTCACCCGCCGTGAAGGCTTGGCAAAGCTTACCTTAACACCCGGGGTTTATAGTTTCCGCTCCCGGAGAAGCCGGGGTGGGGAGCGACCCGTGTCAAAAGCCAACAAGGGCCAGTCCATGGCCCACTACGACCTGATCGTCATCGGCTCCGGGCCGGCCGGCAAGCGCGGCGCGATCCAGGCCGCCAAGCTCAACAAGAAGGTCCTGGTGGTCGAGCGCGGCCGCCGCGTCGGTGGCGTTTCCGTCCACACCGGCACCATCCCGTCCAAGACCCTGCGCGAGACCGTGCTCAACCTCACTGGCTGGCGCGAGCGAGGCTTCTACGGCCGCGCCTATCGCGCCAAGAAGGAGATCGGCGCCGAGGATCTGCGCAAACGCCTGGCCATCACGCTGGACCACGAGGTCGACGTGCTGGAGCACCAGTTCTCCCGCAACGGCGTCGAGACCGTCGAGGGGACCGCCCGCTTCATCGACGACCACACCGTCGAGGTGCAGGGCTCGCGCGGCGAGGCGATCCGCTATTCCGCCGAGCGCTTGCTGATCGCCGTCGGCACCAAGCCCTATCGCCCCAGTCACATCGGCTTTGACGGCGAGAACATCCTCGACAGCGACGAGATCCTCGAGATCACCCGCATCCCGCGTCAGTTGGTGGTGGTGGGCGCGAGCGTCATCGGGGTCGAATACGCCTCGATCTTCTCCGCGCTCGACGTGAAGGTGACGATCATCGAGCCCAATTCCGGCCTGATGCCGTTCCTCGACCGCGAGCTGGCCGACGAGTTCGTCCATGACCTGCGCGAGCGCGGCGTGATCATCCGCTTCGGCGCCAAGGTGGTCTCCGCCGAGGTGGTAGGCCCCCAGCAGTGCCGCCTGAAGCTCACCGACGACCGCGAACTTTCCGCCGACATGGTGCTGTTCTCCGCCGGCCGCGAAGGCGCGACAGACGGCTTGGACCTTGCCGCCGCGGGACTGGAGCCGGACGAGCGTGGGCGCCTGGTCGTCGACAAGGCCACTTTCCAGACTACCCAGCCGCACATCTACGCCGCCGGCGACATCATCGGCTTCCCGAGCCTGGCCTCGACCTCGATGGAGCAGGGCCGCATCGCCGCCTGCCACGCCTTCGCCGCCCCGGCCCACGCCGCGCCCGAGTTCTTCCCGTACGGCATCTATTCGGTGCCGGAGATCTCGATGATCGGCATCAGCGAGGAACAGGCCCGCGAGAAGGGCATCGCCTATGAGTGCGGGGTGGCCCGCTTCCGCGAGACCTCGCGCGGCCACATCATGGGCATCTCGTCGGGCTTCATGAAGATGCTGTTCGCCTTGGAGACGCGCCGCCTGCTCGGCGTCCACATCGTCGGCGAAGGGGCCACCGAGCTTATCCACATCGGCCAGGCGGTACTCAACCTGGAGGGCACGCTCGACTATTTCGTGGAGAACACCTTCAACTACCCGACGCTCGCCGAGGCCTACAAGGTCGCCGCGCTGGACGCCTTCAATCGCATGCCGAAGGTCCAGCCCAGCGTGCGCCTGACCCAGAAGCGCCTTGAACTGGCCGCCAAGGCCGTGAACGGCTAGGGCGGCTTAATCTCCGGTTGACCAAGTTCGGAAAGGGCTTCTTCACCATAAGGTCTCAGGATTCACGCTTCTGAATCAACGAGGCGCGTATGGGCTTTGCGGCTGACACAATCATTCTGGGCGACTGCCTGGAGGAGCTGAAGAAGCTCCCCGACCGGTCCGTCGACCTGGTCTTCGCCGACCCGCCCTACAACCTGCAGCTCGGGGGCGACCTGCTGCGCCCCGACAATTCCAAAGTCGACGCAGTCGACGACGACTGGGACCACTTCGAGAGTTTCGCCGCGTATGACGCCTTCACCCGTGCCTGGATGGCCGAGTGCCAGCGGGTCCTGAAGGACGACGGCGCGCTCTGGGTCATCGGCAGCTACCACAACATCTTCCGCGTCGGCTCGACGCTGCAGGACCTGGGGTTCTGGATCCTCAACGACATCGTCTGGCGCAAGTCCAATCCGATGCCGAACTTCAAGGGCACCCGCTTCACCAACGCCCACGAGACGCTGATCTGGGCCTCGCGCGATCCGAAATCGCGCTACACCTTCAATTATGAGGCCCTGAAGGCCGGCAACGAGGACGTCCAGGTTCGCTCCGACTGGCTGATCCCGCTCTGCACCGGTG
>JANXXK010000332.1 GCA_025350685.1 Alphaproteobacteria bacterium | reverse complement strand
CTCGCGGTCCTGATCCCCGAGGAATACGGCGGCTCAGGCCTGGGCCTGGGCGCCGGGGCGGCGGTGCTGGAGGAGATCCACCGCACGGGCTGCAACGGCGGCGCCTGCCACGCCCAGATGTACACCATGGGCGTGATCCTGCGGCACGGCAGCGCGGCGCAGAAAGAAGCCTACCTGCCGAAGATCGCGTCCGGGGAACTGCGCCTGCAGGCCTTCGGCGTCACCGAGCCCGACGCCGGCACCGACACCACGCGGATCACCACCTTCGCGCGGCGCGACGGCGACAGCTATGTCGTCAACGGCCGCAAGCTGTGGATCAGCCGCGCCGAGCACTCCGATCTGATGGTGCTGCTTTGCCGCACGACCAAGCGCGAGGACGCCGCCAAACCGTCCGACGGCATGAGCGTGCTGCTGGTCGATATGCGCGACGCGGTCGGCAACGGCCTGACCATCACCCCGGTTCGCACCATGCTCAACCACGCCACCACCGAGCTGGCGTTCGAGGACCTGCGGGTTCCGGTGAGCGCCCTGATCGGCGATGAGGGCAAGGGCTTCCGCTACATCCTCGACGGCATGAACGCCGAGCGCATCCTGATCGCGGCGGAGTGCATCGGCGACGCCAAGTTCTTCATCGACCGCGCCAGCGCCTACGCCAAGGACCGCGAGGTGTTCGGCCGCCCGATCGGCGAGAACCAGGGCGTCCAGTTCCCGATCGCCCGCGCCTACGTCCAGATGACCGCCGCTGGGTTGATGGTCGACAAGGCCTCGGCCCTCTTCGAGGCCGGCCAGCCCTGCGGCACCGAGGCCAACATGGCCAAGCTGATCGCCTCGGAGGCCAGCTGGTTCGCGGCCGACATGTGCATCCAGACCCACGGCGGCTTCGGGTTCGCCGAGGAGTACGACATCGAACGCAAGTTCCGCGAAACCCGGCTCTACCAGGTGGCGCCGATCTCCACGAACCTCATCCTCTCCCACGTGGCCACCCACGTGCTGGACCTGCCGAAAAGCTTCTGATGCCGCAAACCATCCTGATCGACGAACCTGCCGCCGGGGTGGCGCGGGTCACCTTCAACCGCCCCGACGCCGCCAACTCGCTCAACACCCTGATGGGCGAGGAGCTGACCGTCGCCTGGACGGAGCTGGCGGCGCGCGCGGACCTGCGCTGCGTGATCCTGGCCGCCGCCGGGCGCCACTTCTGCGCCGGCGCGGACCTGAAGGAACGCAACGGCATGACCGACCAGGTCTGGTCGAACCAGCACAAGATCTTCGAGGCCATGGCGCGGGCCCAGCTGTCCGTGCCCGTGCCGGTGATCGCCGCGGTCAATGGCGCGGCCATGGGCGGTGGCTGCGAGATGACGCTGGCCTGCGACTTCGCCTATGCCTCCGAGACCGCCCGTTTCGGCCTGCCCGAGGTGGGCCTCGGCATCATGCCGGGCGTGGGCGGCACCCAGCTCCTGCGCCGCTGCGCCGGTGAGCGCCGGGCCATGGAACTGCTTACCACGGGTCGCCAGTTCACCGCCGCCCAGGCGCTGGAGTATGGCGTCGTCAACGGCGTCGCCGCGGCCGACGCGCTGATGGACACCGTCCTGGCCGTGGCCGCCGAGATCGCCTCGCGGGCCCCACTGTCCGTGCGCGCGCTCAAGCACGTGGTGCGCGAAGGCCATTCGCTGGACCTGGCCGCGGCCATGGAGATGGAGCTCTCAGCCTACAACCGCCTGTTCAAGACCGCCGACCGCCGCGAAGGCGTCGCCAGCTTCAACGAGAAACGCACCCCGGTTTTCGAAGGCAAGTAGCCGGTCTAGGCTGGCCGCGAGGAGCCAGGCCATGATCCGACGCGGCTTTCCCTATCTCGAACCTCGCACCGAGCCGGCGAGCGCGGAGTCCCATCAGCTCGAACGCGAGGGCTACACAATCATCCGTGGCCTGCTCAGCGCCGACGAGGTGGCCGAGCTACATGCCGAGATCGGCGAGATCTTCGAGCGCGACCCGCCGGATGAACGCGGGAACCGGCCGGCGGAAGACGCCGCCATGTTCCGCTACGCCATGCTCAATCGCAGCGCCGCGGCGCAGCGCGCGCTCGCCCATCCGGGTCTGCTGGCGGTGATCGAGCCGCTGCTCGGCGAGGACTGCCACGTGATCGCCAACACCGCTTGGCGCAATCCGGCCGGTCATCCGGGCTCACACGGCGGCCAGAACTGGCACATCGACGCCGGGCCGCATGTGCCGCTGCCCGATGGGGTGCGCTGGCCGGCCGACATCCCGCACCCGGTGTTCGCCATCGGCGTGCACATCTACCTGATGGACTGCGCGCTGGAGGACGGCCCGACCGGCGTCCTGCCGGGCAGCCATGTTTCCGGCCGCCCGCCGCCGCAGGGCCGCCACCTGGATGACAGCCTCGACTACGAAGGCCGCTGCGTGGAGCCGCTGATCACCCGGGCGGGCGACGCCGGCCTCTTCGTCTCCGACGTCTGGCACCGGCGGATGCCGACCGCCGACGGCGACCACGGCCGCTTCTTCCTGCAGGTTCACTACGGCCGCCGCGACATCGCCCAGCGGATCGTGACGACCGCGCAGGCAAACCAGCTCAGCCCCGAGGCTGTCGGCCGCGCCACGACCGAGCGCCAGCGCCGGGTGATCGGCCTGCACCCGCCGTTCTTCTACGACGGCTGAGCCGACCTGGGGTCGGTAGTCATAAGCTCGGCGAAGGTGCGCTTCAGGGCGCGAAGCCGATAACTGGGTTCGACCCAACGGTCAGGTGCATCCCTCGACAAGGACGAGCTTGCTGATGGTCGATCTGTGTCGCACGGCGAACAGCGCCTGGGCGTCAGAATCGTCCAGGAACGCCTTCGCCGCCTCGGACGATGGAAATTCCAGAATGACCATGTAGTCGGGCGCCCAGTCGCCTTCCATCACGGTCGGCTTGGCGCCCCTCACAATGTATTTCCCCCCGTGCTTCTCGATGAAAGCGGGGATGCTGGCGACGTAGGTTTGGAATTCCGGCAAATCTCGAACCGAGAAGTCCAGCACAAGATAGGATTTCACCTTCGCCCCTTTCGCGCCAGTGACTGTGCAATATCGTCTTCAAAACGAACGTCTGAAACCCACCCCGAACAGAACTTCAACTGATCGCTTCTGGTGCTTTCGGCGGCATGCGCTGGAAATTGAAAATGGCGGCCGGAGGTTCAACCCACGCGACCGCCTCGCTCAGATAGACGTTGCCGACGGGTCGGAAGATCCTGGGGTCGCGAAGGGTGGTCGCGAAGATGCTCACCAGCGGGGGGTTCGCCGTAGACTGGGCGAAGAGGCGGGTTCCACACGCCGCACAGTGACTGGTGGTAACCTCGCCGCCGGACGCAGCGCGCCGCCGGAATTGCTGAACACCCCCGAGGACCTTGAACGCGCGGACCTCCACAGAAAATGCGGATACGAAAGGCGCGCCGCTCAACATCTGACACTCGCGGCAATGACAGTGGCCGGACCAGACCGGTACTGAGGCGCAGACATATGTGACGGCCCCGCAAAGGCAGGCCCCTTCAAGAGGCGCAGCCATTGAACTCAGTTCGCGCTTCATGCGCTCGATCGCTTGGTTCATGCCGTCTCCGATATTACGGCTTGAAAATACGAGCGATGCTCGACTTCTCTTACTCGCGTTGTCCACGGCGCAGGCGGGGATTCCACGCTTGATGAGAAGCCTTGATCGTTCGAGACAAATCCCGAAACAGCAACGTTCGCGGGACAAGGTTGGCCTGATCCTGGACGCCGCCATTCAGGTTTTGGAGCGGAACGGCGAGCGCGGCTTCAACACAAATGCCGTGGCCGAAAGGGCGGGCGTCAGCATCGGCACGCTCTACCGCTACTTCCCCGACAAGGAAGCCGTCCTCATTGCTCTCGCGGAGCGCGAGATCGAGGGTCAGCAAGCCGAACGGAAGAAGCTGATGAAAGGAGACCCGACGGGTCTAGCGCCGGACCGCGCTTTCATTCGAGCGTTCCTGCACGCCTTTGGGGGCCGAACGCGCGCCCGACAGGTCGTAATGAACGCATGGTTTGCGCGTGTGCCCTCCCGGGTCGAGCCGCCAGTGCGGGAATCTGCCGGCGCCACTGGGCAGCCTCTTACTCGCATCCAGGCCTTCGTCTTGTCTCAGGCGCTGCTTGGCGCGATGCGAGCCGCTGTCCTGGAGGGCGCGGACTTCCTGCTGAAGCGCGAATTTGAGGACGAACTGGTGCGTCTGTCGCGCACTTACCGCGGACTCCCGTCAACGGATCACAGAACTTGAAAAACGGCGCGTGGGGCCTGCCCAACGTGCGCCTTCCACCCATATCCGACGTGCCGAGAGCCCTCTTGCGTGACCTAGCCCGCACTATGGGATTTATGAGTCATCAACCTAGGCCCGTCGGTCCATCAGCACCGCCCGGCCCCACGGCGTTTCCACCGGGCCGCTGACGATCGCGAAGCCGGCCTTCTCGTAGGCGCGCTGGGCGCGGACATTGTCTGGGTGCGGATCGGCGCCGACGGCCGGGACACCTTGGGCGAACAGCGCCTCCACATGCTGGCGCAGGAACCGCTGGCCGTGGCCCACCCCCACCATGTCCGCCTCGCCGATGAACAGGTCGAGGCCGCGGGAGGCGGGCGGCAGGTAGCTGAACGGGTGCGGGTCCCAGGCGTGGACGCGGTAGTCCTGCACGAAGGCGAAGGGCCGACCCGCCAGCTCGACCAGCCAGATGTCGATGTTCGGATCGCCGAGCTCCTCGACCTCGGGTTCGACGTCGGGCTCGCCCCACCATTCGACGACGTGCGGGTGGGCCCGCCACCGCGAGATCAGCGGCAGGTCCGCCTCGACGACCGGCCGGATGCAGTAGGCGTCCAAGCCGTCAGTTCCTGGTCCGGTAGTCACCGAAGGCGCCGTCGCGGGCGTCCAGCGCCTGGGACACCCCGTCGCGGAACTTGGCGAAGGTCTCGCGGCTGGAGGCGGTGGTGAGCGCGAGCGCCTGGATCTCGGCGCCGGCGCGGATGGCGGCCCTGAGGCCCATGATCTCCATGGCGCGGTGCACCGAGCGCTTGTTCATCTGCTGCACATCGGTGGGGATCTTGGCGACCCGCTCGGCCATGGCCATTACGCCGGCCTCCAGTTCCGCGGCCGGAAAGGCGCGGTTGGCGAAGCCGACGCGCACGGCTTCGACCCCGTCGATGGCGTCGCCGGTCAGCATCATCTCCATGGCGGGCCTGAGGCCGCAGAGCCAGGG
>JANXXK010000149.1 GCA_025350685.1 Alphaproteobacteria bacterium | reverse complement strand
GCCGGCGACTTCGGCTCTCAATCCGTCGCGCCTTCCCTCAAGCCCGGTCATCCGCTCCTTGAATGTATCGAGGCCGATGAGGTCGCGTTCGTAGGCGTCGAGCACACGCGCGATCCGGCTCTCGACCTCGTTCAAGCTTCGCTCCACGCCAGCACGCTGAGAGAGTGTGCGAGCATTGCCGGCCGAAAGTTCGTCCTGATGTAGAAGCAGGCCGGGCCGTCTGGGTGCGCGTTGGCTCGAATGGCATTTGCGATAACAAGACCGAGGGTGAGCTTAAATCGTTCGACGCCGACGGCTGTCCGTGCCCGTTCCCTGTCGCAGTCGCACGCAGGGCGCAGCACCTCGAACAGGGCTTCCCGGCCGTCGGGGTGGATATTTAGAAATTCGTCGAACTTGCAACCCGCGAACTCGTCGTCATCGAACGTCTGAACCATTGGGCATATGGGGATGAATTGGGGGAAGGATGGGGTGCAGAAAGGCGCGGGTTCGTTGAGAGGCTTTCGCGAAAGTTTTTCGGCAGTGCAGAACGATAGACGGTGGTCTCTACGCCAGGACGCTAGGCGCCAGGCTAGACACATCGATTAGACGCGACATGAATTTTTCAATGTCGGCTCGGAGATAGCGCGGGTTCGATCCAAATCAACGTCGAGTACGTGCGGCTTGCCATGACGACGGTTGAAACGCTGGAGCCTGACCCAGCTAGAGGACACTCCTAATAGGTTGGCGATCTGTTTGTCGGTGTAAAATTGGATGGTGATTTCGGTCATTCTTCCTCTTCTCCGTTGGGAATTGTCTAGGTTGCCGAAGCCCGAACCGACCAAGTGCGGTTGTGAATTGGTCCTGTCCCCGCACCCAAGATGCGAAACGGCCCCTGCTCACGCGGGGGCCGTTTTCGTATGTGCGCCGTCCCGTGGGCGGCTATGATGGCCGAAAGCTACGGGGGAACGCGGGATGGCGACTCAAGTCTACGATCGGCTGTTACTTGCGGGATTACTTGCTGCTGCGGCCGGAGCCTCCGCCGCGCAGCCCACCGGGGAGGGCGTCTATGCTTCGGCCGCCCAGCTCGCGGCGATGGTGGCCAAAACCAAGGACGGGGTGGCGACGGCCCAGGCGCCGACCGGACCCGGCACGACGATGTTGATTGCCCACCGCGACGCCGACGGCCAGGTGGAGGTCCACACCAGGCTCAACGACGAGTTCGTGGTGCAGGCCGGCCACGCCACCGTGCTGGTCGGCGGCAAGGTCGAAGGCAACAAGGAGACCGCGCCCGGCGAGTGGCGCGGCGGCAAGGTCACCGGAGCCAAGGCCCATGCGCTCGGCCCGGGCGACGTCCTGTGGATCCCGGCCGGTGCGCCGCACCAGACCCTCGTGCCGAAGGGTGGCGACTTCCGCTACCTGGCCTTCAAGTTCGAGGTGAAGCCATGATCATGCTCCTCGTCGCGATCCTGGTCGCCGGCGCCCTAGGGTCGCTGACCGACTGGCTGTTCATGGGCGTGCTCTTCCACGACGCCTACAACCGCTACCCGGAGGTCTGGCGCGAGGGCGTACGCGAGGGCAAGAGCCGCCGCGCGATCCTCTGGTCCACGGCCCTGGGCTTTCTGATGACCGCCGCCGTCGTGGTGCTCTGCACCTTGGCCGGCGTGGCGCGAGTCCGGAGCGGACTGGTCGTTGGCGCGCTCTGCTGGGTGACGCCAGCCTGCGTGATCGTGATCAACAACATGTTCGTCAAGATGGACCCGAAGATCACCTTCGCGCACTGCGTGGGCTACGGCGTGCGGCTGCTGATCGCGGGCGCCGCGGCCGGACTGGCGCTGGGCCGCCTGCTGCACCTGGCCGGCTGACCGAGCCCATTTTGGCGAAGATCGCCTTGGACGTCATCACCTGAACGCTCTTGTTGCGATCGGTTCGGGGCGGCCCCACGGCAAGCCGCGCTGGCAGGCGTCATACGATTTGCCCATGATGTCGGCAGGGCCGCAGATCGTTCGTCCTTTGGGTGAACAATCCAGCCGGGAGCAGGGACCATGACCGACAGCTTCCGCGTCCAGCGCTCGACCATCGTCGAGGCGCCCGCCAAAGCGATCTTTCCGCTGATCGACGACTTCCACCGCTGGGCCGACTGGAGCCCCTTCGAGAAGATGGACGCCAACCTGGAGAAGACCTACTCCGGCGCCGCCAAGGGCAAGGGCGCGGCCTACGCCTGGGTCGGCAAGAAGGCCGGGGCCGGGCGGATGGAAATCCTCACTTCCGAGGCGCCGTCGAAGATCGTCGTCCAACTCGACTTCACCAAGCCGATGACCGCGCACAACATCGCTGAGTTCACGCTCGAGCCGCAGGCGGTGGGGACCAAGGTGACCTGGGCGATGACCGGGCCTCACACCCTGATGACCAAGGTGATGCATCTGGTGTTCCCGATGGACAAGATGGTCGGGCCGCAGTTCGCCGAGGGCTTGGCCAACCTCAAACGCATCGCCGAGGGCGCCTCGGTCGCCGCCTGAGGCGAGGTCGAGCTTGTCCCCGCGCACCGGAGCGCTCTAGGGATTGGTAAAACCAGTTCGGGGGAAATGCGATGAGCTTGGGCAAGTGGATGGCCGCCGCTGCGACGGCTGCGGGCGCGGCGCTGTTGGCGGCGCCGGCGGCGCTTGCCCAGTCAGCGACGGGCGGCGAGACGGTGTTCGCTTCCCGCTGCAAGGCCTGCCACGAGCCAGCCATCGACCGGGCTCCGAACCGCACGACCCTGTCGTCCCTGCCGCCGGCGCAGATCATCGACGCCCTGACCAACGGGGTGATGAAGCCGATGGCGGCGGGCCTGTCCGACGCCGACAAGCAGGCGGTGGCGGCCTATCTGACCACAGCCCAGGCCGGGCCGGACGCGCATCCCGCGCCAGCCGCGTCCAGGCCGGTTCCGGCCGCCGCGCGCGGCGTCGACGTGATGTGCACGGCCAACCCGCCGATCGCCCAGACGCCGAGCGACTGGCGCAGCGTCGGCTTCGACGCCAACTCCACCCGCTTCCAGCGCAATCCCGGCCTGAAGGCCGCCGATGTCCCGAAGCTGAAGGTGAAATGGTCGTTCGCGATGAGCGGCGGCTCGATGCCGACGGTGATCGGCGACTGGCTGTTCATCACCAACCATTCGGGCAAGTTCTATGCGCTCGACGCCAAGACCGGCTGCGTCCATTGGGTGGTGCAGGGCGCCGCCTCGCGCACCACGCCGATGATCGTCAAGTCGTCGATCTCGCCCAGCGGCTGGGCGACCTTCATCGGCGAGCGCACCCGCTCGGTGCGCGCCTTCGACGCCCAGAGCGGCAAGGAGATCTGGAAAAGCGCCCAGCTGGAGACCAATCCGGTGGCCGGGATCACCGGCACGCCGGTGGTGGCGGGCGATCAGCTGTTCGTGCCGCTGACCTCCGGCGAGGAGCCGGCGGCCCGCAACCTCACCTATTCCTGCTGCAGCTTCCGCGGCTCCCTGGTGGCGCTCGACCTGGCGACCGGCAAGACCCAGTGGAAGACCTTCGTGATCACCGAGCCGTTGCATCCGACACACAAGAACTCGGCGGGCGTGATGATGCAGGGCCCGGC
>JANXXK010000289.1 GCA_025350685.1 Alphaproteobacteria bacterium | reverse complement strand
ACACCGTCCCCAACAAGGCCAGCGAGGGCAATGTTCTCAACACCTTCTACGTCGAAGGTCAGATCCAGGGGAAATTCGGCGACAAGCTCGAGATGTGGTCGAAGTTCGGCTTCACGAACTGGAAGAACGGCGCGGGCGGCCCAGGATCGCAATCCGGCGGCTGGACGCCAAACATCTATTCGGCCGACCCGGCGCATCCGAACCAGATCCTGCCGGACATCAGCGCGGGCAACCCCAACGGCGGCAACGGCTTCAACATCATCGAGTTCCCGAACGGCAACACTCACATTAACGCCGGGTTCGGCTGCAGTGGCCTGGTTACCAACATGATCTCGGCCAGCGGCCCCGGCCTGGCGGGTTGCATCAACGCCTCGCACTCCAGCCCGTGGCTGAAGAACACGCCGATCTCCTATCAGGTCCGCCTGCCCAACGCCTACACGGTGGCCAGCCACTGGACCTATCATGCCCCCGGATTCGACGTGAAATACATCATCGGCGGCGTCCGTTACTGGTACCACCTGAACGGCTCGGTCCCGGGCGGGTCCGGGGACTCGCCGGTCACCCAGTTCACCGCCGGCGCGACCACCTTCTACCCGCAGGAGGGTTTCGACTATCAGGAGCGCAACGGCTTCATCAGCCACGAGCTCAACCTGGTGTCCACCACGGACAGCCCCTTGCAGTGGATCGTCGGCGCCTACTACTTCGACCAGAACTACACCCAACCCGTCTCCACCTATGAGGAGCCGGCTCAGAAGCAGTGGTTCATCGCCCCGCCGTTCGGCGTCTGCCTCAGCGGCACCATCCCGAACGCTGTCCCCGTCGGTTGTCCGACCCAGATCGGCCGCCGGTTCGATAACCGCCCGGCGGTCGAGGACATCTCCTACGCAACCTATGGCCAGCTAACCTACAAGGTCGACCCCACCCTGACCCTGACCGGCGGCGTGCGCTATTCGCACGACGAAAAGCGCGGCAAGGAATCCGTTCGGCTGACCTGCTTCGCTCTGCCGGGGTGTCTCGGCGGCGTGCCGCCGGAAATCTTCTCCGCGCCGCTCGACCTTACCGGCGTGACGACCGTCGTGGCCGGCGGCACCGGAAGCGGCATTGACGTGGTCCCGAAGGGCGTCAGCGGACCGACCAGCTACGATCCGGCCACCGGCTTCGCCACCCGCCGCTACGACGCCAGCTGGTCGGCCGTGACCGGCACCGCCAAGGTCGACTGGCAACCGGACCCCGACACCCTGGTCTACGGCAGCTACAGCCGCGGCTACCGCTCCGGCGGCTTCAACATCGGCATCTTCACCGTGCTGAGCTACCTGCCCTATTCCGACAAGGAGACCGTCGACGCCTTCGAGGTTGGCCTCAAGAAGAACTGGGTCACCAACCTGCAGACCAACGTCGCGGTCTACCATTATGACTACACCAATCTGCAGATTCCAATCTCGGTGATCCAGACCGGCTCGCTCCTGGGCCAGACCATCGCCCAGGGCACGACGTCCTTCTACAACACCCCGAAGTCACGCTCCCAGGGCTTCGAGCTCGAAACGATCTGGCAACCCATCACGGACCTGCAGTTGATCTTCAACTACTCGCTGATCGACGCGAAGGTCGTCGACGGCCAGGCCGTCGACACGACCGATCCGACCGCGATGCAACAGGGCGCCAGGCCGGTCCACACGATCGCGCAGTGCCAGGCGGGCGGGCCTACGGTCGCGGGCGACTGTGTGGTGGACAATCCCACCGCCGGCCTGCCGGGCGGCGGCTTCACGCGCATTCAATACCTGTCCGGCAACAATCTGCCGAACGCGCCTCACAACAAGGTCGCCGTGGCCGCCAACTACACCTGGCATCTCGATCCGGGGAATTTGACCGGCAGCATCTCCTACTCATGGCGGGACAAGGCCTACGGCAGCCTGTTCAGCCGTTGGTACACCGAGGCGCCCACCTGGGACCAATGGGATGCACGCTTCCTTTGGACCTCGAAGGACAAGCACTACGAGTTCATCGGCTACATCAAGAATATCTTCGACAAGATCGGCTACGACCAGGGTGCCACTGGCGGCCTGCTCTCGGGCGGCGTCACCAACCTCCTCTACGGCCCCAACCCCGCCGGACTGACCTGCAGCCCGGTCGCCACCGGCGTCGGCAGCCTCGCGGCCGGCCGGCTCGGCACGATCAACTGCATCCAGGGTATCCAAAAGACCTACTACACGACGCCGCCTCGGACGTTCGGCGTCGAGCTTCGCTACAAATTTTTCTAGCGCGCGAGCGTTTCGCGGCTGACCTGCTTCAGGTCAGCCGATCGGGACGAGCGACAAGGCCAAGGACAGCGGCGGACCCGGCTCAGGCCAGGTCCGCCGAATTTTTGCTGGGAACCGCGGCCCCGCCTTACCGATTCGCCAGCGCCTGCTCGACCGCCAGCGCGAGATCGAGCGCGCGGATCGCCTCTTCGGCATTGACCACGGCCCGCGGTGCCTCTCCACGAACCGCTTTCAAGAACCCCTCGACGCTGGCCCCTAGCGGGTCCTTCCCTGCTGGCGTGTCGGCGAAATCGGCGTTGAGCAAAAACGGCGTCGTGTTGCGGAAGGTGCGCGCCACAAAGTCGATCTCCACCTCGCCCGAGGGATAGACCACTTTCATCGTCCGACGGCGCTCAGGCGCCTGGCGCGAGACGTCGAACTGGGCGTTGAAGCCGTTGTCGAAGGTGACCTCGGAACCGACGACGTCCCAGACGCCGTCGCGGCCCCGCTCGCCCTCGCTTTCCGCCGTCACCGGCTCGCCCGCCGAAATCGACAACGCCAGGTCGATGTCGTGGATCATCAGGTCGAGGACCGCGGTGACGTCGCGGCTGCGGTCGGAGGGCGGACCGTGGCGCAAGGCCTCCAACTGCAACGGCTGCTCGGGGATATCGAGCAGGCCCATGGCCTGGAACACCACCCGCTCCAGGTGCCCGCAGGCGACGACCAGGCCTTTGCCGGCGGCCAGCGCGCGCACCTTCTCGCCGTCGGCGACCGACGTAGCGATAGGCTTTTCGATATAGACCGGCTTGCCGGCCGCCAGCGCCGCCAGCGCGTGTTCGGCGTGAAAGGTGGCGGGCGAGGCGATGGTCACCACGTCCACGGCGTCCAGGAACGCGGCGAGGTCGTTGAACGCGCGGCCGCCCAGCGGCACGGCCACCCGCGCCGCGCGGTCGGGATGCGGGTCGAGGACGGCGGAGAGCACCACGCCGGGCAGGCGAGCGTACTGGTTCGCGTGATAGCCGCCGAACACGCCCGCACCGATGACGCCGCCCCGCAATGACTCAGCCATGAAGAGTTCTAGACATCGCTCGCCGCCTATCAGGTCATCACGCTCGACGCCACCCGGACGCCCGGTCTAAACAGGTGTTTGAACGGACCTGAATGAGGTCCAGGGAGCAAACGCCATGACCACCGTCCGCGAAATCCGCCTGAAGAGCCGCCCGTCCGGCCTGCCGACCGCCGCCAATTTCGAGATGGCCAGCGTCGACCTGGCCGCGCCGGGCGCAGGCGAGGTGCAGGTGAAGAACCTCTGGATGACGGTCGATCCCTACATGCGCGGGCGGATGAACGACGTGAAGAGCTACACGCCGCCCTTCCAGCTCGGCAAGGCGATGGACGGCGGCGCAATCGGCGAGGTGACAGCCTCCAATGACCCCAGCCTGAAGCCCGGCGACCTGGTCCAGTCCGGCTTCGGATGGCGCGAAGGCTTCAACGCGCCCGCCGCCTCGCTGCAGAAGCTGGATCCCAAAGGCTTGGCGCCGCAGACCTTTCTGGGTGCGGCCGGCATGCCCGGCCTCACGGCCTACGTCGGCCTCCTGAAGATCGCGGCGCTGAAGGACGGCGACGTTGTGTTCGTCTCCGGCGCGGCCGGCGCGGTGGGGTCGATCGTGGTGCAGATCGCCAAGGCCAAGGGTCACACCGTGATCGGCTCGGCCGGAGGACCCGACAAGATCGCCTTCCTGAAGGAGATCGGGGTCGACCACGCCATCGACTACAAGGCTGAGAAGGACCTCACCGCAGCCTTGCTTGCCGCGGCGCCCGACGGCATCGACGTCTATTTCGACAACGTCGGGGGAGACCATCTGGTGGCCGCGCTCAACGCCGCCCGGCCGTTCGCCCGGTTCGCGCTCTGCGGCGCCATCTCCGTGTACAACGCCACCGAGCTCCCCGCCGGACCGCCCAACCTGATGCTGATGGTGGGCAAGCAGCTGCGCATGCAAGGCTTCATCGTCTCCAGTTCGTGGGACATGATGCCGGCCTTCTTGAGCGACCTCGCCGGCTGGGTGAAGGACGGCAAGGTGGTCTGGAAGGAGACGGTGTTCGAGGGCATCGAAAAGGCCCCGGACGCCTTCATCGGGCTGTTCACCGGCGAGAACCTCGGCAAGATGCTGGTCAAGCTCTCCTAAGTCATTGGCCGGTCACGGCGGGCGGGCTAGAACCGCCCGTCCCTACCGCCGGAGCGCCCCGTGGCCCGCCTGTTCAGCGCCTATGTGATCGTCGACTGGAGCGCGGCGTCGAAGCCGACCACCGGGGCGGACTCCATCTGGATCGGCGTGTTCAAGCGCGACTTGCGCTTCCGGCTGACCTTCGAGAGCTTCAACGAGGCCACCCGAACAGCCGCCGAGGCGCGGCTGAACACCCTGCTGGCCGATTTCAAGAAGCGCTCTGAGCGGGCGCTGGTGGGCTTCGATTTCCCGCTGGGCTTCCCGCGCGGGTTCGCCGCGGCCCTGAAGCTGAAGGGCGAGCCCTGGCACGCGGCCTGGGACGAGCTTGGCAAGCGGGTCGTCGACAAACCGACCAACGTCAACAACCGCTTCAACGTCGCCGCCCAGCTCAACCGGCTGCTGACCGACGGGCCGTTCCCGTTCTGGGGCGCGCCGGTCAAGGACGTGCAGACGACGCTGATGGCCACCAAGAGCCGGGCGCACGGTCCGGGCGACCTGCCGGAGTTCCGCTATGCCGACGTCGCCGCCACCGGCGCGGCCTCGGTCTGGAAGACCTATTACAACGGCTCGGTCGGCGGCCAGGCGATCATGGGAATCCCGGTGGTGCGCCGGCTGAAGGCCGCGCGCGGCGACGCCGCCAAGGTCTGGCCGTTCGAGACCGGCTTCAAGGCGATCGCCGAGGCTGACCTCGCGGGCGTCGATGTGGTGTTCGCAGAGGTCTATCCCTCGCTGATCAAGGGCCCGGCGCTCCCCGGCGAGGTGAAGGACCAGACCCAGGTGCGGGTCACCGCCGAGCACTTCGCGCGCCTGGATGAGGCGAACAGGCTGGGCGATGCCTTCGGCCCGGCCAAGGGCGCGAGGGCCGAGGTGGTGACCGAGGCCGAACGCGAAGAGGGCTGGGTCCTCGGCGCTTAAACGTCGCGGCGGCTGAGCTGCCAGAAGCGCGTCAGCAACAGGCCGCAGGACACGAAGCTGGCGATCACCACCGCCCAGGCGACGCCCATGATGCCCATGTGCATCGGGATGCCGAGGAACCAGGCGAGCGGCATCATCAGCAGGATGTAGCTGGCCAGGTGCGTGCCGCTGGGCAACCAGACGTCACCGCGGGACCGCAGCGCCTGGGCGGTCACCACCTGCAGCGAGTCCGGCCAGTACATCAGGCAGGTCACCAGCAACGCCGGGACGGCCATCGTAAGGGTCACGGGGTTCTCGGTGTAGGCGGACGCGATCAGGGCCGCGTTCGGCCAGACCACCAGGCCCACCAGGGCGCCGAACACCGAGGTCACGCCGAACGCCACAACGCCCGCACGGACCACGCCGGCGTTGTCGCGCGCGCCATAGGCCCGGCCAACGCGCACCGCCGCCCCCGTGCCCAGGCCGAGCGGCACCATGAACACCAGGGCGGCCACGTTGAGCACGATGGTCCAGGCGGCGACGGCCAGGCCGCCCATCCAGCCGCAGATCACATTGAGGCTGGCGAACGCCGCCACCTCGAAGAAGTTCGACGCGCCGGCCCCGAAGCCGATCCGCCGCTGCTCGGTCTCGGCGGCCCGGTCCCGCTCCGGCTTGATGAAGACTCCCAGCGTGCGCGCCTCGGGCATCAGCGCGATGTAGCCCAGCATGGCGACCGCGAGGAACGTCCGCGCCCCCGTGGTGGCCCAGGCGCCGCCCATGGCCCCCAGCGCCGGCAGGCCGAAGGTTCCGGGCACCAGCAGCAGGTCTAGGCCCAGGTTCACGGCGTTGGCGATCCACATCGCCCAGGCCCCCGGCCCGGGTTTCGACAGCCCCTCCAGCCAGGTCGCCGCGCAGACGCTCAGCGTGTAACCGGGCAGCGACAGGCAGAAGATCCGCAGCGGCCACGTCGCGCCATCCGCCAGATCCTTCGGCAGGCCGATGGCGTGCAGGAAGACGGGGCCGAGCAAGGCCAGGACGACCGCCGAGATGATGCCAATCCACAGGCTGTAGCCGAGGCCCCGGCGCAGGACCGCGCCGGTCTCATTGCGGCGGCCCTCTCCGATGGCGCGGGCGGTCATCACCTGCACCCCGCTCAACAGGCCGATGGCCATGGTCACCACCACGCTGGTCGGCGACCAGGCGAGCGCGTGATAGCCGAGCTGGGTGGCCGAATAGCGCCCCACGACGATGGCGTCCGACAGGCCCATCATCATGATGCCCAGGCGCGAGATCACCACCGGGCCGGACAGCTTGAGCAGCTGAGCCAGTTCGGCGCGGACAGGACGGGGGCGCCCTTCCGCAACGGAGGACGCCTGGGCCGCGGGGCGGTCCATGGCGGGTCACCTGATTTTCAAAGAGGCGCGGACACTGGCGCCGGCTCATGGTTAGGGCAAGCCAAGCTTGTCGTCGTGACGACGCTTGCTGGACGACGTGACGCCGAAGGCACATCCGGAAACCCGCGTTCCGCCGTAGGGTCGGGCAGCACGGGAGGCAGGGCATGAGCAGGATCGTCGGGCGGCGCGTTTGCGCAGAGATGGACGGCGGCTTCGTCGTCTTCCTGATCGGCATGCGGGTGAACAAGCCGTGGAAATTCTGGAGTTGGCTGCCGGTGGCGACCGCCATGCCGCGCATGCTGATCGAGCTCGCCAAGCAACCGGAACTCGGCCTCCTGCACGCCGAGAACCAGTTCAGTTTCCCGAACGTGACGGTCACCCAGTACTGGAAGAGCTTCGAGGCGCTGGAGGCCTATGCCAAGGCCCGCGATCACGCCCACCTGCCCGCCTGGCAGGCCTTCAACAAGGCCGTGGCGTCGAACGGCGACGTCGGCATCTGGCACGAGACCTACGTCATTGAGCCGGGCAAATACGAGAACATCTACAACAACATGCCGCCCTACGGCCTGGGCGCCGTGGGCCGCATCGTCGATGCTGTTGGCGGACGGCAGGCTGCGCGGCAGCGGGTGAAGGGCAATGTCGCGGCCTGATCAATAAATCCCACCGTCATCCCCGGCCTTGTGCCGGGGACCCAGACACGCAAACGCTGCGGGCAAGTCTGCGACGACGGCGCTTCTGGGTGGCCGGGACAAGCCCGGCCATGACGTTGAAAACTAAATAGCGGCCGCGCGGGCCGCAGCGTCGCCGCGTTCGACCTTCAGCTTCTCGGCTACCAGGAAGGCTAGTTCCAGGGCCTGCTCGCTGTTCAGCCGCGGGTCGCAGTGGGTGTGGTAGCGGTCGGCGAGGTCGCCTTCGCTCACCTGCCGCGCGCCGCCGGTGCATTCGGTGACGTTCTGGCCGGTCATCTCCAGGTGGACGCCGCCGGGGTGCATGCCCTCGGCCTTGCAGATCTCCACGAAGGACTTCACCTCCGAAAGGATCCGCTCGAACGGGCGGGTCTTGTACCCATTGTCGGCGGTCAGCGTGTTGCCGTGCATCGGGTCGATCGCCCAGACCACCTTGAGGCCCGCGGCCTTGGTGGCGCGCAAGAGACCCGGCAGACGCTTGTCGATCTTGTCGTGGCCGAAGCGGCCGTAAAGCGTCAGACGGCCCGCCTCGTTGGACGGGCTCAGCACCTCGGCCAGCCGCAGGATGTCGTCGGCCTCCATGGTCGGGCCGCACTTGACGCCGATCGGGTTCTTGATGCCGCGGAAGAATTCCACATGGGCGCCGCCGAGGTCGCGGGTGCGCTCGCCGATCCACACCAGGTGGGCGGAGGTGTCGTACCATTGGCCCGAGGTCGAATCGACGCGGGTCATCGCCTCCTCGAGGTTGAGCAGCAGCGCCTCGTGGCTGGTGAAGAACTCCACCTGGTGTAGCGCCGGCTGGCTCTCTGGCGTGACGCCGATCGCCTCCATGAACATCAGGGTCTCGCTGATCTTCTCGGCCATCTCGCGGTAGCGGGCGCCTTGTGGGCTGTCGGCCACGAAGCCCAGCGTCCAACGATGGACGTTGTGCAGGTCGGCATAGCCGCCGCCGGCGAAGGCGCGCAGCAGGTTCAGCGTCGAGGCCGACTGCGAATAGGCCTGGATCAGCCGTTGCGGGTCCGGGGTGCGCGCCTCGGGCGTGAACTCCATGCCGTTGATGATGTCGCCGCGGTACGAAGGCAGAGTCTGATCGCCGATCGTCTCGGTGGCCGCCGAGCGCGGCTTGGCGAACTGGCCGGCCATGCGGCCCACCTTCACGACAGGCTTTCCGCCGGCGAAGGTCAGCACCACCGCCATCTGCAGGATCAGCCGGAAGGTGTCGCGGATGTTGTCGGCGGCGAACTCCTTGAAGCTCTCGGCGCAGTCGCCCCCCTGCAGCAGGAAGGCGCGGCCCTCGGACACGTCGGCGAGCAGGCCTTTCAGGCGCCGCGCCTCGCCTGCAAAAACCAGCGGCGGCATGCCGCGCAGGGTCTGCTCGACGCGAGTCAGCGCCTCCAGGTCCGGATAGTCGGCCGGCATGTGCTTGGCGGGCTTGGCCCTCCACGACGCCGGCGTCCAGTTCTCGTTCATCGCGCCCACTCCACGCCCTGCCCCCCGGTCTTAAGCAAGATGGCCCCATCAAGCCGGGCCGAAACCGGCGAAACCGCGCTTCTACTCCAAGATGGGGGGCGAGGTCGATGACCGCAGCAAGGCCGGGAACGCGACGATCAGCGCGCCCATGGCTAGCCACCACTCCTGCCACATGCCGAAGTTGATCGCGCCGAACAGCAGATAGACGGCGGCGCAGGCCGCCGTGGCCGCCACCGCCGGGTCGCGGTCCGGCCGCGACAGCCGCAGCAGGCTGACGCCCCAGAACACCGCCACCGTCACCGCGCCTACCGCCCCCAGCTCCAGCCACACCTGCAGCGCCCCGTCGTGCGGATGCAGCATGATGCCGGGGCCAAACATGCGGCTCGCATCAAGGCCCCAGCCCCGCAGCGGCCGCTCCGCGATCCAGTCGATGGCGTGGCTCCAGTAGCCCATCCGCTCGGCATAGGAGAGCGGCATGGCGCGCGCGATGGCCTCGTAGTCAGCGAAGCGGCGCACCGACCAGACGAGAGCCGGCGCCGCGAGGAACATGCCGGCCGCGGCCGCCGCCAGGACCCGTGGAAAGCTTCTCGGCCAGCGCCAGGCGGCAAGGCCCGCCAGCGGCGCTGCCGCCAGCGCGATCACCGGCGCGTCCGACCCGAAGGCGACCGCCGCGCTGCCCGCGCCGGCCGCCATCACCAGGCCCAGCCACGGGCGAAGACGGCGCGGCGCGCCGATGAAGGCGATCGGCAGCAGGGCGGTGAGCACGAAGGTGGCGTGCCCCAGCTTGGCCTGGGCGATGTCTGGCCGCATGGGATGGGCGTAATAGATCACGGCGCGGACGCCCTGGTAGAGCGCGCCTCCGGTCAGGGTTTCCACCAGCAGGATCAAGCCGAACAGCGTCAGGCCCCAGGCCAGGACATGCAGGGCGCGCCGTTGGAGGCTGGGCTCGGCCCGCCGCGCCGCGCAGATCAGGCTCCAGTAGAGCGGCAGTTCGAAAGCCAGCTTCAGGATCGTGCTGGCGTTCGCCGTTTTCGGATGGAACGGGCTCCAGGTGGTGGAAGCCGCGGCCCAGATCAGCGCCCCGGAGAGCGCGATCAGCGACGGCCGGTCCTCGTCGCGGATACGGACCGCCGGAAGGGTGAGCAGCCCACCCGTCGCCACCAGCACGGCGAACCCCTTCGGCGCCAGCCAGGCGAGCGGCGGGATGGCCGCCGCGACCGCGATCAGCACCCAGCCGCACCAGGTCGCCAGCCGATCGCGCGCCGCCCCGACGGCGTCTGTTTCGGTCATGCAACCTGGCCCAGGCCCATGGGCACGTACTTCTCACGCATGGTCACCAGCTCCTCGGCCAGCGTCGGGTGGACCGCGCAGGTGGAATCCCACTGAGCCTTGGTGACGCCCATCTTCATGGCGATGGCGGCCATCTGGATGATCTCCGGCGCATCGGGCCCGACCACGTGGCAGCCCACCACCTTCTGCGAGGCGCGGTCGACCACCAGCTTCAGCAGCGCCCGCTCCTCCGACCCGATGAAGGTGTATTTCATCGGCCGCTGACGGGACAGATAGATGTCGACCTTGCCGCATTTATGGCGCGCGTCGGCTTCCGACAGGCCGACCGAGCCGATCGGCGGCTGGGAGAACACGGCGGAGGCCACCATCTCGTGGTCGAAGCTGGTGGGCCGGTCGTAATATACCGTCTCGGCGAAGGCCGCGCCTTCGCGGATCGCCACCGGCGTCAGGTTGATCCGGTCGGTGACGTCGCCGACGGCCCAGATATTGTCGACGCTGGTCTTGGAGTATTCGTCCACCTTGACCGCGCCGGCCTCGTTGAGCTCGACGCCGGCCGCCTCCAGCCCCAGGCCCTCGACATAGGGCCGGCGGCCGACGGCCCACATCAGCACATCGCTCTCGATCTCGTGGCCATTGGTGAACTTGTTGAGGATTCCGGTGGCGGTCTTCTCGATCGAGGCGTGTTGGCAGCCCAGCACCACCTTCACACCGCGCTTCTCGATCTCTTCGGTCACATGGCTGCGCACGTCATCGTCGAAGCCGCGCAGAATGTTGGGGCCGCGGTAGACCAGGGTCGTCTCCACCCCCAGGCCGTTGAAGATGCCGGCGAACTCGACCGCGATATAGCCGCCCCCGGCGATGACGATCCGCTTGGGCAGTTCAGCAAGGTGGAAGGCCTCCTTGGAGGTGATGCCCAGCTCCGCGCCTGGAATCTCGGTCGGCCGCCAGGCCTGCCCGCCGGTGGAAATCAGGATCCTGTCCGCCGTGCGCGTGCCGAGCTTGTCGATCTCGACGGTGTGGGCGTCGACCAGCCGGGCCTTGCCGTGCGCCAGCTCCGCCCCGGCGTTCTGCAGGTTGCGGACATAGATGCCGGAGAGCCGCGCAATCTCCTTGTCCTTCTCGGCCAGGAAGGTCGGCCAGTCGAATTTCGCCCCTTCGACAGTCCAGCCGTAGCCCTTGGCTGTCTTGAAATGGTGAGCGAATTCCGAGGCGTAGACCATGAACTTCTTGGGCACGCAGCCGCGGATCACGCAGGTGCCGCCGACCCGGTCTTCCTCGGCGATCGCCACCTTGGCGCCGGACATGGCCGCCAGGCGCGCCGCGCGAACGCCGCCGGAGCCGGCGCCGATGACGAACAGGTCGTAGTCGTACTTGGCCATGCCGGGCCTCCTTCATTCCGTCCCAAGCTTGAGCGTTGTTCGCTCAGGGCTCGAGAGTGGTTACGCCGGCCGGCCCGCCGATCAAGGCCTGGTCGGCAAGGTCGAGGAAAAGGCCGTGCTCCACGACGCCCGTGACGCTCTTCAGCGCAAAGGCCAGGGCCGCCGGTTCCTCGATCCGCCCGCAGGCTGCGTCATAGATGAGGTTTCCGCCGTCGGTTCGCACCGGGGCGCCGTCCTTGATCCGCAGACGGGGCGCGACGCCGATGTCGAATTCGGCCAGGACATCGCAGATTCGGTTCTGGACAGTCTTGTGCCCGAAGGCTGTCACCTCGATCGGCAGGGCGAATTTCCCCAGCGTTGTCACCACCTTGGCGGCGTCGGCTATGACCACCGAGCGGCGCGAGGCCTCCCAGACTAGCTTCTCGCGCAGCAGTGCGCCGCCGCCGCCCTTGATCAGCGACAGGCCCGGACCGATCTCGTCGGCGCCATCGACGGTGAGGTCGATCGGCCGCGTCTCGCCGAGCTCGCCGAGGGTCATGCCGAGGCTTATCGCCAGGTCCGCGGTCGCCGTGGAGGTCGCCACGCAGGTGATCCTCAGCCTACGCGCGCCCAGCGCCTTGACGAACCAGGCCGCCGTCGAGCCGGTGCCCAGACCCACCACCATGCCGTCCTCGACCAGCGCCGCGGCGGCCACGCCGGCGGCGCGCTTCTGAGCGTCAGCGTCGCTCACGCCTTGCCCTTTTTCGCCGCCCGCTCGGCCAGCTTTTTCTGGCGGAACCGGGCGGCCCAGCCGGCCTTTTCCACCTGCTGCGGCCGCGACACCGCCAGCGCGTCGGCGGCCACCGCCTTGGTGATCACCGACCCCGAGCCGGTATAGGCGCCGGGCCCCACAGTCACCGGGGCCACCAGCGCGGTGTTCGAGCCGATGAAGGCGCCTTCGCCCACGTGGGTGTCGTGCTTGTCGAAGCCGTCGTAGTTGCAGAAGATCGTCCCGGCGCCGATGTTCGCGCCCGCGCCGACCGTGCCGTCGCCGAGATAGCTCAGGTGATTGGCCTTGGCGCCCTTGCCGACCACAACCTTCTTCACCTCGACGAAGTTGCCGATGTGGGCGTCCTCGCCGATGTCGGCCCCAGGTCTTAGGCGAGCATAGGGCCCGATGACCGCGCCGGAGCGAACTACGCAGTCCTCCAGGTGGCTGAAGGCGCGGATCAGCACCCCGGTCTCCAGCCGCACGCCCGGCGCGATGACCACGAACGGCTCGATGGTCACGCCGGGATCGATGTGGGTGTCCCAGGCGAAGTGGACGCTCTCCGGGGCCGGCATCACCACGCCCTCGCCCTGGAAATGTACGCGCCGGCGCTGCTGGAAGACGTGCTCGGCCTGGGCGAGTTGCATGGGCGTATCGCAGCCCATCACCGCGGTCTCCGGCGCGATGGAAGCCTTGACCAGGGCCTCATCCGCCGCGGCCAGGCCGACGATCTCGGTCAGATAGTACTCGCCTTTGGCGTTGTTGTTGCTCGTCCGGTCGAGCCAGCCGAACAGCTTGGTCTTCTCGGCGCAGAGCATGCCGGCGTAGCAGGCCTTCACCGCCAACTGCTCCGGCGTCGCCTCCTTCGGCTCGATGATCCGCATCACGTGGCCGTCCGCGCCGCGGATCAGGCGCCCGTAGAGCAGGGCGTCGTGCGGCTCGAAGCCCAGCAGGGCGAGCTGCACTCCGTCGCGACGCATGGAGAACAACGGCTCCAGGTCGTGCGGCGTGAGCAGCGGGCAGTCGGCGTTGGTGACCAGCACGTCGCCGGTGAAGTCGGCGAGAGCGTCCCGGGCGGCCAGCACCGCATGGCCCGTGCCCTGCGGCGGATCCTGGATGGCCACCGCCCCCTTGCCCAAGCGCTTTTCGACCAGCTCGCGCACCGCGCCGCCGCCTGCGCCGACCACCACCACGATCCGCTCGCAGCCGGTCGCCTCCACCGTGTCGATCACGCGCTCCAGCAAGGTTCGGCCGCCGACCTTGTGCAGGACCTTCGGCAACGGGGATTTCATCCGTGTGCCCTGGCCTGCGGCGAGGATTACGGCGGCGCGTGCTGGCATCGTGGGCGCATCCTTTAGGCCGAGTCATCAAACGTCCGGTGAGGCTTACCAAGCCTTGTGGCCGGGCGCGAGAAGGGGCTAGCGTCCGGCCAGTCTCGGGGAGTCCTTCATGACCTATCGCGCGCGTATCGCCGCCCTTCTGTCCGCCTGCGCTGTCTGCGCCTTCACCCCTGCCCTCGCCGCCTCTCCACCGGCCATGAGCCAGAAGGAGCTGGAGGCGAAGTTCGACGCCCAGATCGATCCGGCTGAGATGGGTGGCTGGTTGAAACTGCTGGCCGCCGAGCCCAACCACGTGGGTTCCGTGCACGACAAGTCAAACGCCGAATGGATCGCCGCCCAGCTGAAGTCCTGGGGCTGGGACGCCAGGATCGAGACCTTCGAGGTGCTTTATCCGACCCCGATCAGTGAGGCGCTGGAGTTGACCGGCGGGCCGGGCGCGGGCTTCAAGGCGACCCTGACCGAGCCGCCGGTGCCCGGCGATCTGCCGACCTACACCAAGGACGCGCTGCCGGCCTATGTGGCCTTCCAGGGCGATGGCGACGTCACCGCGCCGCTGGTCTACGTCAACTACGGCATGCCCGAGGACTACCTGGCGCTGGAACGCATGGGCGTCAGCGTGAAAGGCAAGATCGCCATCGCCCGCTACGGCGGCGGCTGGCGGGGCCTCAAGCCCCTGCTGGCCCAGATGCACGGCGCGGCGGGCTCGATCATCTATTCCGACCCCAAGGACGACGGCTACGCCACCGACGACGTATATCCGAAGGGCGCGGCGCGCCCGCCGCACGGCTTCCAGCGCGGCTCGGTGGCCGACATGCCGATCTATCCGGGCGATCCGCTGACCCCCGGCGTCGGCTCGACCAAGGACGCCAAGCGGCTCGACCGCAAGGACGCCGTGACGATCCTGAAAATCCCCTGCCTGCCGATCTCCTACGCCGACGCCCAGGTGCTGCTGAGCTCGCTGGACGGCCCGGTGGCGCCCGCCGGCTGGCGCGGCGCCCTGCCGATCACCTATCACGTGGGCGGATCGGCGAGCGGCGGCCAGGTGCACATCGCGGTCAAGTCCGACTGGTCGCTGAAGACGCTCTACGACGTGGTCGGCACGCTGAAGGGCAAGGACGCGCCCAACGAGTGGATCGTCCGCGGCAACCACCACGACGGTTGGGTGATGGGGGCCTCCGACCCGCTCTCCGGCCAGATCGCCCTGCTCGCCGAGGCCAAGGCCATGGGCGTCCTGGTCAAGGCCGGCTGGCGGCCCGGCCGGACCATCGTCTACACCAGCTGGGACGGCGAGGAGCCGATGCTGCTCGGCTCCACCGAATGGGCCGAGACCCATGCCGAGGAGCTGAAGGCCAAGGCGCTGGTCTATATCAACTCCGACGGCAATGGCCGGGGCTTCTTCCGCGCCGAGGGCAGCCACGCCTTCCAGCACTTCGTCAACCAGGTCACCGCCGACGTGAAGGACCCGGAGACCGGGGTCTCGGTCCGCGACCGGGCCCGCGCGCGGCTGACCGTCACCGCCTCCGAGCCCGGCGCCAGCGAGGCGGTCAAGGCCGAGGGCAAGATCGTCGCCGATCCGAGCAGGGACCTGCCGTTAGGCCCGCTTGGCTCAGGCTCCGACTATTCGGCCTTCCTGCAACATCTGGGCCTGGCCTCCATCGACTTTGGCTACGGCGGCGAGGGCGAGTCGGGCGGCGTCTATCACTCGCTCTACGACGACTATGAGCATCACAGCCGCTTCGTCGATCCGGGCTTTGCCTATGACGCGACGTTGGCCCGCACCGTGGGCCGCGCGGTCATGCGGCTAGCCGACGCCGACCTGCCCGTGCAGCGCTACGGCGACTTCGCCGATACCGTCTCGACCTACCTCGACGAGGTCAAGAAGCTGGCGACCACCAAGAGCGACGAGGCGAAGAACCAGGCCCGCCTGCTGGCCGGCAACGCCTATGCGCTCGCCGCCGACCCGACCATGGCGCACGCCAACCCTGCCCCGATGGCGCAATCGCCGACGACCAACTTCGCGCCGCTGGAAGGCGCGGTCGCCAAGCTGAAGACCAGCGCGGCGGCATTCGACGCGGCGCTCGCCGCCAAGGGCGCCGGCCTCTCCAAGCCGCAGAAGGCCAGGCTCGACGCAGTGATCCGCCCGCTCGACCAGACGCTGCTGCGGCCGGAAGGCCTGCCCGGCCGGGCCTGGTACATGAACATGGTCTATGCCCCTGGCCGCTTTACCGGCTACGGCGCCAAGACCCTGCCGGGCGTGCGCGAGGCGCTGGAGGAGCGGCGGTTCGAGGACGCCCAGAGGTATGTCGGCATCACCGGCCTGGCGCTCAGCGCCTACGCCGGCGAACTCGACAAGGCGACCGCCATCGTCAACGGGGGCTAGGTGGGGGCGGCTAGCCCCCTAACCGGCGCGGTGATCGCTTTCGACCTGGACGGCACCCTGGTCGATACCGCGCCGGACCTGATCGGCACGCTGAACGTCCTTCTTCGCGAAGAGAGACTCGCGCCTTTGCACCTGGCCGCCGCCCGGCCCTACATCGGGCGCGGCGCGCGCTGGATGATCGAGCGCGGGTTCCAAGCGGCCGGGGCGCACCTGACGGCCGAGCGGCTGCAGGCGCTGTTCGACCGCTTCATCGCCCACTACCGGGCCCATATCGCCGACGAGAGCCGGCCCTTCCCCGGCTGCGTGGCAGCGCTCGAGGCGCTGAAAGCCGACGGTGCGCGGCTGGTCGTCTGCACCAACAAGCTGACCGGTCTCTCCACCGCCCTGCTCGACGCCCTGGATATGAGCCGCCTGTTCGACGCGGTGATCGGCGCCGATGCCGCGCCGGCCATCAAGCCCGACCCGCGCCACCTGTTGACCGCCATCGCCGCGGCCGACGGCAGGCCTGACCGCGCCATCCTGGTCGGCGACGCCGCCACCGACGCCGGCGCCGCGCGGGCCGCCAACGTTCCCCTGGTGCTGGTCAGCTTCGGCTACACCGAAACCCCGGCCGCCGACCTCAAGCCCGACGTGCTCATCGACCACTTCGACGAGCTGCCCGCGGCCTGCCGGCGCCTGCTCGGACCTTGCGAGGCGTAGGGCCGCAGGCTATACGCCCCATCCTTCGCGACTTAGCGCCAAGTGCGACGAAGCGGATGCGTAGCTCAGCGGGAGAGCACCTCGTTCACACCGAGGGGGTCACAGGTTCAATCCCTGTCGCATCCACCATCGTTTTCAACGACTTAGAGTTACGCCTGTCCTAGACCACCCAGAAAGCCACCCAGATACCTCCGGTTGCTGCATCGCAATGAGCTCGGCAGACCGCCTTCGTCCGCCCTTCACAGTGCACAACACCGACGGCGCCCACTGGGTGCAGGACGCGGCTGGCGAGCGATTCGGCTACTGCTACTTCCAAGAGCCGCCCATCGTCGGGACGGGCGGCAATATGAGTCGCGCGCTTGCACGCCGGACCGCGAACTGGATTGCGCGCCAGGCGACAGCTTGGGCCAGCTCGACATGAGGCAGATCGAGACGCCACTGGGTCCAGTGGTCTTCCATGGCCGCGACGCGGGCCGGCCGGTGATGTTGTTCATCCTGGGCGCCTTCGCTGAGCGCGACCAACTGGATCACGTCCAAGCGTTGATCCCAGGCGTCGATGTGTGGCGCGTCCATCTGCCGGGCAACCATTGCCCGCCTCTGGCAGCCACACCCGTCGGTGCGTTCGGCTCCGCAATCTCGCATGCGCTGAAGGAAACCGCCGCCGGCCGACAGGTCGCCGTGATCGGGCTGTCGGCGGGAGCGCTGGTAGCGCTGGCGCTCGACCAAGCCCTGATCCGGCGCATGTTGCTGGTTGACCCGCCGCTACACCCGACGCTGGTCTGGCCGTTCGAGTGGTTTCGAGGGGCGATGCCGGCCGGCGGCGAGGACTTCGTGAGACGCCTCTTCGGCGTCACCGCCGAGGCGACGGAGCCACGAGACTACCGCGGCCTCCTGGAGCGGCTGACCAAGCCAGCGCTGGTCCTGGTCGGCTCGGTGGCGTTGGAGCCCCAGCGGCAGCTCGACCGGTGGCCAAGCCTGGTCGACGAGGACAGTCGCCGCCTTTTGGCCGCCCACCCGCTGGTCGACCTACAGGTGATCGAAGGCGCCGGCCATAACGTCATCTCCGATCAGCCCGAGCGGTTTTGGGCGGCGCTGGTGTCGATCGTGAACTGATCAGGCCCAGAAACGCAAAAAGCCCCCCGACCCGGAGGTCGAGGGGCAATTTGCTGGCGTCGGGAATTGGAAACTTCCTGGGCCCAGGCCATCAGCGGCATGACCACGGTCAGGGCGGCGGTCGCCGCAAGCACAGACAGACGGAGCAGCTGGTTTCCCCAGGCGCGCGGGTCTGCGCCTGGAGCGTGGCGACGGTGCTAGCCGTGACACGGGTGATTTGAGACAGTGCAGCGCCCCGGAACAAGCGGCTCCTACTGGTTCATCGGCGGCTGGTGCTGCTCGACGATGTCGACGCGTTCGGCTTCGCGCACGGCGCGGGCCACGTTGAGCCGGGTGAGGATCGCCGCATCGGCGTGCGAGGCGCGCGCCTTTTCCAGGGTCGAGCGCCAGCTCTGGCTGGCCAGGTTGTCGGTCTCGCCGGCGTAGAGCACCGACGGGCCTTCCTTGGTCAGCCTGGCGATCACGAAGTTCGCCCCAGCCGGCGGCAGGAAGCGCTCCTCCTCTAACGAGGTGTAGCGGTAGCGGGCGCCGGACTTGCCGGCGAGTTCATAGTGGCGGGTCAACATTCTCTCCACCCCTTGGCGACGCGAACTGGGGGCTCCGTCCCTTAGCAGGGATGAGGAATCCTCGCGCATGCTTACCCGGGGGATGTGGGCGAAAAATGGGCTCAGCTTCGCTATGACGATCACCTCTGTGCGAGCGGGCTGGCCAAGGGACCTGGGCGCCGGGATAAGGAACAACCGGCACCGTAAGACGTTCGGCGGTTGCGCCTGCTCTGTTAGGGTCACATCTCCCGAGGCAGGGCGACTCGAAAGTCGACCGCCCCGGCATTGGAGCCCGCCCGCCCGTGGAGAGACCGGCCCACTTCAGCGTCCGCGCGACCGACGGCGAGCCGGTGCTGCGCTGTTCGGGCGACTGGACGGCCCATAGCCTGGGCAAGGCGGCCGACGAGCTGGCCGAGGCGGTCAGGACCCATAGCGACATTGCGATCGAGATCCAGCGGGTGCGCCGGCTCGACACGGCAGGCGCTTTCGCCCTGATTCGCGCGGTCGGCGTCGACTTCGACCTGAAGAAATTCCACGCCAAGCCCGAGCACCTGCGCCTGTTGGAGCTGGTCGACAGCGCCGTGCACGTCGAGCCGCTGGTCGCCCCTGCGCCGCGCGGCTTCCACGAGCTGACGGTGCGCATCGGCAAGGGCGTGTTCAACATCGCCTACGAGTGGATCGACACGCTCGCCTTCCTCGGCCACCTGCTGGTGGTGCTGGTGCGGATGCCGGTCTATCTGTTCACTCACCCCAAGCGCATCCGCTGGGCGGCGATCTTCTCCCTGGCCGAGCGGGCGGGCCTGGACGCCATCCCGATCGTGGCGGTCACCTCGTTTTTCATCGGCGCGGTGGTGGGCCTGCTGGGCGCCAACATGCTCAGGCAGTTCGGGGCGGAGGTGTTCGCCGTCGAGCTGATCGGCGTCGCGGTGCTGCGCGAGTTCAACATCATTATCACCGCCGTGCTGCTGGCTGGCCGCTCGGCTTCCAGCTTCGCCGCCGAGCTCGGCTCGATGAAGATGAACCAGGAAATCGACGCCATGCGGGTGATGGGCGTCGATCCCTATGAGGCGCTGGTCCTGCCCCGGTTTCTGGCCCTGCTGATCACCATCCTACCGCTTACCTTCGTGGCCACACTGGCGGGCCTCCTAGGCGGCATGATCGTCGTCTGGAGCGTCCTCGACCTCGGCCCGGCCTTCTTCCTGCAGAGGATCGTCGACAATGTCGGCGTCGTCCACTTCATGGTCGGCATGTCCAAGGCGCCGGTGATGGCCGCAGTGATCGCCGGTATCGGCTGCCGCCAGGGCCTGGAGGTCGGTGGCGACGTCGAATCCCTCGGCCGACGGGTGACGGCGGCGGTGGTCCACGCCATCTTCGCGATCATTATGCTCGATGCCGCCTTCGCCCTCCTCTTCATGAAGTTGAACATATGAGCGTGACCGTCGAGGAACGCGACCTGGCCGAGGACGAGCTGCTCGACAACGAGGGCCCGGCGGTGGAGGTGCGCGGTCTGAAGTCGGCGTTCGACGACAACATCGTCCATGAGGGCCTCGACATCACGGTCGAGCGCGGCGAGGTGATGGGCGTGGTCGGCGGGTCAGGCGCCGGCAAGTCGGTGCTGCTCAACACCGTCATAGGCCTGCGTCGGCCCCAGGCGGGAGAGGTCAAGGTGTTCGGCCAGAACATTGAACACGCCTCGCGCCGCAAGTGGTCGGCGATCGAGCGCCGCTGGGGCGTCCTGTTCCAGCAGGGAGCCCTGTTCTCCAACCTGACCGTCCGGGAAAACGTCGCCGCGCCCATGTTCGAACACACCAAGCTCAGCCGAAAGGAGATCTACCAGCTTGCCGATCTGAAGATCGCTCTGGTTGGCCTTCCGGCGAACGCGGGCGGCCTGAAGCCGGCCGAGCTCTCCGGCGGGATGCGCAAGCGGGCCGGCCTGGCCAGGGCGCTGGCGCTGGACCCGGAGCTGCTGTTCCTCGACGAGCCGACCGCCGGCCTCGACCCGATCAGCGCCGCGGCCTTCGACGTGCTGATCAAAGACCTCTCCGACAGCCTCGACCTGACGGTGTTCATGATCACTCACGACCTCGACACGCTCTACGAGATCACCGACCGCGTTGCGGTCATCGCCGACAAGCGCGTGGTCGCCACCGCCCCGGTGCGCGAACTTGAGCATGCGGACCATCCGTGGATCCGTGAATATTTCCTGGGCCCGCGCGGCAGGGCCGCGGCCAAGACCAAGGCGGAGACGAAGGCCTGATGGAAAAGAACGCCAACTACGCCCTGGTGGGCCTGTCCTCGCTGATCCTGTTCATCGGGCTGGTGATCTTCGTGGTCTGGCTGGCGCGAATATCCTTCTCCCGCGAGTACGATCTTTACGACATCGTCTTCGAGGGGCCAGTGCGCGGCCTCAACCAGGGCGGCGAAGTCCACTTCAACGGCATCAAGGTCGGCGAGGTCACCCGCATCGCCCTCGACCGCACCAACCCCAGCCGGGTGATCGCCCGCGCCCGCGTCACCTCCGACGTGCCGATCCGCGTCGACAGCTACGCCACGCTTGAGCCGCAGGGCATCACCGGGGTCAACTATGTGCAGATTACCGCCGGCACCTCGACCAAGCCGCTGCTGAAAGTGGCCGAGCAGGCCAAGTGCCAGTCGAACGGTCTGTCGCAGTGCATCCCCATTCTGAAGAGCCAGAGGAGCGCGCTCGCCGACATCCTGGAAGGGGGCGGCACGGTGCTCGCGCGAACCATCGAGGCGCTTGACCGGGTCAACCGGGTGCTCTCCGACCAGAACATCAAAACCTTCTCGGCCACGTTGTCGGACGCCCAGGCGTTCACCGCCGAGCTGCGCGCGCGCAAGGAAATCATCAGCGACGCGCAGAAGCTGATTCAGGACCTGGACACCGCCACCGAGAAGGCCAACGGCATCCTGGATACCGGCAAGCAGCTGGTCGACGGCGACGGCAAGCGCGGCTTGAAAAACATCGCTGACGCCGCCGACGAGGCCAAGGGCGCGGCCCACGACCTGCGGGGCATGATCGACAAGTTGCAGGGCCCGACGGCCGACTTCGCCAACTCAGGCCTGCCGCAGATTACCTCGGCCGTCGTCGAGCTGCAGAAAGCCGCTGAGTCTCTCCAGCGTCTGGTGAACGAGATTCAGCGAAGCCCGACTGGCGCGCTCAGCAAGTCGCCCGCCGAAGAAGTGAAGGTGAAGCCATGATCCGTCCCCTGCTCCGCCTGGCGGCCGTCTCGGCCTGCGCCGTGGCTCTGGCCGGCTGCATCTCGCTGCTGCCGAAGTCGAAGCCGGCCCAGCTCTACCGGTTCGGCGAGACGCCGGCCGCGGCGGCCGCGGCGGCCCAGCCCAACGCGGTGGCGGTGTTCCGCACCAACGGCAGGTTCCAGGATGAGTCGGCCGGCGATCGCATACTGACGGTCATCGGCGACCGGGCGGCCTATGTGGCCGACAGCCGTTGGGTCGCGCCGGCCGAGGTGCTGTTCGATCAGGCCGTCAACCAGGCCTTCGACGCGAGCCCCGTGCGGCTGCTGGCGCGCGGCCAGCAGGGCCGCTCGGCCTATGCTCTGCGGCTCGACGTGCGCACCTTCGAGGCGCGCTACCTGGCCGGGCCCAAGGCCGCGCCGACAGTTGTGATCCACCTCCACGCCGCGCTGACCCGCGCCGACCAGTCGAGCGTGGGCGAGCAGGAGTTCGAGGCAATGGTTCCGGCCTCGGATAATCGCGTGAACGACATCGTCAGCGCCTATGACAAGGCGGTCGGCCAGGTAATCGGCAAACTGGTCGCTTGGACCGAGGCCAACGCAACGTGAGCGTTTCCCGGCTGACTTTCTTGAAGTCAGCCGATCAGGAAGAGCGAAAAAGCAAAGACTAGTGTGCCGATTCCGAAGTTCGCATGAGCTTGTGGCATGCTCGGACGAACTTCGGAATCGATGAGGACACTAGCAAGTGTATATTTCTAGTGTGCTTTTTCGGATTTGAAGTTCGCAACGGAGCACGACGCAGAATGATGCGAACTTCAAATCCAGCACACTAGACGGTCTCGAGACCCGCCTGCCGCTTGGCGGCGGTCACGGTGTTCGCCAGCAGGACGGCCACGGTCATCGGTCCGACACCGCCCGGGGCGGGCGTGATCCAACCGGCGACCTGGCTGGCTTCCTTGAAGTCGACGTCGCCCACAACCTTGGTGCGGCCGGCGGCGGCCTTCACCGGGTCGTCGAACGGCACGCGGTTGATGCCGACGTCGATCACCGCCGCGCCAGGCTTGATCCAGTCGCCGCGGATCATCCGTGGGCGGCCCACGGCGGCTACCAGGATATCGGCCTCACGGCAGAGGGCCGGCAGATCGCGGGATTTTGAGTGGGCGATGGTCACCGTGCAGTCGGCCCGCAGCAGCAATTGCGCGATCGGCCGGCCAACCAGCATCGAGCGGCCGACCACCACGGCGCGCAGTCCGGCCAGGTCGCCCACCGTCTCGCGCAGCAGGATCATCGAGCCCAGCGGCGTGCAGGGAGTGAGCGCCGGCAGGCCGTTGGCCAGGCGCCCCGCGTTGATCACGTGCAGGCCGTCGACGTCCTTGTCCGGGTCGATGGCGGCGACCACGGCGTTCTCGTCCAGCCCCTTGGGCAGTGGCAACTGCACCAGGATGCCGTGGATCAGCGGGTCGGCGTTGAGATCGGCCACCAGCCGCAGCAGCTCCTGCTGGGTGGCGTCGGCCGGCAGGCGGTGGGTCACCGAGTGCATGCCGGCGGCCAGGGAATGCTCGCCCTTGGAGCGGACGTAGATCTGGCTGGCCGGGTCCTCGCCCACCAGCACCACCGCCAGGCCCGGCTGCAGGCCGTGCTCGGCCCGCAGCGCCGCCACCTCCTCAGTCACCTGCGCGCGCAGGCGCTCGGCGTAGATCTTGCCGTCGATGATCTTGGCAGTGCTTTGGGCGGTCGCGTCGGCCATGCTGATTCCCAGGCTTGGCGCCCCGACTAGCCGTTCGCAGCCGCGCGCGCAAACCGCAGCCAGGCGGCGACCGCCCAGACGTGGGATTCGCGGCTGAGCACCACCAGGGCCTCTTGCGGCTTCATCCAGGCGAGCGCGTGGTCGTCCTCGACCTTCAGCTCCGGCGCCTCGACCAGCAGGCGGGCGGCGAAGAACAGGCCACGGGTGTTCACCGTCTCCTCGTCTTGGCCCAGGAAATAGTGGTCGGCGGCGGTGAAGGGCTCCGCGTCCGGCTCGACCCGCAGCCCGGCCTCCTCGCCGCACTCGCGCGCCGCGGCCTGGCGCGCCGTCTCCCCGGGATCGATGCCCCCGCCAGGCAGGTCGAGCCGCCCGCCGCCGCCGGGATAGCTCACCCGCACGGTGGCGATCCGGCCCTCCTGCTCGACGATCACGAAGGCGGCAGGCCGGTCCGGATAGTCCCGCCCGCCCACCGGCGCGCCGAACTGCGGCGTGGTCATCAGTCGATCCCGTACAGCGACGGATACGGATCGGCCTTACCGGCGACCACGTCGGCGACGCTCACCGGCTTCCAGCCCACAGACTGGCCCGCGCTGGCCTTCCAGGCGAACACGATCAGATCGCGTAGCTCGGATGCGCCGACCGCGATCTGCTGGGTCGCGAGCGCCGGACCGCGCGGATCGCCGGGCGCCAGGCCGCCGGCCTTTTCCATCTCGTAGAACGGAACGACCATGCGGGTCGTGGACCCCAGGTAGTCGACGGTCCGCTGTTCAATCGAGCCGGCGAAGGCGCGCGGCGGCAACATCTTAGCCGCCACGCCCGCCGGCGTGACGGCAGCCCGCACCAACTCGCTTTCAAAAGGCGCATGCAGCCTGGCGGTCGAGTAGCCCGTCGGATTAGGGAAATCGCCCCAGCCGTTGAAATGTACGGTCACGTGCAGCGGCTGGCTGCCATCGCCGACGAAGTGCGAAAGCTGGCCGATGGTCTGCAGGATCTGCGCCTCGCGCCGTTTGCGATCGGCGGCGAACCAGCCGTGGTGCGCCTTCCAGGCCGGGTTGGCCTCCGCCGCGCTGAGCACGCGCCAGTAGGCAAAGTCGCGCGCCAGCTGCTGGTCGCGGTCGACGATGGAGTAGGGCAGATAGCCGGCTGTCCAGCTGCTCTGCCCGACCGCCTGCAAGGCCTTCTCGTAGTCGGCCCGCGTGGTCGGAAGGGCCGACAGTTTCGGTCCGCCCAGCACCGTGCCGTCATCGCTGAGGTCTAGGAAGTGGCCAGGATCGCGGTCGCTGTCGTGGGTGCGCCCCGCACCCTTCGCGCGGTCGGGTTCGCGGGAGAGTTCGCCGACGTCGCTCGCCGCCTGGGCGGTATGCAGGAAGGCCGGCAGTTCGACCGGAAGCGCCCGCATGGCCGCTTCGCCGATCATCCGGTGGCCTGTGTTGCCCCAGGCGAACACCGACCCCGGGGTGGCGGCGATCAGGGCGGTGGCGGCGAGCAGGACAGCAAGGCGCTTCATGCCCCCGGTTTGTCGGCTCACCGTGTCGAAGGCAAGACCTCAGTCGGCGATGTTCAACGCCCGTTCGACACGCCCCACCCAGGTCGAGACTTTCGGATAACGCGCCAGGTCGAAGCCGCCATCGTGGGCCAGGCGCGTGTAGGCCACCAGCGCCACGTCGGCGAGGGTCACGCGCTCGCCGACCAGGAAGCCGCTCGCGCCCAGCCCATCCTCCATCCGCTGCAGCGCGCCATTGCCGCGCTCCACGAGCCGGGGCTCCAGCTCGGTGACCGGCTTGCCCTGGTATTTCACCTGGAAGCGGGCAACCGCCACGTAGGGCTCGTGGCTGTACTGCTCCCAGAACATCCATTCGAGCATCCGGGCCCGGTCGTAACCGTCCTTGGGGATCAGCGCCGAGCCCTCGGCGAGATGCAGGATGATGGCGTTGGACTGGGCCAGCGGGCGGCCGTCGTCGAGGATCACTGCGGGCACCTGGCCGGCCGGATTCATCGCCAGGAAATCCGCCGTACGGCTCTCGCCGACTATGATGTCGGTCTCGATCCAGTCGCTGCTGAGTCCCAGGAAATCAGCGACCCACTTCACCTTCAGGCAGTTTCCGGACTTGGAATCCCCATAGATTTTCATGACGTCTCCTCGACCTTCACCGCGATGCATCGGGCCAACCACCGACTGGCGCAAGCGATGCTGTCTGCGGGAGCCTGTTAGATTAACTGACAGGGTTAAGGCTGCGATCCCAGCCGGGGTTGTGGCCATTGGCCGGGGCGGTTAAAACTCCGGCCGCACCAGTTCAACGACGAAGGAGGCGCCGTCCATGCGACACCGCCTCGCCGCCCTGGCGATTATTCCCCTGCTCTTCATGGCTCCGAACGCCCAGGCTGCGTCCAGCGATCCTGCGAGCGATTCCATCGGCGATCTGCTGATGTCGGTGATCACCGGCGCGCTCCCGTCGGGGCCCGGCTGGAACCTCAAGGCGACGCTCTATCATGCCGGCGCCAAGGGCGTGGGGGCTCTGGATTCTCTGGGCTGCAAGGTCGTCGCCATGCGCACCGTCGCCGTGGACCGCCACCTGATCGCCCCGCGAAGCGTGCTGTTCATCAAGGAAACCGTCGGCCTGAAGATGCCCGACGGCTCGCCCCACGATGGCTACTGGTACGCCTCCGACGTCGGCGGTGCGATCAAGGGCCAGCGGATCGACCTCTATACCGGCGCCGGCGCCCACTCGATGGTCCAGGCGCGCGGTCTGAACCTCACCAGCCTGACCGCGATCAAGGTCGGTGACTTCAAGGGCTGCCCGCCGAACTGACGGCGAGGCCTGGGCGCTAGGTCGCGACCCTCCTCCCTTTCCCGCCGTCATCCCCGGGCCAGGCCCGGGGATACATTAGCGCGAACCCCGCAAGGAAACCCCCTGCATGGAGTCTATGGATGGCCGGGACAAGCCCGGCCATGACGGTCGTGATGGGGTGAATATCCAGAGAGAACCCATTGATCCACAAATCGAACTTCTTTGTTTTCACCGGCGGCCCCGGGGTCGGCAAGACCACCCTGATCCGCCATCTGGAAAGCCTCGGCGAGCGCGTCGTCGAGGAGACCGCCCGCGCCGTGATCCGCGAGCAGGTCGAGCGCGGCGGCCGCGGCGTGCCCTGGATCGACAGGGCGCTCTACTGCGACCTCTGCGCGGCGCGCGACATCGCCGCGTTCGACGCCCTCGCCGGCGAGACGGACGGCATCTTCTTCGACCGCGGCCTCACCGACTCCTGGCGGGCGGAAGGCGTGCCGCCCTCACCGACCCTCATCGAGGCCGTGCGCACCCGACGCTATTGCCGACGGGTCTTCGTCTTCCCGCCCTGGCGCGAGATCTACGAGACCGACGCCGAGCGCAAGCAGGACTGGGCCGAGGCCGAGGCGACCTTCGCCCGGGTCATCTCCGGCGTCCAGGAGATGGGTTATGCGCCGCTCGTCGTGCCCAAGTCCGATGTCGCCACCCGCGCGGCCTTCGTGCTCGCCCACGCCCAGGAAGCCGCCCTTGATTCCCGCGCCATAGCCGGGCCCAGTGGCGGCCGGGCTGCTTCGGAGGGCGGGTGACACATTTGGATATCGACACCGGCGTAAGCACCTTCGTCGGGGTCACCGCCGGTGCCTTGCTGGCGACCCTCGGCGGCCTGCTGGCCGGTCAGATCGAGCACCACCTTCGCCGTCTGGAGCGCGAAAAGAGCGCCGCCCTGCTGTTCGGCGAGATCCTGGCGGCGCTGAAACTGATCCTGCGGCTGGCTGACGAGGCGCGCGGCCGCGGCGACCCCTACGGCCCGATCACCCTTCGGACCCTGCAGGCCGCAGCCCGCGAGACGCAGATCTACGATCGCAACCGCGAGACCTTGTTTGAAGTCCGCGACGCCCATTTGCGGGCGCGAACTCACCTCTTGCTGCTGCAGGTCAGTCTGAGTCTGGACGGGCTTTTCGAGGCGACGAAGTTCGTCGAAGACGCGGCTGCGGCGGATGCAACGCCGGCCGTCAAGGCCAAGGGCGCGGGGGCCGAGACCAGCCGCCACGGGGGATTCGACTTTCTGATGAACTTCCGGCCAGAGATCGCCGAGCTCATTTCCAAGTACGAGAAGATCGCGAAACAGCCGTTCAATGCCCACGACCTGGTCCTGCAAGGCGGCGCCGTTCCTCGCGCACCATCCGGCGCGGAGACCTGAACCGCCTCAGGTCTCGACGAAGGCGCGCTCCAGCACGAAGTCGCCGGGCGAGGCGATCGAGCCTTCCTCGTAGCCGAGGTCGATGAGTTGCTGCTTCAGGTCGGCCAGCACCGAAGGGCCGCCGCAGAGCATGACCCGGTCCACCGCCGGATCGAAGGGCGGGAAGCCCAGGTCGCGGAACAGCTGGCCGGACGCGATCAGGTCGGTGATCCGGCCCTCCGTCTTAAATGGCTCGCGGGTGACCGTCGGGTAGTAGTGCAGCTTCTCCCCGATCAGTTCGCCCAGGATCTCGTCGTTGGGCAGTTCGGTCTCGAACAGCTCGCGATAGTTGAGGTCGGCCACCTCGCGCACCGTGTGGGTGACGATGACGTCCTCGAACCGCTCGTAGACGTCTGGATCGCGGGCCAGCGACAGCCAGGGGGCGAGCCCCGTGCCGGTGCCCAGCATGTAGAGGCGCTTGCCTGGCTTCAGGCCGTCCAGCACCAGGGTGCCGGTGGGCTTGCGGCCGATCAGCATCTCGTCGCCGACCTTGAGGTGCTGCAGGCGCGAGGTCAGCGGGCCGTCGGCGACCTTGATCGAATAGAACTCCAGCTCGTCGTGCCAGGCGGGCGAGGCGACCGAATAGGCGCGCACCAGCGGCTTGCCGTCCTCCTTGGTCAGCCCGACCATGACGAACTGGCCGCTGGAGAACCGCAGCGAGGGATCGCGCGTCGTGCGGAACGAGAACAGGCTGGGCGTCCAGTGCTGGACCCAGGTCACGGTCTCGACAAAGAAGGCGCCGCCCGCCTTCAAGGGAGCCGCCGCGGGCACAATTGAGATGTCATTCATCGGGGTTTCTACGCTCTGATGGCCTGCGTCAAATGTCGCCGCCGACGTTTTCCACCGCGCCAGGCGCGCGGGCGACATGGATGCCGCACTCGGTCTTGTCCTGGCCTGCCCAGCGGCCGGCGCGGGCGTCGGCGCCCTCTTCCACCGGATTGGTGCAGGGCCAGCAGCCGATCGAGGGGAAACCCTGGGCGACCAGCGGATGCGCCGGCAGGTCGTACTCGGCCGCATAGGCGTCGAGGTCGGCCTTGGTCCAGTTGGCCAGCGGATTGAACTTCACCTGCTCGCCGGCCTGCTCGACCACCGGCAGGGCCAGGCGCGCGCCACCGTGGAAGCGTTTGCGGCCGGTCACCCAGGCGTCGAACTCGGCGATCGCGCGGTCGAGCGGCAGCACCTTACGGATGTTGCAGCAGGCGTCGGTGTCGGTCTGCCAGAGATTGGCCTGCGGGTCGCCGGTGGCCAGGTCCTGGTACATGGGGCGCAGGTCGCGCACGCCGGTCAGGCCGAGCTGGGCGGCGAGCTGGCGGCGGTAGTCCAGCGTCTGGCCGAACAGCATGCCGGTGTCGAGGAACAGCACCGGGATATCCGCCTTCACCTTGGAGACCAGGTGCAGCAGCACCGCCGACTCCGCCCCGAAGGACGAGACCAGGGCCAGCTTGTCGCCGAACTGCGCCACGGCGGCCTCGAGGACGGTGCGCGGATGGGCGTGTCGAAGCTCGGCGTCCAGGCGCGCGGCCAATGTCTGCAGATTGGGGGCCTGCAGACCGGGGGTCTGTTGTTGGATCGTGCTGTCGTAGGCCACACTCATTCTCCCCGCTCCGCATAGGCCGCGGGGCGGCCGTCGTCGGAGCGTTGGTACGCATGACGGAAGCGGTGGGCGGCCGCCTCCCACACTTCCACAGTCGAGCCGTCCGCCGGCTCGAAGGCGTCGAAACCGCAGCGGACCATGAAACCCGCCTGCTCGCGCAGCACGTCGCCCACGGCGCGCACCTCGCCCTTGTAGCCAAGCCGTTCGCGCAGCAGCCGCGCGGAGGTGTAGGCCCGGCCGTCGCCGAACTTCGGGAAGGCCAGCGCCACCACCGCGATCTGCGGCAGATCGTAGGCCAGCGCCTCGACGTCCTCGTGGCTCTCCAGCCGCACGCCGACGGAATGGCCCTCGGACAGCAGCCCCTCGCCTTCCGCCTGGAAGCGGGTCAGCGAGATGATCACGTCGCCGGGCGGGATGGTGTCCTCGTCGCCGACCGCGGTGAACGGGTCCTCGGCCAGCGAGAAGACGCGGTCGTGAAGCCTAATGAACGTCGGCATAGACCGCCTCCTTGAAGGGGGCGACGCCGGTGCGCCGGAAGGTGTCGAGGAAGCGCTCGCCGTCGTGGCGTTCGCGCAAATAGGTCTCGACGAGCGTATCGACCGCCTCGGCCACCCGGTTGTAGGGCAAGGCCGGGCCCAGCGCCGTGCCGACCGCGGCGTCTTCCGCGCCGGAGCCGCCCAGGGTGAGCTGGTAGAACTCCTCGCCCTTCTTATCGACGCCCAGGATGCCGATGTGGCCCACGTGGTGGTGACCGCAGGCGTTGATGCAGCCGCTGATCTTGACCTTCAGCTCGCCCACCTTCTCGGCCAGGTCCGGGTCGGCGAATTTCTGGGCGATGTTCTGGGCGACCGAGATGGCCCGCGCATTGGCCAGCGCGCAGTAGTCGAGCCCCGGGCAGGCGATGATGTCGCTGACCAGGTTCATGTTGGGCGTCGCCAGGCCGGCCGCGTTCAGCGCCGCCCAGACGGCCGGCGCATCGTCCAGCTTCACATGCGGCAGCACCAGGTTCTGCTCGTGGGTGACCCGGATGTCGTCCTGGCCGTAGCGTTCGGCGAGGTCGGCGACGACCTCCATCTGCTCGGCGCTGGCGTCGCCCGGCGTGGCGCCGATGGCCTTCAGCGAGACTTCGACGATGGTGTAGCCGGCCACCTTGTGGGGCTTCAGGTTATTGCGCGCGAAGCGGGCGAAGGCGGGGGTCTTGGCCCGAGCCGCCTCCAGCGCCTCGGAGACCGTCGGCAGGGTCTCGAAGACCTTCGGCGCGAAGGCGCCGCGGATGCGGGCCAGCTCGGTGTCCGGCAGGTCCGACGCGGTTCCGCTCTTCTCCCACTCGGCCTCGACCTGGCTGGCGAACTCGTCGCGGCCCAGGGCGGCGACCAGCACCTTGATGCGGGCCTTGTGGATGTTGTCGCGGCGGCCGTGGCGGTTGTAGACCCGAAGGATCGCCTCCAGGTACGAGAGCAGCCGCGGGGCGGGCAGGAACTGGCGCACGGTGGGCGCGATATAGGGCATCCGGCCGAGGCCGCCGCCGACCATCACCTCGAAGCCCAGAGAGCCGTCGCGGGCGCGCTTCAGATGCAAGCCGATGTCGTGGGTCTTGGCCGCCGTGCGGTCCTTCGGCGAGGCGGTGACCGCGATCTTGAACTTGCGCGGCAGCCAGGAGAACTCCGGGTGCAGGCTGGACCACTGGCGGATCGCCTCGGCCCACACGCGCGGATCGTCGATCTCTTCAGCGGTCGCCCCGGCGTAGGGGTCGGCCGAGACGTTGCGGATGCAGTTGCCGCTGGTCTGCAGGGCATGCATGTCGACTTGGGCCAGGTGCTCGAGGATGTCCGGCGCGTCGGCCAGCTTGATCCAGTGGAGCTGCAGGTTGGTGCGCGTGGTGAAGTGGCCGTAGCCCTTGTCGTAGGTGCGCGAAATCCACGCCAGCTTGCGCAACTGCGTCGGGTTCACTGCGCCATAGGGAATGGCGATCCGCAGCATGTAGGCGTGGAGCTGCAGGTAGAGGCCGTTGCGCAGCCGCAGCGGCTTGAACTGCTCCTCGTTGAGCTCGCCGGCGAGGCGGCGGACAACCTGGCCGCGGAACTCGGCCGAGCGGTCGGCGAGGAACTCTTTGTCGATGGCGTCGTACCGGTACATGGCGCCCTACTTTCGCTTGATCAGGTCGACACGGCCGGTGGAGCGGGCCGCGCCATGGGCATGCAGCAGGGCCTGGACGGCGGCGCCGCCCTCGACCTGCTTGCCGTGGTTGAGATTGCTGGGGCCGAGCGCGCGGATGCGCTCGCGGTAGCTGACCGGCGCCCAGAGACCCTCGGATTCGATCAGGTCGATCAGATAGGGCTCGACGACCACTCTGATCTCGGTTTTCGCGTGACCCTCGGCGGCCTCGCCGGCCTCATCGTCAGCGGCGAACAGTTCCGCATCACCGAAGCGCTCGACCCACTGGCCCTTGCGCCAGAACACGACCTCGCCATCGATCAGGCGATTGGCGGTCAGGGCTCTCATG
>JANXXK010000262.1 GCA_025350685.1 Alphaproteobacteria bacterium | reverse complement strand
GCCTGGTATCTCGCGGCCTATCCCGAGGCCGCCACCTCACGGCTGCCGCCGCTGGTCCACTACCTGGCGCATGGGGCGGCGGCCGGGCACAGCCCGCATCCGCTCCTGCACCGCAATTTCTACCATTCGAAGAACGCCCAGGCGCTCGGCGACACCCAGGCCACCGCGCTGGAGCACTTTGTCCGCGCCGGCGCAGCCCAGGGCCGCGACCCGCACCCGTTGTTCGACCTGACCCACTACGCGACGCAATGCCCTGAGCTCGCGCCCGGCGAGGACCCGGTCTCGCACTACATCCGCGCCGGCTGGCGCGACGGGCTGTCGCCGCATCCGCTGTTCGACGCGGCCTGGTATCGCCGCCAGATGCCACGGCAGGCCGCCGAAGCTGCGCCGCTGGTCCACTACCTGACAGTCGGTTGGCGTGAGGGGCTGTCGCCGCATCCGCTGGTCGATCCGCGCTGGTACGCCGAGCAGAACCCCGACGTGGCCGAGGCCGGGACTGAGCCGCTGACCCACTTCCTGACCGGCGGCGCCGCCGAGGGGCGCAGCCCCAGCCCGTGGTTCGACTTGCCGCACTATGTGGCCCAGCGTGGCGCTGCGCTCGATCCCGCCGTCAATCCGCTGGTCGACTATCTGCAGGGCGGCGCCTGGGAGATCGCCGAGGCGAGGCCGGGCTTTCCGACCGCGGCCTACCTCGCCTCGCACCCCGAACTGGTCGGTCAGGCCATGACCCCGCTCGACCACTGGGCGCGCCAAGCGGGCAAGCTGCCCTAGGCGGCGGCCGCGGCGTCCAGGCCAAGCCGGTCGAGCTGGCGCCAGATCTCGGCATAGTAGTCGCCCACGTAGTGGAACGGGCTGAGGCCCCACTCGTGGGCCTCGTCGGCCAGCCGCTGGTCGGGCGCCTCGACACGCGCCATCGGCGGCATGAGCGCGGTGAACGCCGCCTCGTAGCGGGCGAGCAGCCCGTTGTGCCGGCCGATGTCGGCGCCGCGGCCGGGGAGGATCTCGACGCCCTCGATCCGCGACGTGCGCCCGCTGACCAGCCGCCGGCGCTCGGCCCAGCGCGCGGAGTGCAGGATCAGCCTCGCGCCGGCCAGCGGCGTCGCCCGAACGAAGGCGGCGAATTCGGCGGCGGCCTCCAGCCAAAGGCGCTCGGCCGCGTCCGACAGCCGCGGGACCGGCCGCGCGGCGCGGAACGCCGGCTGCTTCAGGTAGCCGCTCGCCGCCAGCTCCCAGCTGTGGGTGGCCAGCGCGCCGCCGACCGACAGCAGGTCGAACCGCTCGTCGATGAAGTCGAAGATCAGATGGGTGGGGCGGAAGGCCACCAGCTCGGCCAGCGCGGTCTTCCTGAGGTCGGCGACCAGGGCTCTGTGCGGCTGCGGCTTGAGGCCGCCGGGCGGCTTGGCGGCGGGGCGGAACCCGGCCACCGGTGCGGCAAATAGGCTCGGCAGGCTGGTTCGCGAGACATACATCAGATCCGCAACGGTCCCGCCACGGAACCGCCACAGGTCGCGGGTTATGCAGCTGCCGACAATGGCGAACCTAGGCATTACGTCCCCCGGCGCCGTCTACCCGAGCGCACGAGGGAAATTGTAGCATGGGCCGCAGACGCCGCATTGACTCGCAGAGGGGCGGACAGCATCACTCCGCCGCTCCAGCCTATGCGAGGCCAACCTTTGCGAAGGTCGGGCGTTGCAGAGATCACGCCGGTAGTTCGGCCGCGGTTTCCTCGCGTTCACCTTTTTAGGTCACCTTTCGTTTAAACTGGCGGTACGGACGGCACGGCTCGACGCGCATCATGAAGATATTCAGCTTTCTCACGAATCAGCCGGACAACGTGCTCACGCGCGCCTTGACCGATGGCCGCCACCCCTTTGCGGTGGCCGCGGCGTTCAGCTTTTTCTCGAACATCCTCTATCTGGCCCTGCCGCTCTACACCTATCAGGTCTACGGCAGCGTCCTGATTCACCAGAACATTCCGACACTTGTGGTGCTGTCCGGCGTCACCCTGTTCGTCTTCGCCGTCTCCAGCGTGATCGACGATTACCGCGCCCGCATCCTGATCAACTATGGCGTGGTGCTGGACCAGCGGGTGTCCGGCAAGGTGTTCTCGGCCCTGTTCGACGCCGCCCTGCGCGGTGATTCCGGCGGCCGCGCGCAGGCGCTGCGCGACCTGGACTCCTTCCGCCAGACCCTGACCGGCATCGCCGCGGCCGCCTTCTTCGACGTGCCGTGGATCCCGGTGTTCCTGGTCGCCCTTTACATGATCGCTCCGGTCGTCGGCATCGTCACCACCATCGGCGCCTTGGCCCTCCTGGGCCTGGCCATCCTGCAGGCCAGGCTGGTGCGGCCGCCGGCCAAAGAGGCCAGCGACGCGCAACTGCGCAGCTACGCCTTCACCGAGGCGGCTCTGCGCAACGGCGAAGTGGTCCGCGCCATGGGCATGCTGCCGACGCTTGGCGCCGCCTGGGCCGGCCACCGCCGGGTGACCATCGAGCGCGGCGCGGTGGCGGCGGAGATGTCCAACACCTTCACCGACATCATCAAGGCAGTGCGGATGGGCATCCAGGTGCTGATCATCGCCATCGGCGCCTACCTGATCATCACCGGCAAGCTCCACCAGGGCATGCTGTTCGCCAACATGATCCTGGCCGCCCGCGCGCTGCAGCCGATCGAGAAGATCGTCGGCGCCTGGGATCCCCTGAACAACATGGTCCGCGCCCACGAGCGGCTGATGGGCCTGCTGACGCGCGCCGAGCCGGCGACGGCGGCCACGGCCCTGCCGCGGCCCGCTGGCCGGCTCACCGTCGAGGCCCTCAACTACGCTCCGCAGGGCTCGCCGAGGCTGCTGCTGGGCAACATCAATTTTGCGCTCGAGGCCGGCGAGGTGCTGGGCGTGATCGGGCCCTCCGGCGCCGGCAAGTCGACGCTTGCGCGGCTGCTGGTGGGCATCTGGCGGCCCAACAACGGCGTGGTGCGCCTCGACGGAGCCGACGTGTTCACGTGGGACCGCGCCGACTTCGGCCGCTACGTCGGCTACCTGCCGCAGGACACCGAGCTGTTCGCGGGCACGATCCGCGACAACATCGCCCGTTTCCGCGCCGACGTGAGCGACGAGGACGTGGTCAACGCCGCCCGCCTGGCCGGCGTCCATGAACTCGTCCTGCGCCTGCCCAAGGGCTACGAGACCGACGTCGGCGACGGCGGCCACACGCTTTCCGCCGGCCAGCGCCAGCGGGTGGGCCTGGCCCGCACCATGCTGGGGGATCCGGCGTTCATCGTGCTCGATGAGCCGAACGCCAGCCTCGACGCCGAGGGCGAGGACGCGCTGCTGAAGGCGCTCGATTCGATGAAGGCCAAGGGCGCGACCGTGGTGATCATCTCCCACAAGCCCTCGATCTTCCGCGCCGCCGACAAGATGCTGGTGCTGCGCGAAGGCCGGGTGGAGCTGTTCGGCCCCCGCGACCAGGTGATGAATCGACTGATGAAACCTACTGAAGTCCGCGCCGTTGAGGCCGGGCGATGAAACTCGATCTGACCCCCGTCCGCTCGTCCTACGTCACCCCCACCTTCGGCGGCGACGACCGGCTGCCGGTCGATGCGCTGCTGCAAAAGCGCCTGCGCCGGCCGATGATCACCGGCGCCATCGTCATCGGCGTGCTGGTGATCGGCCTGGGAACCTGGGCGTCCCTGAGCTCGCTCTCCACCGGCATCACCGCCCCGGGCGAAGTGAGGGTCGAGTCCAACCTCAAGACCATCCGCCACCGGGAAACCGGCATCGTGCGGCAGATCCTGGTGCAGGAAGGCCAGCGTGTGCGCGCCGGCCAGCCGATGATCCTGTTCAACGACGTCGAGGCGCGCGCCGCCTATGACGTCATGCAGAGCCAGTACGACAGCCTGCAGGCCCAGGCCGCGCGATTCGCGGCCGAGGCGGCGAATCAGACCACCCCACAGTTTTCGCCGGATCTGATGGGGCGAATGTCGGATCCGCGGGTCGCCGGGCTGATTCGCGACCAGCAGTTCCTGTTCACCACCCGCGCGCAGCTCTACCAGAGCCAGATTGCGATCCTGAACCAGCGCCTCGACCAGCTTCAGTCGCAGATTCAGGGCGCCCAGGTGCAGGTGGATTCCGTCGAGCTGCAGACCAAGCTGACCAACGACGAGATGGCCGGGTACCAGAAGCTCTATGACCAGGGCTATGCCGCCAAGTCGTTGATTTTGCGCTATCAACGCTCGGTCGCCGACCTCGAGGGCAAGCGCGGTTCGCTGCTCGCCGACATCGCCCGCCTGAAGCAGCAGATCGGCGAAACCAAGATCCAGATGGCGGCGCAGCGCGACACCCGCGAGAGCCAGGCCGCCGAGGGTCTTCGCGACACCCAGGTGCGCATCGCCGACACACTTCCCAGGCTCAGCGCCGCCAAGCAGACGCTGGACGATACGGTCGCCCGCTCTCCGGTGGACGGCTACGTCTTCAACCTGACCCAGTTCACCCCCGGCGGGGTGGCCGGGTCGGGCGAGAACCTGCTGCAGGTGGTGCCGGCCGACGCGCCGCTGATCGTCAGCGTCTCGATCAAGCCGGAAGAGGTCGACAAGGTGCATGTCGGGATGAGCGCGCGGGTGAAATTCACCGGCCTCAACCAGCGTTGGCACACCCCGTTGCCGGCCAAGGTGATCCTGGTCGGCGCGGACAAGCTGACCAATGAACGGGCGGCGGTCCCGACGTCGTCCTATCGAGTCGATCTGCGGGTCGATCCGAAGGAACTGACCAAGCTCGAAAAGAGCGCGAAGATCACCCCCGGGATGCCGGTTCAGGCGATGATCGTAAGTGGTGAAAAAACCGTTATGGGATCGCTGATTTCACCGATTACCGACACCCTTCACGACGCCCTCCACGATCAATAGATGCGTCTCGGTAACAGGGGGCAAGTGGATGGATTCCACGGGGTTTTTGCTGTTGCCTAAATCACGGCGTTCCGATAGGTCTTTCATCGGGCTCGTATAACCTTCGCCGCAGCCACGCTATGGCGCTTGGGATGAATGGACCACCGGGACTGCTCCATCGGGGATGGGGGTCAGGCGTTTCGGAGGTCCGTGTGACACAGACTGGAGAGATATATGGCGACCTTCTTCTTTGAGACCATCACGGCGGCGCAGGCGTTGGCTTTCAACTCCGCGTCCGACACCCTGGTGTTCAGCAATCCGACGTCGAGCGGCAGGCTGATGACGGTGATCTACAATCCCGCGACGGCGACGTCGGCGGAAACCATCACGGTCACCGACAATGCCGACGGCCATGTGGTTACGTTCGGTCTGCTCGTTGAAGGGCTGAACGCCCCCAGCGTCGTGTTCCCGGACGCCTCGGCCCTGTTCATCGGCCATGACGGCAACCAGACGGCGGCTGATGCCGCATCCGGCACCGCCGGCAATGACGCCCTGTTCGGCGGCAACGAGCTCGGGGCCGGGGGTGTGGATACCACTGGCGACGTGCTGAACGGCCTCGGCGGCAACGACGTCATCCAGGGCAACCGCGGTAACGACACCCTCTCGGGCGGTCTGGGCAGCGACACCATCTTCG
>JANXXK010000241.1 GCA_025350685.1 Alphaproteobacteria bacterium | reverse complement strand
TTCGCCGCGCGACCAGTCTTCGGCCCGAGATCGGGCTTCAGCCAGAGATCGGGCTGCGGAGCAGCGTCATGAACGGCGGGTGGGTCCATCGCCGGACGAATGTTCCTCATTCGTTCCTAATTGGCAAGAGGCCTCCGCGGGTGTGACATGGGCGCAAGGCGACGCCTGCTTGTGGCCAGGCTCCCTACCGATCGGACGACGCCGCCCGACGGCCACCAAAGGCGTCTTTGTTCAAGGGTTTAGAGTGCGTGTAGCGCGCGATGTGGGCAGGAGCCGACGACATGATCATTGAAGCCACGACCATCCAGACGGTATCGCCCACCCAGTCGCAGGTCCACATGGTGCTGGGCGACGCCCGCGGCGTCGGCAAAGCGACCTTTCACCTCGACTTCGACGCGGTGGTGTCCCATGCCGAAAACCCGCGTGTGTCGGAGGTCCAGATCACGGCGTTGCGCCTGCTGATCGATCACGCGGAATCCGAGATCAAGCAGCTCTCCTGATCGGCAGCCGACGAGGCTAGACCCTGACGCGCTCTGGCGGGCGCGGCTAGATCAGGTTGAGCGGGGCCTTGGCGAGGTCGCCGCGCCAGTCGCGCTGGGCCTCGGCGAGGTGGGCCGTGGCGGACGCGGCGTCGCCGATCTTGGCCTCGGCCTCGGCGAGCACCTTCAGCGCCAGCGCGTCCTGCGGCCAGGCCTTCAGGCTGGCCTTGGCCTCACGGGCGGCGTCGGCGGGCTTGCCGGCGGCCAGATCGGCGGCGGCCAGGCTACGGCGCACCGGGTACCACCAGGGCGGCGGGTCGAAGTTCTTGGCGAAGGGATAGTCCTGCTCCTGGCGCGCGGCGGCGCGGGCGAAGAACCCGGCGGCCTTGTCAGGCTGGCCGCCGATCAGGGCGGCGCGGCCGGCCAGCACATTGCCGGCGATGGCGGCGATGCTGGCCGAGCCGTTCTCGTTGGCCTTCAAGGCCTCGGCGCCGAGCGCGGCGACCGCCCCGACCTCGGCGCGCACGCCGGCGGCGTCGCCGTGGGCCGCGAAGGCCTCGCCGCGCGCGTAGTGAAGGTAGATGCGCACGATCCTGGGGTCGGCAGGGTTGTCGGCGATGGCCAGCGCCCGGGCGGGGTCATAGCGGCCGTAGGCGACCAGGGCGCGGGCGGTGGCGGTGGTGCGCCGGTCGGGGCCGGCGCCGGGCGGACGCAGCGATCCGATCGGCACGGCGACCGGGGTCTTGTCGCCCATGGGGAACGCGCGGTCGGCGTGGTCGGCGTATTTCAGCGCCAGCCTGGCGTCGCCGGCCATCAGCGCCCCGTCGAGGCCGAAGGTGTAGTTGTGCAGATAGTACATCTGGGCGGAGAGCGGGCCGGGGTAGGCCGCCTTCGCCTCGACATCGGCGTCGACCTTCATGGCCTGCGCATTGACGATGGCGACGCGCTCGTACTGGCCGACGTGCATCAGGGTGTGGGCGGCCATGTGCACCATGTGGCTGGCGCCCGGGGTCAGGGCGGCCAGCTTGTCGGCGTAGGGCAGGGCGTCGCCCGGGCGGCCGACGAACTCGGTGGCGTGGATGTAGTAGTGGATCGCGGCGGTGTCGTCGGGGCTGCGGGCGAGCACGGTCTTGAGGATCTCGATGGCGCGCGGGACGCCTGAGAAGTCGTCGTGGCGGGCTGGGGTCAGCAGGGCCTGGACGGTGAGGTCGGCGATCTCGTTGTCGGCCGGATAGCGCTTCAACAGATCGTCCATGGCGTGGCCGTAGAGGGTCTCGCGCCTGGCGTCGGGCGTGTCCTTGCCGTAGCGCAGCCGCAGGGCGGCGATCAGGGCCTTGGCGCGGGCGTCGTCCGGGCGCGCCAGTGCTGCGGCCTTGTCGGCGGCGGCGAGCGCGAGCCCGGTCTGGGCCGGGGTGACCCCATAGTTCAGGGTCGGGCCGAGCGACAGCGCCACGCCCCACTGGCAGAGCGCGCAGGCAGGATCGAGCGCGGTGGCCTTGGCCAGCGCGGCGCTCGCCTCGTTGTGGTTGAACGAGTGGTAGAGGTTGAGGCCCTCGTCGTACCAGGCCTGGGCCTCGCGGTTGGTGGTGTCGGCGGGCGAGGCCCCGTTGCCGACGCCCTTCAGCATGACCGCGACGGTGGGCGCGCCGCTTGAGGCGGGGCGCTGCTCGGCGCTGCAGATGTAGCCGACGCCCAGCGAGGTCGCGTCGGCGGCGATCGCGGTGGGGACAGCCAGCGCCAGGGCGGCCAATGCGATTGCGGTGGCGGTGGTTTTCATGACGATCTTCCCCAAGGACGCCGCAACAGAGTCAGGCGTTTTCGCGGAGGCTGCAAGGGCGCCATCCCCGCAACCGCTCATCCCGGCCAAGGCCTGGATCCAGAGGGCCTCAACTGCCAATCGGCGCGTTTCGGCATGTCTCTGGACTCAGCTTGGATCCCGGCCTTCGCCGGGACGAGCGGAGGGATCAGGCGCTGATCACCGGCGGCTTGAACTGGCCTGTGGGGGAGGCGGTGAACACCTCATTGCCCGTCTCGGTGATGCCGATGGAGTGCTCGCACTGCGCCGACAGCGACTTGTCGCGGGTGACTGCCGTCCAGCCGTCGGAGAGCAGCTTCACCTGGTATTTGCCGAGGTTCACCATCGGCTCGATGGTGAAGAACATGCCCGGCCGCAGCAGGTCGCCCGTGCCCGGTTGGCCGAAGTGCAGGATGTTGGGCGCGTCGTGGAACACCTTGCCAAGGCCGTGGCCGCAGAAATCGCGGACCACCGAGCAGCGCATAGATTCCACATAGGTCTGGATGGCGTGGCCGATGTCGCCCGTGCGCGCGCCGGGCTGGGCCGCGGCGATGCCGCGCGCGATCGCTTCGTAGGTCACATCAATGAGGCGTTTCGCACGAGGCGCCACTGGCCCCACCCCGTACATGCGGGAGGTGTCGCCGTGCCAGCCGTCGACGATGACGGTCACATCGATGTTGGCGATGTCGCCTTCGCGCAGGGTCCGTTCGCCGGGGATGCCGTGGCAGACGATGTGGTTGGGGCTGATGCACAGCGTGCGGGTGTAGCCGCGGTAGCCGAGGCAGGCGGGGATCGCGCGGCGGTCGAGGATGAACTCACGCGCCAGCCGGTCGAGGTCGTCGGTGACGACGCCGGGGACCACGTGCGGGGTCAGCATGTCCAGGCACTCGGCGGCCAGCTTGCCGGCGGCGCGCATGCCGTCGAAGTCGGCGGGTGCGTGGACCTTGATCTGGCCGGTGCGGAAGTCGGCGTCGTATGCGGTGTCGGTGGCGGCCATGGTCGAGTCTCTAGGGATCGGTTCGTCTAAGTCGGCATGATAGCACGAAAGGTCAACCAAGGCTCCGCCGCGACGGTTGCCATCGGGTTACGATTGGCGCGTGTTGCTCCAGACCACCTGGGCCACGCCGACTGCGGCCAGGATCGCGCCGAACAGGGTCCACTTCGGGTCGCCGACCATGAAGCCGACGCGGAAGTAGAGGTTCAGTCCCTGCAGGATCCAGACGCAGCCGATGAAGATCATGAACAGCCCGAGCAGGCTCGAGACGATCCGCATGACGGTGTTGAAGACGGCTCTCATCGGCGTTCCCCCGCTTGGTTGGGGCGAGCCTAGCGCATTTCGAGCCGTGGCGCGGGACTGGCTGGGGTCGCCAGCTGGATCGGGCGCGCGCGGCGATCGTCGGCTACTATGCCAGACTGATTTGGGGGCAGACTCATCGGGCGGGCTGAGCCAGGCCGCCCGCAGGCTATTCGGGCTGTGGCTATGGTGACGAGACCGGCGGGACGAAACGATCCGTGCCCCTGCGGCAGCGGACGCAAGTACAAGCAATGCTGCGCCGACAAGGATCGCGCCGGCGACGTGGAGCGCGATCGAGTCACCGCGAACGTGCGGCGGGGTTTGGCCCTCGAACGGCAGGGCCGCATCGACGAGGCGATCGCGGTCTATCAGTTCCTGGGCGGGGCTTCGGCGGACGCCCAGAGCCGGCTGGGGCACCTGCTGCTGGGACGGGGCCAGCGCCAGGAAGCGATCGCCGCCTTCCGCGCGGCGGCGGCGGGGGGTTCGGCGACCGAGCGGCGGATGGATGGGGTCAGGGCGCTGCACACCGAGAACCGGCTGGCGGAGGCGCAGGCGGCCCTGCACGGCATCGTCGCCGACGATCCCAGGAGCGCCGACGCCTGGTGGATGCTGGCCAATGCGCTGACCCAGGCCGGCGACTTCGATGGCGCCGCCGTCGGCCTCGAAAAGTCACTGGCGATCAACCCGAACCAGGGCGGCGCCTGGTACGACCTGGTGCGCAGCCGCCGGTTGACTGAGGCCGACCGGCCGCTGATCGCGCGCATGCAGGCCGCCGGCCGGGCGATCACGGTGCGGCTGGATCTGGTGATGCTGCATCTGGCGCTGGGCAAGGCCTTCGACGACCTGGGCGACCCCGAGCGGGCGATGCGGAGTTTCGCGGAGTCGAACCGCATCAAGGCCTCGCTAGCCCGGTTCGATCGGCCGCGTTTCAGCGCCCACATCGACGCGCTGATCGCCCGCTTTACCCCGGGGTTCCTGGCCGACCACGCCAGGGGCGGCGATCCGTCCCGGCTGCCGGTGCTGATCGTCGGCCTGCCGCGATCGGGCACGACGCTGCTGGAGCAGATCCTTTCCAGCCATCCTGCGGTGGCCGGTGCCGGCGAACTGGCCTTCTGGCTGGAACGCGATGGCTTGGTCGCCTCGGCGAGCACGCCGGCGGGCATGGCCGATCTGCGGGCGCGGACGGCGCGGGCGGCCCTCGATCAGCTACGCGCCATCGACCCGCAGGCGGCGCGGGTGATCGACAAGAACCCGTTCAATTTCCTCCGCGCGGGCCTCATCCACCTGGTGTTCCCGGGCGCGGTGATCCTGCACTGCCGCCGACAGGCCATCGACACCTGCCTGTCCATTTCCTCGACCTATTTCGCGCCTCGCTGGGACTTCCCGGCGACGCCGGCGGACCTCGTATTCTATCAGCGGGAATATGTTCGCCTGACCGACCATTGGCGCGCGGTGCTGCCGCCGGGCCGGTTCATCGACGTCGCCTACGAGGCGCTGATCGCCGACCCCGAGGCGGTCAGCCGTGATCTCGTGGCCAAGCTGGGCCTGCCCTGGGACGCCGCCTGCCTGAAGCCGGAGCGCAACACCCGCGCGGTCAAGACCTTGAGCAGTTGGCAAGTGCGCCAGCCGATCCACAGCGGCGCCCTGGACCGCTGGCGGCGCTACGAGCCCTGGCTGGGCGACCTGGCCGAGCTATTGCCCGAGCGGGGTTGAGGCCAACCAAGAGGATTGATGATCGATATTCTGAAGACTCTTGCCGCCTTGGCTTCGGGCTACCTCCTGGGCAGCCTCAACACGGCTGTGATTGTCGGCAAAATCTACGGCAAGGACATCGGCAGTCACGGAAGCAAAAACGCCGGACTTACCAATACGCTGAGGGTTCTGGGGAAAGGCGCGGCGGCGATCGTCCTTGTAGGAGACATCCTGAAAGGGGTGATTGCCTGCCTCATAGGGTTGCGCCTAGGCGTTTATGTTCATTCGGGAGACGCCAAGGATTGCGTGAGCCTCTTGGCGGCCGGCGCCGGCGCGGTCATGGGCCATAACTGGCCGGTCTATTTCGGCTTCAAGGGCGGCAAGGGCATGCTCACAGCGGCGGCCGTGATGTTCATGATCAACTGGGTTGCTGCGCTTATTTCTGTTGGCTTTTTCGTGCTGATCGTCGCTGCGACCCGATATGTTTCCCTGGGTACGATCTGCGCCGCGATATTCTTTGTGGGCATTTCGTTTCTACCGGCGTTTGGAAACACCTTCTATTTTCAGGCATTTGCCTCGCTGATGGCGCTGACGGTTATTTTCAAACATCGAGAGAATATTCAAAGGCTGCTTTCAGGGACCGAAAACAAGCTCACCTTTTGATGTCCATGCGTGCGGCGAGACGCACGCCGGTTACGTCGATCTCACAGCCATACACATAGAGCTCGACACCGGCGCCTTGGACGCGCTCAAGCGCGCTTGCGAAGGCGGGATCACAGTCCGGAGCAGATGCGAAGCGATGGCAGTCTGTCCGTTGCACGACAAACAGGACGGCCGCGCGATCACCCTCGGCGACCATGGCTTCAAGCTCGCCGAGGTGCTTGGTGGACCGAGCCGCCACGCAATCGGGAAACTCGGCGAGGCCCGGCGTTCTCATGAGGTGGCAGTTCTTGATTTCCAGCCAGCACCGGGCGCGATCCGGCGCCTCCAGCAGGAAGTCCACGCGCGAGTTGGCGCCGTAGCGGACCTCGCGGCGGTGGGACGCGTAGCCGGTGAGCTCTGGGAAATGATCGGCGGCCAGGGCCTCGGC
>JANXXK010000147.1 GCA_025350685.1 Alphaproteobacteria bacterium | reverse complement strand
GGCGGGGGGGCGCGCCCCCCCGGCCTCTGGAAGCTGCTCTCGCGGGTGTTCCCGCAGAACCGGGCCAGCCTCAACCTGATGGCGCTGATGGGCTTCAAGGAGATCGGCGTGCACGAAAAGCACGGCAAGCTCGAGGGCGTATGGATGGACACCGTGATCGTCGAGCGGCTGATCCCGGAGAACATCGACTAGGCCCAAAGGGCGGCGTCCTCAACCTCGACTACGCGGGGATGAGCGGGCGTGGGCCAACCCTGTTGACCTCAACGGGCGCTGGGATACCCATGCTCAAAGGGACGGGGGACCACAGCGATGACGGGATCGGGACACCGGCGCAGGGACTTGCTCGGCGTTGCGGGCGCGGGCCTCGCCGCCACGGGCTGGGCCACACGCGCGTTCGGCGCGCAGAGCCGGGAGGCCGACTTCGTCGTCACCAATGCGCGGGTCTACACGGTCGATGACCGCCGGCCTAAGGCGCAGGCGTTCGCGGTCAAGGCCGGCCGGTTTACGGGCGTCGGCTCGAACGAAGCCATCAAGGGCCTGATCGGCAAGCGGACCGAGGTCCACGACGCCAAGGGCATGACCGTCGTCCCGGGCTTCATCGACTGCCACAACCACGCGAGCGGCAACACGCTGTTGTTCGAGGTGCTGGCCGGCAACCCGTTCGAGGTCGAGTTCGTCACCATCGACTCGATCGTGGGCAAGCTTACCGCCAAGGCGCGGCAGACCCCGCCGGACACCTGGGTCGAGGGCTTCTTCTTCGACGACACCAAGGTGAAGGACGGCCGCCAGCTCAACATCGGCGACCTCGACCGCGTCTCGACCACCCAGCCGGTTATGGTCGAGCACCGCGGCGGGCACACCGGCTTCTACAATTCCAAGGCCTTCGAGATGGCCGGCGTCACCAAGGCCACGCCCAACCCGCCCGGTGGGACCTTCGACAAGTTTCCCAATGGCGAGTTGAACGGGCGGGTCACCGACCGGGCGCGGGCGGTGTTCGGCAGCGGCGCCCAGGAGCGTGGCCGCGACGGGGCGCGGGGCCTCTCCGGCGCTGTCGGCAAGCGGATCAGCTACAGTCCGGAGGAACAGGTCCGGCGCAATCTCCAGGGCATGGCCCATATTTCGAAGAAGTTCGCCCAGTACGGCCTGACCGGCGTCTGCCACCAGAGCGGCAGCCTGGACGCCATCCGCGCGATCCGCGCCAGCGGCGAGCTGAAGCATCGGGTCAGCTACGAGGCGGTCGGCGACGAGCTCGAGGCGATGATCCGGACTGGCCAGCGCACCGGGGCCGGCGACGAATGGATCCGCCTGGGCGCGACCATGGAGCACCTGGCCGACGGCTCGTTCTCCGAGCGGACCATGGCGATGAGCACGCCCTTCCCCGGCTCCAACCCGCCCTACTACGGCAATATCACCGAGGGCCAGGAGGTGCTCAACGCCTGGGTGGAGCGGGTGCACCGCGCCGGCATCCAGGTGAATTGCCACGCCAATGGCGACGTCGCCATCGACCATGTGCTGAGCGCCTACGAGCGGGCCCAGAAGCTGCATCCGGTGAAGGACGCGCGCTGGAAAATCACCCACTGCACCCTGCTGAACGACAGCCTGATCGCGCGTTTGAAAGCGCTCGGCGCCAGCCCAGCGCTGTTCAGCACTTACGCCTACTACAACGCTGACAAGTTCCACTTCTACGGCGAGGAGATGCTGAAGCGGACCATGGCCTACCGCTCGCTGCTCGACGCCGGGGTGAAGGTCTGCGCGGGCTCCGACTTCGACCCCGGCCCGTTCTCGCCGCTGATGGCCATCCAGGCGATGGTCACCCGCAAGGGCTGGAACGGCGAGACCTGGGGCGCGAACCAGAAGATCACCGTCGATGAGGCGCTCAGGGTCAACACGCTGAACGGCGCCTGGGACACCCACGAGGAGGCGATCAAGGGCTCGATCACGCCCGGCAAGCTCGCCGATTTCGTGGTCCTGGCCGATGATCCGCATACGGTCGACCCGGACAGGATCAAGGACATCAAGATCGTTCGCACCGTGGTCGGCGGCGTTGAGTCCTACGTGGCCTGAGCGACCCATTTGGAGGTTTCCATGCTCGTCATCGCCGCCCTATCGATCACCGCCGTTCTGGCCGCCTTACCCGACCCCGAGGGCTTCGTCCGCGTGACGCCCGCGGAAATCCACTGGACCGATATTCCAGGCGCGCACGGCGTGCAGTTCGCCCCGGTGCTGGGAGACCAGTCGAAGCCGGGCATCTATGTTATCCGCGTGAAGTTCCCGCCGCACTGGATGGACACCCCGCACTGGCATCCGAACGACCGCTACGTCACCGTGCTGCAGGGGACCTGGTACACCGGCACGGGACCCGAGTTCGATCCGTCGAAGGCCGTACCTCTGGGGCCGGGCAGCGTGATGAAGCATCCGGGCCACGGCGTGCACTGGGACGGCTCTGCGGGCGACCAGGCCGTGATCGTGCAGATCATCGGCGTCGGTCCGGCAGGCGCCACGCAGGTCGATCCCAAGGCGCCCGATTGGGTCGAGGTGAAATCCGGACCAAGGCCCTAGGACGATGTTGAGCAAAGACCCTGATGCCGTCCTCGAACGCCTCCGCCCCCTGGCGCTCGCACTCCCGGAAACCGCCGAGCGGCTGAGCCACGGCAGCCCGGGGTTCTATATCGAGCAGGGCAAGTTCTTCGCCTACTTCAGCCACAACCACCACGGCGACGGCGACACCGCGGTCTGCGTGAAGACCTCGGGCAAGGACGAGCAGGACATGCTGATCGAGGCGGCGCCGGAGATCTATTCCTGGCCGGCCTATATCGGCCCCTCCGGCTGGATCGCCATCGACCTTGGCGGGGAGGTGGATTGGGCGCTGGTCGAGGCCCGGCTGCTGTCCAGCTATCGCCTGATCGCGCCCCGTCGGCTCAGCCACATCTAGTGGCGATTCACGGTCGCCTGCCGCGTTGGGGCTGCCCCCTCCTTACCCCTAAAGGCCGCCCAAAGCTGTCAAAGCATCGCGGCGCTCGGCATATCTGCCGCCGAGGAATTCTGTTTTCAGGAACGTCTCAAGGATCTTGAGCGCCTCATCCGGCGACGTGAAATCCGCGCCGAGCGCCAGCACGTTTGCATCATTATGCTCACGCGTGGTCTTGGCCATCGCGACGCTATCGCACAAAGCCGCGCGGAGTTTTTTGTAGCGGTTCGCGGTCATCGCCATCGCCTGCCCCGAACCGCAGATCAGCACGCCCACCTTGACGTTGCCCGCATTGAATTCGGTGGCCATTTTCTTGGCGTAGTCGAGCGCATCGCAACGTTCGGCGCTATCGGCGCCTAGATCCTGAGGGGCATAGCCATTTTGCTCCAGCCAGCCAATGAACTGGGCTTTTAGCGAAAATCCCCGGTGATCGGAGCCGATGGGGACAACTGGTTTCGTCATGCCCGGATCATAAGCGGTTGCCCGACGAGACCGCTAGAGCGCGTCAGGGTGAAATGGAA
>JANXXK010000145.1 GCA_025350685.1 Alphaproteobacteria bacterium | reverse complement strand
ACCGAGTGCGGAATGTGGAACTCTCCGGGGCCGCTGCCGGGCTTGCCCCAGGTCTTCAGATCTATCCGCCTTACAACATCGAGCGCACCGACGAGAACGCCTATCGCGTCGAAATCGCCGTGGCTGGATTCCGGCCGGAAGAACTCTCCATCGAGGTGAAGGAAAACCTGCTCACCGTCGCCGGTCGCAAAGCGGCCAATGACGAGCCGCGCCGGTTCCTGCATCGCGGCCTCGCCGAGCGCAATTTCGAGCGACGATTCCAGCTCGCCGACTACGTCGTCGTGGTGGATGCCAGTCTCGCCGACGGCCTGCTCTCGATCGCGCTGAAGCGCGAACTTCCCGAAGCGTTGAAGCCGCGTCAGATCGCGATCAACACTGCGCCTGCATCGAGCCTGATCGAAGGCGAGAAGGCGGCGTAATGTCCTCCGCCGCGTAGCGGGAAGGCAAATACGCAATGAGGGCGGCGCGAGCGATCGCGTCGCCCTTTTTGCTGGCGGCTAGATGATGTCGTCGATGCCACGCGCGCCGTGGCGGGTGACGCCGGTGAAGTTCGCCTGGCGGAGCAAGGCGCCGGAGAAGTTGGCGCGGCTGACGTCGGCGTCGATGAAGATCGCCTGGCGCACGTCGGCGCCGGTCAGATCGGCGCCCTTCAGTTCGGCGCCGCGCAGGTCGCAGGCGAGCACGCGATCGGCGCCCAGCAACAGCGGACCCATCTGCGCCTCGCGAAGATCGGAGCCGGACAGCTTCGCGCCCGCGAGCTTGGCGCCGCGCAGGTCAGCGCGCCGCAGATTGCAGTTGCGCAGGTCGGCGCCTTCGAGGTGCGCGCCTTGCAGCTGCACGCCTTCCATGTCGAGGCCGTAGAACACCGCGGCCTTGGCCGACAGTGCGGTCAGGTTATAGCCGCGCACCGTTTCCAGCGCGCGCAGATCGGCGCCGTCGAACACCGAGGGCGCGCCATGCTGGCCGCCGGTCTCGCACCAGCGCGCATGGTCCTTGATCATGGTGTTGTAGGGCAGGCTGGACGCGGCGATGCCGGCCGGCTTGTCGGTGAGCGCGCCGGTCATGTTAGCCGCGCTGACGTTCCACGACAGGGTCTTGGCGCCCACCAGCACCGCGTCGCGAAGATCGGCGCCCGCGAGATCGGCGCCCGACAGATCGGCGCCGGAAAGATTGCAGCCCTTCATCGTCGCCTGCTTGAGGTTCGCCCGCACCAGGCGCGCATCCTTCAAGATCGCGTCTGTGAAGTCGGCGCGCACGGCGATGACGCCGGAGAGCTTCGAGCGCTCGAGGTTGGCGCCCACCAGCTTGGCGCCCTGCGCATCGCCCACCTTCGGGCCGCCGGCCTCGATGCGTCGGAAGCCGAACTTCGGATCGGCCGCGGCCAGCACGCCTTCGCGCAGATCGGCTTCGAACATGTCGGCGCCGGACAGGTTGGCGTTGCGCAGGCAGGCGCCGCGCAGGTCAGCGCGACGCAGCGAGCAGTTGATCATGTTGGCGTCTTGCAGATCGGCGCCGAACAAGGTCGCGTGGTCGAGCCGCGCGTTCTCGAGATTGCAGCCGGCCAGCACCGCGCCGCTGAAATCCGCGTCGCACAGGTTCTTGCCGGAGAGGTTCACGCCGGACAAATCCATCCAGGCGAACACGGCGCGCGCGCCGCCGGGTTTGGAGGTCCACAGCCGGTCGTGCTTGGCGCAGATCTTCTCGGCCTCGGCCTGGGCGATCCGGCGGACGATGTGGGCGGCTTCGGACATTTATTCGGTGAGACCAGGGCGCTATGGTTACCCGACCTTAGCCAGGATGCATTAACGCCCCATTTCCAGACGCTTAGCGCTGGCCCCGCGGCCGATAGCCCGAATAGAGCGCGGCGGCCTCCGCGCTGAGCACCCCCAAGTCGAAATCGACGCCGGCGTCACGCAGCAGCATAGCGCCGCGCCCACCAGCCAGCGTTGAGGCATCCTCGCAGGCCACGACGACGCGGGCGATACCGGCGGCCAAGAGGCGCGCTGAGCACGAGGCCGCGCCCGACGAGCGCTCCGCGCAAGGCTCCAGGGTCACATAGGCGGTCGCGCCCCGTGCGCCGTCGCCCGCGGCGGCGAGCGCGATTTCCTCAGCGTGCGGCCGCCCGCCCTCGCCGGTCACGCCTTCACCGACCGCCACGCCATCGGCCACGATCACGCAGCCAACCGACGGATTGCCGCCGGTCTTGCCGACCCGGGCCGCGGCAAGGGCGATGGCGCGGCCCATCCAGCTGTTGTCGGTCGCGGTCACCTGGGCGGCGGGCCGGACGCGTGGGAGGGCAGTTTCGCCGCCCGCGCTGCGTCGAGGTAGCGGGCGGAGTTGGGCTTCAGGTCGGCATCGAGTTCGATCAGCAGCGGATTGCCGGTGGGAATCTCGATGTCGATGATCTCCTGGGCGTTCATGCCGAACAGCAGCTTGACGATGGCGCGCAACGAATTGCCGTGCGCGGCGATCAGCAGGGTCTGGTTGGCGCGCAGGTCGGGCGCGATCTCGCTCTCCCAGTAGGGCTGCACGCGGTTCAACGTGGTCTTCAGGCTCTCGGTGTCCGGCAGCACGGCGCCGGCATAGCGGCGGTCTTTGCTGAAGTCGAACTCACCGCCCGGCGCCAGCGGCGGCGGGGGCACGTCGTAGGAGCGGCGCCAGGCGTGCACCTGACCTTCGCCGAATTCCTTGGCGGTCTCGGCCTTGTTCTTGCCGGTCAGGCCCCCGTAGTGGCGCTCGTTCAACCGCCAGTCCTTCACCTCCGGCACAAACGTCTGGCTCGCCGCCGCCAGCGCCAGCCAGGAGGTGCGGATCGCCCGCGTCAGCACCGAGGTGTAGCAGCGGTCGATGGTGATCCCGGCCGCCGCGATCAGCTCGCCGCCCTTCTTCGCCTGGGCCTCGCCCTCGGGCGTCAAGTCTACGTCCACCCAGCCGGTGAAGCGATCCTCGAGGTTCCATTGGCTCTGGCCGTGGCGCAGCAGGATCAAGGTCGGCAAGGCGGCAGGCTCCTGTAGCGCAAAGAGGGGCGACGCAATGAGGGCGCTTTTATCCGTCAGGGCTGGGGATGCAACGCCCCCTCCTCAAGCCTTGGCGCTCAAGCATTGATCTCTGGCGCTTTGGACGGGCGGAACGAAGCAGCTATAGAACCCCGCATGCTCGATCGCCTGTACCTGCCGCTCCTCGCCCTGGCCGCCGTGGGCGCCGTGGCGCTGGCGCTGGTCTGGCCGCAGGGGCTGGGCGACCGCTCGCCCGACCCGTTCGGGTCCGCGCCGGTGCAGCGCACCCCGGCCATGCAGGCGCAGATGAAGCGGGCCAATGACGCAGCCCAGCGCCACGCGGCCACCGCCCGCGACGCATTGCGCAAGGCGCAGGCCCAGGCCTTGGATCCGGGCCAGTGAAGGATTTCGACGCCGTTGCGGTGGGCCGCCGGGTGCTGAGCGCCGAGGCTGAGGCGCTGAGCGCGCAGTCGGCGGCTCTCGGCGAGAGCTTCGTGCGCGCCGTCGACCTGCTGAACGCGGCGAAAGGCCGGATCATCTGCACCGGCATGGGCAAGTCCGGCCACGTGGCGCACAAGATCGCCGCGACCTTTGCCTCCACCGGCTCGGCGGCTTTCTTCGTGCACCCGGCCGAGGCCAGCCACGGCGACCTGGGCATGATCACCCGCGACGACGTGATCGTCGGCCTGTCGAAATCCGGCGAGGCGCGCGAGCTGGCCGACGTCCTGGCCTACGCCAAGCGCTTCGCCATTCCGTTGATCGCCCTGACCGCGGACCCGAACAGCGCGCTCGGCCGCGCGGCCGACGCGGTTCTGCAGCTGGCCGACACCGGCGAGGCCACCGCCGAGGTCAACGCGCCGACCACCTCTACCACCCTGCAGATGGCGCTCGGCGACGCCCTGGCCGTGGCGCTGCTTGAGCGGCGCGGGTTCAAGCCGCAGGACTTCCAGGTCTTCCACCCCGGCGGCAAGATCGGCGCAATGCTGAGGACGGTCGGCGATCTGATGCATGGTTTCGACGAATTGCCATTAGTTACTGCCGAAACGCCGATGCGCGAGGCCCTGCTGGTGATGACCGAAAAGCGCTGGGGAATCCTCGGCGTGACCGACACCGCGGGCCGACTGGCCGGCGCGATCACCGACGGCGACCTGCGCCGCCATATCGACGGCTTGATGGAGCACACCGCCGGCCAGGTGATGACGCCGGGCCCGAAGAAGACCGTCCCGCCCGGCATGCTGGCGTCGGAGGCCCTGGCGCTGATGAGCGATCCCGCCCCGGCGGTGACCGTGCTGTTCGTCGTCGAGGACGTGCAGCCCGTCGGCATCCTGCACGTTCACGATATCCTGCGCGCCGGGGTGATGTAGTCCGCGCCGCGCGAAATCCTGCCTTCCGGAGTCCCGATGCTTCCCGCCCCCCGCGCCGACCTCGTTTCCAACACCTATGACTTCGAGAACCTGCCGCTGGTGAAGGCCACCGGCTTTCGCGAGTACGACGCGCGCTGGCTGTTCGGGCCGGAGATCAATCTTCTGGGAATTCAGGCGCTTGGCCTGGGACTGGGAACCTACATCCACGAACTTGGCCAAAAGCGCATCGTCATCGGCCACGACTACCGAAGCTATTCGCTGAGCATCAAACAGGCGCTGACGATCGGCCTGGTCGGCGCCGGCTGCGAAGTCGTCGACATCGGCCTGGCCACCTCGCCCATGGCCTACTTCGCCCAGTTCGACCTCGACGCGCCCTGCGTGGCCATGGTCACCGCCAGCCACAACGAAAACGGCTGGACCGGGGTGAAGATGGGCGCGCAACGGCCGCTGACCTTCGGCCCCGACGAAATGGGCCGGCTGAAGAAAATCGTGCTCACCGGAACCTGGAAACAGAGGCCGGACGGCAGCCTCGCCCACATCTCCGGCGTCGCCGAGCGCTACATCGCCGATGCGGCCAGCCGCGCGAGCCTCAAGCGCCCCCTGAAGGTGGTCTGTGCCTGCGGCAACGGCACCGCAGGCGCCTTCGCGCCCCAGGCCCTTCGCGCCATGGGCGTGGCCGAAGTCATCGAGATGGACTGCAAGCTCGACTGGACCTTCCCGAAATATAATCCGAACCCGGAAGATAGCGTCATGCTGCACGCGATGGCTGAGCGGGTGCGTCAGACTGGCGCCGACCTGGCGCTGGGCTTCGACGGCGACGGCGACCGCTGCGGCGTGGTCGACGACGAGGGCGAGGAGATCTTCGCCGACAAGATCGGATTGATGCTGGCCCGGGATCTTTCCGGCCTCCATCCCAACGCCACCTTCGTGGTCGACGTGAAGTCCACCGGCCTCTTCGCCACCGACGAGGTGCTGAAGAATAATGGCGCGAAAACAGTCTATTGGAAGACCGGCCACAGCTACATCAAGCGCAAGACCGCCGAACTCGGCGCGCTCGCCGGCTTCGAGAAGTCGGGCCACTTCTTCTTCAACCCGCCGATCGGCCGCGGCTATGACGACGGCATTGTCGCCGCCGCCGCCATCCTGTCGATGCTTGACCGCAACCCGGGCAAGAAGCTCTCCGACCTGAAGAAGGCTCTGCCGGTCGCCTATACCTCGCTGACTATGAGTCCGCATGTGGCCGACGAGGTGAAGTACGGCCTCGTTGACAGCGTGGTCGCCGAGTACACCGCCCTACGCGATGCCGGTGGAACCATCCTTGGACGGAAGATTTCCGAACTGATCACCGTCAACGGCGTCCGAGTGGCCCTGGAGGACGGCTCCTGGGTGCTGGTCCGCGCCTCCTCCAACAAGCCGGAGATCGTCGTCGTCGTGGAGTCGACGCGCAGCGCGGACGACATGCGCGCCCTTTTCCGCGAAGAGGTGAAGCCGCGGCTGGCCAAGCACCCCGAGGTCGGGGCCTACAATCAGGAAATTTAAGGACTGTGGCGCTAGGCCTCTAGCCCACGGAAAGGCGGCGTGGTGAAAGCCCCGCCCAGGCGCTCTTCGAGGACGACTTCATGCACGTGGCGATGATCGGGACGGGCTATGTGGGCCTCGTCAGCGGCGCGTGTTTCGCCGACTTCGGGCACACGGTGACCTGCATCGACAAGGATGCGGGCAAGATCAAGCAGCTGCTCGATGGCGGCATCCCGATCTACGAACCGGGCCTGGACCTGCTGGTGGCCGCCAACGTCAAGGCCGGCAGGCTGTTCTTCGCCACCGACGCCGCCGAGGCGGTGCGCGGCGCCGACGCGGTGTTCATCGGCGTGGGCACGCCCTCGCGGCGCGGCGACGGCTATGCGGACCTCAGCTACGTCTACGCCGCCGCCGAGGAGATCGCGGGCTACGTCGACGGCTTCACCGTCGTGGTCACCAAGTCCACCGTCCCGGTCGGCACGGGCGACGAGATCGAGGCGATCTTCAAGCGCGTGCGGCCCGACGCCGACGTGGCCATCGTCTCCAACCCGGAGTTCCTGCGCGAGGGCGCGGCGATCGAGGACTTCAAGCGCCCCGACCGCGTCGTTGTCGGCACCCAGGAGCCGCGCGCCCAGGCGGTGATGCGCGAGCTCTACCGGCCGCTCTATCTCAACGAGACGCCGATCCTGTTCACCAGCCGGCGCCCCAGCGAGCTGATCAAATACGCCGCCAACGCCTTCCTGGCGCTGAAGATCACCTACATCAACGAGATGGCGGACCTCTGCGAAGCGGTGGGCGCTGACGTGCAGCAGGTGGCCCGCGGCATCGGCCTGGACGGCCGCATCGGCGGCAAGTTCCTCAACGCCGGCCCCGGCTACGGCGGCTCCTGTTTTCCGAAGGACACCATCGCGCTGGTCCGCACGGCGCGTGACGCCGGCGCGCCGGTTTCGCTGATCGAGACCACGGTGAAGGTCAACAACGAGCGCAAGAAGGCCATGGCCGCCAAGGTCGGCGCGGCGGTCGCGGGCGATCTGAAGGGCAAGACGGTCGGGGTGCTCGGCCTGACCTTCAAGCCCAACACCGACGACATGCGCGACGCGCCGTCGCTGGACATCGTCCCGGCGCTGATCGCCCAGGGAGCCAAGGTGCAGGCCTTCGATCCGGAGGGGCATGAGGCGCGCCAGATGCTGCCCGGCGTCGATTTCAAGGACGATCCCTATGCGGTCGCCGCCGGCGCCGACGTGCTGGTGATCATCACCGAATGGGATCAGTTCCGCGCGCTCGACCTGGATCGCATCAAGCTGCTGATGAACGCGCCCGTCTTGGTCGATCTGCGCAATATCTACAAGCCCGACGACATGCGCGCCCGCGGCTTCGCCTACACCAGCGTCGGCCGCCCGAGCGTCTAGCTCTGCCGGGCCTGTTCAGCAGGCGTCAGACGCCTAGGGCGCCCATGCGCAGCAGGACCTGGCCCAGCCAGACCGCGCCGGCCCAGAACGCCAGGCCGAGAAGCACGACGAAGACCAGACAGGCCACGGAGCTGATGCTCCGGCCCATCGGGCGCGCCGCACCCCCAAGTGCGAGGTAGCGACCCATAGTTCCTCCCAAGCTCTGTTATCGAGCCACGTTTCTTAGCGAGTCGGGCCGGTCGAGCGGCCTGAACATTACCAGTCTGTCACAATCGTTAGGGCTTGGGTAGGGTTGCCCTGCGTCAGGGTTAACCGGCGTCAGGCGGCGGGGGCGGCGGCCTTCTTCACCGCGCCGGCGATCTCCTTGACCACCTGGCTGACCAGCTTCTCGTCGTCGCCCTCGGCCATGATGCGGATCAGCGGCTCGGTTCCGGAGGCGCGGACCAGCAGGCGGCCAGTCCCGTTCAACCGCTGCTCGGCGTTGGCGATGGCGCCCACGACGTCGGCGTCCTCCAAGGGCTTGCCGCCGCCGAAGCGCACGTTTTCCAACTTCTGCGGCACCGGATCGAACTGCCGGGCAAGGGCGCTCATCGGCTTGTCGCCCTCTTTCAGCACCGCCAGCACCTGCAGCGCGGCCAAGAGGCCGTCGCCGGTGGTGGAGAAATCCGACAGGATGATGTGGCCGGACTGTTCGCCGCCCAGGTTGAAGCCGCCCTCGCGCATGCGCACCATCACCGCGCGGTCGCCCACGGCGGTCCGCTCCAGGGTCAGCTTGCGCGCGTTGAGGAACCGCTCGAGGCCCAGGTTCGACATCACCGTGGCGACGACGCCGCCGCCGGCCAGCTTGCCCCGCTCGGCCCAATGCCCGGCGATCAGCGCCATGATCTGGTCGCCGTCGACGACCTGGCCCTTCTCATCGCAGATCACCAGCCGGTCGGCGTCGCCGTCCAGCGCGATGCCGATGTCGGCGCGGTATTCCTTGACCAGCTTCTGCATGGCCGCCGGCGAGGTCGAGCCGCATTCCTCGTTGACGTTGAAGCCGTTGGGCGAGACGCCGATCGGGATCACCTCGGCGCCCAGCTCATAGAGGGCCTCGGGCGCCACCTTGTAGGCCGCACCGTTGGCGCAATCGATCACCACCCGCAGCCCGTTCAGGCTCAGCCGCCGCGGGAAAGTCGCCTTGACGATCTCGACGTAGCGGGCCTGGGCGTCGTCGACGCGCAGCACGCGGCCCAG
>JANXXK010000141.1 GCA_025350685.1 Alphaproteobacteria bacterium | reverse complement strand
TTCGCCGCCAACACCGCGGCCTCAACGCACTATACGTTCACGAGCGTGATGGTCGCGGCTGCCTCGTCATCTGCAATCCCCGACCTAGTTGACGAGTGCGAAGCTTGGTTGGGTGTGCAGCCGAAGGCCGTCAAGAAGGTCCTGCTGGCAGCGGCTCTGAAGCGCTTCGGCAAAGCGTTGACTCAGCGCCAGTTCGACATGGCCTACGGCCGTGCCTATCGCCGAGCCCGCGGCAGACCTCGCAACGGCGAAAACTAATCCGCAAGCGCGGGCGCCGAATTGATTATTTTTGCGGCCTGGGGTTCTCGGCGTCCACTGCGCGACGCGGCCGAACCTGGCCGTCGAGCAAGAGGCCATCCATGACCAGCCGCAGCGCGCAGGTGAGCAGCGCATCTCCCACGCAGGCGATCGCAAACCGCCTTTCCCTTGAATATCTCGCCCTCGCCTCTCTCACCCTCGACCCGCAGAACGCCCGCCTCCACAAGCCTGCCCAGATCCGCCAGATCGCGCGCAGCATCGAAGCCTTCGCCTTCAATGTGCCGGTGCTGATCGATGGGGCGGGCAAGGTGCTGGCCGGCCATGGCCGGGTGATGGCCTGCCGCCAGCTGGGCTGGCAGGAGATCCCGGTGATCCGCCTGGAGCACCTGACCCCTGAACAGGCGCGCGCCTTCGCCATCGCCGATAACCGCCTGTCGGAGACCTCCACCTGGGATGAGGCGCTGCTGGCCCAGCACCTGAAGGTGCTTTCCGAGCTCGATCTCAGCTTCGACCTGGAAGCTACCGGCTTCTCGGTCGGCGAGATCGATCTGAAGATCGAGGGTCTAGGCAGCTCGACGGATGAAGACGATCGCGACGAGGCGCCGATCGACCCGGGACCAGCGGTGGCCAAGAGCGGCGACCTGTGGATGTTGGGCGCGCACCGCATCCTCTGCGCCAGCGCCCTGGAACCGCAGAGCTACCACCAGCTGATGGGCGAGAAGCGCGCATCGCTGGTGTTCACCGACCCGCCCTATAACGTGCCGATCAACGGTCATGTCAGCGGCAAGGGCAAGCACCGCCACCGCGAGTTCATGATGGCCAGCGGCGAACTCTCCGAGCCGCAGTTCGTGGTCTTCCTGACGGAGGCCTGCCGGCTGATGGCCGAGGCCAGCGCCGATGGCGCGCTCCACTACATCTGCATGGACTGGAAGCACGTCTTCGCCCTGATCGCGGCGGGGCGCGCGAGCTACAGCGACCTCCTCAACGTCTGTGTCTGGGCCAAACCGAACGGCGGCATGGGCGGCCTCTATCGCTCCGCCCATGAGCTCATCCTGGTGTTCAGGAATGGCCGTGCGGCCCACCGCAACAACGTCCAGCTTGGCAAGTTCGGGCGCAACCGCACCAACGTCTGGTCCTATCCCGGCATGGCCGGCTTCGGCCGGGCGGGCGAAGAGAACGATCTGCTGGCGCAACATCCGACGCCCAAGCCCGTGGCGCTGATCGCCGACGCGCTGATGGACGCCTCGGCGCGCGGCGAGCGGGTGCTCGATCCCTTCCATGGATCGGGTTCTACGATGATGGCCTGCGAGCGCGTGGGCCGGGCCTGCCGGGCGATGGAGCTTGATCCGCTCTACGTCGACCTGGCCATCCGGCGCTGGCAGCGTCGGACCGGCGAGCAGGCTCGCCTGCAGGGTGGCGAGACGTTTGACGAGCTGGCCGCGCGCGCGTTCGGGGCAGCCCCGTGACTGGCGACGCGAGCTACAAGGTCGGCTACCGCCACCCGCCGCTGGAAAGCCGCTTTCCGAGCGGGGTCTCCGGCAATCCCGCCGGCCGCCCGAAGGGCTCGCGCGGCGTCAGCGCGGTGATCGCCGCGGCCTTGGCCGAGCGGGTATCGGTGACGGAGAACGGCCGGCGCCGGTCGATCACCAAACTGCAGGCGGCGGTCAAGCAGCTGGCCAACAAGGCCGCCGGCGGGGATCAGCGCGCGGCCAAGCTGATCATCGACCTGCTGCACCAGTCGCAGAACCGCGACGAGGCCAGGGCCGCCGGGGTCGCGCTGTCCCCAGAAACCCAGCAGGCCGCGGACCAGGCGATCTTGGCCGCGATCCGCGATCGGGTTGTCGAAGGGGTCGCGGAGGGCGCCGATGACAGCCCGGCCTGAGATCGCGATCCTGCCGATCGAGACGCTGGATGTGGTGCTGCGCAATGACCTGGCGAGCTTCGTGCGCGCGGTGTTTGCGCAGGTCTCGCCAGGCGTCACGCTGATCTGGGACGAATATCTCGACCTGATCTGCGCCCGGCTCGCCTCCGTGGTCAGTGGCGAGATTCAGAACCTGATCATCACCATGCCGCCCAGGCACCTGAAGTCGATCTGCGTCTCGGTGGCCCTGCCGGCCTACTTCCTGGGCCGCTACCCGGCGGCCGAGGTCATGGCGGTGAGCTACGGCCAGGAGCTCGCCAGAAAGTTCGCCGAGGATACCCGCAAGGTGATGGCGAGCGCCTTCTACCAGCGGATCTTCACCACGCGCCTGGCGTCGCCCCGCCAGTCGGTCCACGCCCTTCGCACCGCGCAGGGCGGGATCCGCCGGGCCACCTCGATCGATGGGGCGGCGACGGGCGTCGGCGCGGACCTGTTGATCTTCGACGATCCGCAAAAGCCCAACGAGACGCTTTCCGAAGCCATCCGGCGGGCCTCCAACCAGGCCTATGAGAACACCTTCCTCAGCCGGCGCAACGACCCGGCGACCTGCCGCACCGTTGTGGTCATGCAGCGGCTGCACGAGGACGACTTCGTCTCCCATGTTCGCGGCCTCGGCGGGACGTGGGAGGTTCTCAACCTGCCGGCCATCGCCGAGGCCGATGAGACCTATAGCTACAGGACATTCCTGGGACGCCATACCTATCGCCGCGCCGAGGGTGAGGCGCTCCACCCTGGCCGGGTGCCGATCACGGAACTGGAGAAGATCCGCGCGTCCATGGGCGAGGCAGGCTGGGCGACCCAATATATGCAGCGGCCCGCGCCGGCCGGCGGCGGATTGGTCAAGATCGCCTGGTTCAGGCGCTACGCACCCTGCGACCTGCCGGTCGACTTCGACCAGATCATCCAGTCGTGGGACACCGCCAACACCATTGCCGAATGGAGCGACTACAGCGTCTGCACGACCTGGGGCCGCAAAGACAAGCGCCTTTACCTGCTGCAGGTTTTCCGCCAGCGGCTCATCTATCCGGATCTAAAGCGGGCGGTAGTCGAGCAGGCCCAGAGGCACGGCGCGACGGCCATCCTGATCGAAGACCGCGCGTCCGGCACTCAGCTCCTCCAGGACCTTGGGCGGGAGGGGATAAGCGGGCTTCAGGCGCGCAAGCCTACGGGCGACAAACAGATGCGCATGTCAGCCCAGACCGGGCCGATCGAAAACGGGTTTGTGTTCATTCCCGCGGAAGCCCACTGGCTCGCCGAATACCTCCATGAGCTGACCGTCTTCCCGAACGGGCGCTACGACGACCAGGTGGACTCCACCTCCCAAGCGCTGTCCTGGATCGGCAATCCCGGGATCAGGCACTGGGGCTTTCTGGAGCTCATCCTCCAGGAAACCCGATCGCGATCGGCCGGATGAATGTGCGCCGAAAGATCTTCGAATGTGACCGTCGCACCCTGCGACACGCCCCATAGCTGGAAGGCGTGGTCATCCATCGTGATCGTGTCCGTATCGACGTTCCACGACCATAGGGCAACGCCGGCGGCGTCGATGGCAAGACGCAGATGCCTCGCGCTCCATTTCTGCTGTTTAGAACCGCGCGGCACTATGGGAACCCTTGAGAGCCGCGCCGCCTCCCGCGATCAGGCGGCGGGTTGGCCGAGGCCAAACCTCTTTGTCGCGGCGCCCGAGGGTCGCCACGACCATCGCCTAACGTAGCACAGGCAATGAGGGTCAGGCGCCCGTGATGTTGAGCAAAGACGATAGCGCGGTGACGATTTGCGCCGTGACGAACGGCTTTGGGATCACCACGCTGTTGGGAACACCTTGGGAAGACCATTCATGCGCGCTGTCACCGGTCATATAGAGCACCGGGAGTTCGGGCTGAAGTTCGCGCGCCCGGTGGCCGAGGTCGAAGCCGGTCATCCCTTTTCCGAGATTCACGTCGGTGACCATGCCCCGGATGGTCACGCTTCTCTTTTCGAGGATGGCCAGTGCCTCCTCGCCGGTCACCGTGACGACAACCTCGAAGCCTGCTTCTCGAAGGGCCGACTCCACGATGTCCGCGACGAGGGCTTCGTCATCGACCACCAACACAACCAGTGCATCTGACATTACGCTCGCCCCAAAGTAACGCCAACAGTGGAACGGCAACGCAACCGCCGGCACTCAGTTCATCTCGTTCGCGTCGGAATGGCGGGCGCTTTGCGATTTTCTCGGACCCGGTGTACCGCCCCTTTATGATGTGGGCCTCGACGTCACGGCGGTGAGGCCAACGGCGAACATCGCCCGCTGGGCCGCCCAAGACAGTGGGACCTTGCGCCACTCGGG
>JANXXK010000133.1 GCA_025350685.1 Alphaproteobacteria bacterium | reverse complement strand
ACCGGGCCGCCGGACCAGGAGCGGCAGGATGCGCAGTGGCAGTAGCCCATGCCTTCCGGTTCGCCACTGACCTCGACCTCCACCGCGCCGCAGAAACACTTGCCAACATGAGCCATGAGTTGAAGTCCTTGTCCGATTGATCCAACCAAAATTCAGCACTCGCCGCGCGCGGAGTCCATGACTTCCCGGGTCATGGGCGTCAGCTTTTGACGATCAGCTCCAGCCCGCCCTCGAACGGCAGGGTCATGGCGCTCAGGCGGTTCTTCGGGTCCTCGACGAAGGCGAGGAAGTGGCGATAGGCGTTGCGGACGCGGGTCGTGTTGTCGGCGACGATCACCGCGCCGGGGCGCAGGTGCGGGGCGATCAGCTCGATGGCCGGCCGCGCCATCTCGGTCCAGATATCCATCAGCACGAAATCGACCGGGCCCTCGATGACCTTCAGCGTCTCGCGCAGGTCGCCCTCGCGCAGGTCGATGAGCTCGGCCAGGCCCGCCTCGGCGAAGGTGGCGCGGGCGGCGGCGGCCTTTGCCGGCTCATATTCCGTGCCGATCACCATGCCGCCGCCGTTCGCGCGGATCGCGTCGGCGAGATAGAGCGTCGAAACCCCGAACGAGGTGCCGACCTCGACGACGCGCTTAGCGCGGAGCGCCCGGCAGATCAGGTGGCAGAACTCGGCTTTCGGCGGCTCCAGCGCCACCAGCTTGTCGGCCATGTAGCGGTGGGATTTTTCGTCCATGCCGTCCGAGGAGAGCTCGCCCTTCTCCGCGCGGGCCTGGAACCAGGCGCCGGTCTCGGCCTCCTGGCCCTGGCTTTGGGCCTGCAGCCGGTCGACCAGGGCCTGCAGCTTCGGATCGGCCAGGACGCCTACCACTGCGCGGACTCGTACTGCATGGCGCCGGCGACGTTGCCCTCGGTGTCCTGGAAGAACACCAGATGGCCGACCGTCTCGATATGGAAGGTTGGCATGACGATCTTGCCGCCGTTGGCCTCGATGGCGGCGACGGTGGCCTCGATGTCGTCGACCCCAAAGGTGATCTCCATGCCGGGCATGCGCTGGCCGGCGATGTCGCGGCGGCCCTGCAGCGCTCCAAGCCGGCCTTCGCCGACCGAGCGGGTCTGGTAGAAGCCGGGCGGGCCCCAGGGCGTGAAGGTCCAGCCGAACACCTGCTCGTAGAAGGCCCTGGCGCGGGGCACGTCGTCGGCGTTGATCGCGAAATGGCGCAGGGGGGCGGGGGGCGGCGCGGGCATGGCGGTCTCCTTCGCAGCCAAGCTAGGGCTTCGCCGGGCGGCGCGCTCGCGCTAGTCTGCCGAATGGTGTCGCCTACGCGCCAGATCGCGGCCGATCCCGATGGCTACCCGGTGCGGGGCCTCGCCCAGACCTTCCGCACCGGGCACCGGCTGGACACCCACACCCATCCCTGGGCGCAGCTGGTCTATGCGGTGAGCGGGGTGATGCAGGTGGAGACGCCGCACGCCGCCTGGCTGGTCCCGCCCACCCGCGCCATCTGGCTGCCGCCGAGCATGCCGCACAGGATCGAGATGCGCGGCACGGTGGCCATGCGCACGCTCTATCTGACGCCCGTCGACCCGGAGGGGCGGCTTTCCCAATGCCGGGCGCTGGAGGTGGCGCCGCTGCTGCGCGAGCTGATCCTGCACATCGTGCGGCTGGGGATGCTGCGCGAGGACAATCCCGAGCACGAGCGGCTGGGCGGCCTGCTGGTCGACCTGCTGGCGGTGGACGAGACCCCGCCGCTGGAGCTGCCGCTGCCGAGGGACCCGCGCGCCCGCGGGCTCGCCGAACGCATTCTGTCGAGCCCAGCCGACGAGGCCACGCTGGCCGACCTGGCCAAGGGCTCGGGCGCGAGCTTGCGCACCCTGCAGCGCCTGTTCCTGGCCGAGACCGGCCTGCCGCTGGAGCCTTGGCGGCGCCGCGCGCGGATGCAGCAGGGGGTGGTGAGCTTGAGCGCCGGCGCCTCGGTGACCGCCGCCGCGCTGGAGTCCGGCTACCAGAGCCCGAGCGCCTTCATCGCCGCCTTCAAGCGCGCCTTCGGGGTGACGCCGGGCCGCTACCGGCCGGCTTGAGAGAGGAGCCGCGCCTTGGCCAGGCGCTCGATTCCGCCGTCCAGGGTCTCGTCGCGCTTGGAAAAGCACAGGCGCACGATCGAGGTGACCGGGTCCTGTTCGTAGAGCGCCGAGACCGGGATGGCCGCCACGCCGGCCTCATGCACGGCGCGCAGGCAGAACTCGCGGTCCGACAGGGCGACGCCCGACGCCGCCAGATCGATGTTGAGGAAATAGGTGCCGGCCGACGGCAAGGTGGCGAAGCCCTCGCGCCTCAGGCCTTCGCTCAACCGGTCCCGGGAGCGTTCGAGATCGCGCGGCATCTTGCCGAACCAGTCTTCGGCGTTGTCCAGGCCCCAGGCGACAGCGGCCTGCAGGTTGGGCGGCGTGGTGAAGGTCAGGAACTGGTGGGCGCGGGCCAGCGTATGGGAGAGCTGCGGCGCCGCGCAGAGGAAGCCCACCTTCCAGCCGGTCAGGCCGAACATCTTGCCAGCCGAGCCGATCTTCACTGAGCGCTCGCGCATGCCGGGGTAGGCGATCAGCGGGCGGTGCCGCGCGGCGCCGAACACCACCTGCTCCCAGACCTCGTCGCAGATGGCGATCACGTCGTGGGCCACGCAGAGCTCGGCGAGCAGCGCCAGGTCCTCGTCCGGCGCCACCGTGCCGGCCGGATTGTTGGGGTTGTTCAGCACCACAAAGCGGGTGGCCTCGGAAAAGGCCGCCTCCAGCATCGAGCGGTCAAAGCGCCAGTGCGGCGGTTGCAGGCTGATCAGCTTGGGGACGCCGCCGGCCAGCCGGATCATCGGGAGGTAGGAATCGTAGAGCGGCTGGAACACGATCACCTCGTCGCCCGGCTCGATCAGGCCGAGGAAGGCCGCGGCCAGCGCCTCGGTGGCGCCGGAGGTGACCGTCACCTCTCCCGTCGGATCGAGGTCGAGGCCTTGCGTGCGGGCGTAGTGGCCGGCGACGGCCGTTCGCAGCTCCGGCAGGCCGGCCATCGGCGGATATTGGTTGTAGCCATTGAGCACCGCGTCGGCCGCCTTGGCGCGGATCGCCTCGGGACCCGGATCGTCGGGGAAGCCCTGGCCGAGGTTGACCGCGCCAAGGGTGCGGGCGAGGCCCGACATCTCCTCGAAGATCGTCATCGGTAGGCTTGAGAAAATCGGATTGGCCATCACATCATCGCTTAAGGCGAAGGTCCGCTGGTTCCAAGGAGCGTCTGCGCATGGAGATCGTCGAGTTTCGGCCCGAACACGCGGCCGCCTTCAAGGCGCTGAACGAGGCGTGGATTGGCAAGTACTTCACGCTCGAGCCCAAGGACCGCGAGGTGCTGGGCGACCCGCAGGGCAAGATCCTTGCGCCCGGCGGGCGGATCTTCATGGCGCTGAAGGACGGCGAGGCGGTGGGCTGCGCGGCTCTGCTGAAGATGCCGGACGGCGGCTCTGAGGTGGCCAAGATGACCGTGTCGGAGGGGATGCGTGGCTCCGGGCTCGGGCGCTTGTTGATGCAGCGTTGCATCGACGCCGGCGCCGATGACGGCGTCCCGAGGCTCTACCTGGAGACCAATTCCGGCCTCGCCCCGGCGCTGGGGCTCTACCGCGCCATGGGCTTCAAGGACCTGGCGCCGACAGACACGCCCTATGTACGCGCCGACGTCTTCATGGAGCGGCGCTACTAGCCGCGGCTGGCCAGGACGACCCCCAGCAGCACGGCCGCCCAGTGCGCGGCGGCCGCGGCCACCACATGCCCATGCCAGATGGCGCGGGCGAACTTCAGGCGCTTGTTCACATAGAAGATCACGCCCGGCGAATAGACCACGCCGCCGGCCAGCAGCAGCAGCAGGGCGACCCAGGTGACATTGGCGATCATCGGCTTCAGCGCCACCACCACCAGCCAGCCCAGCGCCAGGTAGAGCGCCACTGAGAACCGTCGGTCGACCTTGGGCGCCACCAGCTTCATCGCCACCCCGGCCCCGGCGACCGACCAGACGGCGGCGGTCATGCCCCAGGCCCAGGCGCCGGTCAGGTTGTGGATCGTGAACGGCGTATAGGAGCCGGCGATCATCAGGAAGATGCCGGCGTGATCGAGCCGGCGCAGCAGCGGCCGGTGTTTCGCCTTGGCGAAGTTGTAGGCGGTGGAGAAGGCCAGCATGGCCAGCACGCCCACGGCATAGATCGAAACGCCGACCACCGCGGTGATCGAGCCCGCCCGCACCGCCAGCGCCAGCAGCACGATCCCGCCCACCAGCGCCAGCGTCAGTCCGACCACATGCACCACCAGGTCCGCGCACTTGGCGGCGGAGGTCGGGTAGTGGCGCGGGGGTTTGATCGCGGGCGGGGCGGGCAGGGTGGGCAAAGCCATGGCAGAACTCCTTACCGGCCCTATCGCTCTCACGAGCCCGGGGACCCGTCCAGCGGGCTCGCCTGTGCGGATTGCGAATTCGGCGCGCGGATGCGATTCAGCGAGGGCTGCGCTTTCCAGCCCAGGAAATGAAGACATGTCCCGACGCGCCGCCGCGGGTCTCGCAATTGCCCTGGCTCTGACAGCCGCCGCCGCGCACGCCGCCCCGCTCAAGGCGCCGGCGCCGGACGCGAACCTCTTCGTCTATCGCGCCCACACCGACTTCGGCTGGGCGGCTAGCCTGAAGGTGGACGGCGCCAATGTCGCGGCGCTCGGCAACGGCGGCTACACGGCGACGCACCTGGCGCCCGGCGAGCACAGCGTCACCCTGGCCTGGCCGATGATGTCGGGCTTTCGGTCCACCGAGACGGCGGTGACCATAGAGGCCGGGAAGACCTATTATTTCGAGATCCGCGGCCTGGACCCGCGCTTCATGACCGGCCTGATGGTCGGCGCGCGTATCGGGGCGATGCTGACACAGACAGAAGACACTGCGGGACCGGGCGCCATCGCGCAGTGCTGCGCGTTTCGGTCCCCGAAATAGGCCTTACTCGTCCTTGACGCGCTTCTTGCGGAACGACGGGTTGAGCACCTTCTTGCGCATGCGGATCGACTTGGGCGTCACCTCGACCAGCTCGTCTTCCTCGATGTAGGCGATGGCCTGCTCGAGGGTCGGACGGCGCGGCGGGATCAGGCGCACGGCCTCGTCCTTGCCGGCAGACCGGACGTTGGTGAGCTGCTTGGACTTCAGCGGATTGACGTCGAGGTCGTCGGCGCGGCTGTTTTCGCCGATAATCATGCCCTGGTAGGTCTTCTCGCCGCCGCCGACGAACATGGTTCCCCGGTCTTCCAGGTTCCACAACGCGAACGTCACCGTCTCGCCATCGGAGTTGGAGACCAGCACGCCCTTGCGGCCGGCGTCGATGGCGCCCTTGTAGGGCTCGTAGTGGCTGAACACGCGGTTCAGCACGCCGGACCCGCGGGTGTCGGTCAGGAACTCGCCCTGGTAGCCGATCAGCGAGCGCGACGGGCTCATCAGGCTGAGGCGGGTCTTGCCGGCGCCGGACGGACCCATGTCCTTCAGCTCGGCTTTTCGGGCCGAGAGCTTTTCGATGACGATGCCGGAAAACTCGTCGTCCACGTCGATCATGACGTCCTCGATCGGCTCCAGCTTTTCGCCGGTCTCCGGATCAATCTGGAACACCACACGCGGGCGGCTGATGGACAGCTCGAAGCCTTCGCGACGCATGCTCTCGATCAGCACACCCAGCTGCAGCTCGCCCCGGCCGGCGACTTCATAGGCGTCTCTGTCGGGGGTCTCGGACACCCGGATCGCGACGTTGGCCTCGGCTTCCTTCAGCAGGCGCGCGGCGATCACCCGGCTCTGCACCTTGTCGCCTTCGCGGCCGGCCAACGGGCTGTCGTTGACGCTGACGGTCATCGCGATGGTCGGCGGGTCGATGGGCTGGGCCGGCAGCGCCTCGGTGACTTCCATGGCGCACAGGGTGTCGGCCACGGTCGCCTTGGACAGGCCCGCGATGGCGACGATGTCGCCGGCTTCGGCGTCCTCGATCGGCTGGCGCTTAAGGCCGCGGAAGGCCAGCACCTTGGTGATGCGGCCGCGTTCGATCTCCTTGCCGTCGAGGCCGAGGGCGTGGATCGCCAAGCCAGGCGTCGCCTTGCCCGACTGGATGCGGCCGGTGAGCAGGCGGCCCAGGAAGGGGTCGTTCTCGATCAGCACCGAGAGGATCTGGAACGGCTTGTCCTTGTTCACGATGACCGCCGGCTCGGGCACGTGGCGCACGATCAGGTCGAACAACGGGGCCAGGTTGTCGTTGGGCTTGGCCATGTCCAGCGTCGCCCAGCCCTGCTTGCCGGACGCGTAGATGTGCGGGAAGTCGAGCTGCTCGTCGGTCGCCCCCATGGCGGCGAACAGGTCGAAGACGTCGTTCAGGATGCGGTCGGGGTCGGCGTGCGGCCGGTCGACCTTGTTGAGGCAGAGGATGGGGCGAAGACCCATCTTCAGCGCCTTGCCCAGCACGAACTTGGTCTGGGGCATGACGCCCTCTTCGGCGTCCACCAGGATGACGCAACCATCCACCATGCCGAGGATCCGCTCCACCTCGCCGCCGAAGTCGGCGTGACCGGGCGTGTCGATGATGTTGATGCGAGTGTCGCCCGCCTCACCGTGCCAGAGCACGGAGGTGCATTTGGCCAGGATGGTGATGCCGCGCTCACGCTCCTGGTCGTTGGAATCCATGGCGCGCTCGGCGTGAGCCTCGTTGGCGCGGAAGATTCCCGACTGGGCGAGCAGCTGGTCGACCAGCGTGGTCTTGCCGTGGTCGACGTGGGCGATGATGGCGATGTTGCGGAGCGACATAGGGTTTCGAACAGAGTCTCGGGGGTGCGAGGAAGGCGGGCTTGTAGTGGAGGCGGGCCCTGGCCGCCAGCGCGAACTGGCCTTACGCGGCCCTATAACACGGCGCTTATGGCCAAGTCGTTGTGCGGTGCAAACAAGACAGGGCGTTCCGCGGCCTCTGCAAGATACGGAAATTCCTTGCATTTCGCTACGCACGAGTATGATAACGCTGGTTTTTTGCACCAAACGCTTGCGCTGTTGTGCACCGCACATTAGATTGGATTTGTGAGGCGGCCTTGCCGCCTCTGCCCTTCCTGGGCGTTTCCTCCCTATAAACTGCGGCTCCTTCGGGGGCCGCTTTTTTTTGACCTCAGCCGCCTCCCAGGGCGCCCCAGTCCGCCGCGGCGAGCGCGCGGGTGAGCTGCTCGAGGTCGGTCTTCAGCCGCCCGAAGCCGGCGGTGGGCGTCAGCGTCACCTCGTCGAGGTAGAGGCCGCGGTTGATCTCGATCTGCAGGGCGTGGGTGCGCCGGGCCGGGCGGCCATAGTGCTCGGTAGTGTAGCCGCCCGCATAGGGGGTGTTGCGCGCCACCCGGTAGCCCATGGCCTCCAGCTCACGCTCGACGCGGGCGGTGAGCAGGCCCGCGCAGGCCGCCCCGAAGCGGTCGCCCAGCACGAAGTCGCAAGGCCGGTCGCGGCCGCCGAACCGCGCGGCGGCCGCAGGCATGGAGTGCCAGTCGATCAGCACGGCGAACCCATGGCTGCGATGGGCTTCGGCGATCAACCGCTCAAGGGCGGCGTGGTAGGGCCGGTGCGCGCCCTCGATGCGTCCGCGCGCCTCGGCAAAGGTGAGCTTGCGCGCGTAGATTTCCTGGCCTTCGGAGACCACCCGGGCGATGACGCCCAGCCCGGCCGCCACGCGCGCGGTCCGCGCCTTGGCGAATTCCGGCAGCTCGTCGGCGAACATGCCGGGGTCGAGTTCGAAGGCCTCGCGGTTCAGGTCGATGTAGGTCCGCGCATATTCCGCCGCGATCATCGCCGCGCCCAGGTCCGGCGCGCCGGCGATCAGGTCGTCGACCAGGGCGTCCTCGGAGCGGCGGATGGCCAGGGCGTCGAGGGCCGCGGCGGCCATCATGTCGTCGGGATACCAGCGCCCGGAGTGCGGCGAGGCGAACACCAGCGGCGTCGGCGGCGCCACGCCGTCGGCGGCGGCGCGGCGAAGCAGGAAGGCGGCGCGCGTTTTTTCCGCCTCGGGGGCGCCCTTGGGGGCCGCCTTGACGCCGGCTTTTGCGGCGCCCTTTGCAGAGATCGGCTCCCAGGCGTTCATTCCCCGCATAGAACGCTGAGCCTCGATGCGGGTCAAAGGTTCATCGCGCCTTTACCCTCATGGTCGTACTGTGAGGGCTTCGCCTGCCCGCACGCGGCCCGTATTTTCCGAGTTCAAATGCCCCGAATCCTCCTGGCCGAAGACGATGATTCCCTGCGGGGCTTCCTGGCGCGCGCGCTGGAGCGGGCCGGCTATGAGGTGGGTGCCTGCGCCGACGGCGACGAAGCCGCCGCGGTCCTCGACCAGGATTGGGACCTGCTGCTGACCGACATCGTCATGCCGGGCATGGACGGCATCGAGGTCGCGCGCCGGGCGGCCGCCCTGCACCCGGGCCTCAGGATCATGTTCATCACCGGCTTCGCCGCCGTGGCGCTGACCGCCGCCGACGCCGCCCCCCCCGGCGCCAAGGTGCTGTCCAAGCCCATCCACCTGCGCGAGATCGTCTCCGAGGTGGAGCGAATGATCGCCGCCTAGACTGACGGTTGCGCCGCCCCCGCTTGCGCGGGGGAGACGGCATCGGTATATCCCCGCCTTCCCGAGACCACGGCTTGGACGCGTAGCTCAGCGGGAGAGCACCTCGTTGACATCGAGGGGGTCACAGGTTCGATCCCTGTCGCGTCCACCATCTCCTCTTGAAATCCCTTAACGCGCGGTCCGGCGTCGGGGCTCGTGGCGTCGGGCCTAGGGCCTGGCGCGCTTGGGCAAGGCGGCGATCTCTTCGGGGGTGAGCTTCTTGACGCTGCGAACGGCGCACCGCTGGCGGCCGATCGCGGTTCGGGTGACCACCTCGGCGTCCATGCCGTTGCCGACGCAGATCGTCGACCCTGGCCGGGAAATGAGCGCGATCCGCTGGTTCCAGTCGATGTCCGGGCAGGGGCCGAACATCTCCAACTGATAGACGTCGCGCACGTTGACGCGGACGTTCAGGGTGCGGTCGTCGGCGGCGGCGAAGCCGTCGGCGTTGCGGGTCCAGAAGCACTGGTTCGGGGCCTTTGCGGCCTTTGCGTCCGGCGCGTCGGTGGCGTGGGCCGCAGCGGCGCCCAGGGTGAGCAGGGCAGCTGCGGCGGCGATGGCGATTTTACGCTTCATCACTCAAGGTCCTCGACAAGGACGTCCCTTGGGACAACGCCTATAGGCCAAGCCGGGGTCCTTAGGAACTCCGCGTGTGTCCGCCCTCACGCCGGGCGGCGCGGCGGGCGAAGCGGTCGGGGTCGACCGCCTCGGCCAGGGGCGCGGGCAAAGGTGACGGCGCGCCCAGGATCACCGCCGCCACATGTTCGGCCAGCAGGGGGGCCAGGGCGAAGCCCCGCGCGCCGAAACCGCTCAGCACGAAGAGATCCGCTCGCCCGTCGGCAACCGCACCGGCGATCGGCAGCTGGTCCGGCGTGGCGACGCGCACCGAGGCGCGGCCGTCCAGCGGCGCCTCCGCGAGCTGTGCGGCCAGGCGCGGCAGGCTCTCAGCGACGCTGGCGACATTGCGGGCATGGTCCTCGGCGCGCAGGTCGCAGGCGGTGTCGCCGCGGTCGTGGGTCGCGCCGAACAGCAGCCCCTGGCGGGTGGGGATGACGTAGCCGCCGAAGGCCGCGGCCCAGGGTCGATCGGCGATCGCGTCCGTCCAGCTCGCCTGTCCGCGCACCGCGCCGAGCGGCAGGCCGGGGACCAGGTTCAGGGTCTCCAGGCCCGCGGCCACGACGACCGCATCGGCGTTGGCCAGGGTGCGACCCTGCGCATCGAGCAGCCGCCAGCCGCCGCTGTCATGTTCCAGCCGCGCGACGGCGGCCAGCTCGACCTGCGGCGCCCAGTTGGCCAGGACGATGGCGGGCTCGATCACCAGAGCTTCGGCGAACGCCAGGCCCGCCGCGGCGCTCTCGCCGAGGCGCGCCGCGACCTCGGCTCGGTCCAGCATCGCCAATGCGCCAGGCTCGAAGAGATCGGAGGCCGCGACCTTGGCGAAGCGCTCGGCGTCGCGCGGCTGGGCGGCGAGTTGCAAGGCGCCGCGGGCGATGATCGCCTCGGGCAGGGCTGCGTAGAGGTCGAGCGCGCGGCGCCAGGCCTGGGCGAACAGCTGCGCGGGTGGCCCCAGGCCCGCGTCCACGCGCGGAGTCACCAGGGCCGCCGGGTTGCCTGAGGCGCCGGCGCCGCGACCCTGGGGGTCGAACACCGCGGCCTCGCCGCCGAGCGCACGGACGGCGCGCGCCGTCGAGGCGCCGGCGATCCCCGCGCCGATGATCGCCACACGCCGGGCGGGTAAGGCCGCCGGCGCGTGGCCCGGCAAGCGCGCCGCCAGCCGCTCGCGCTTGCGCCCGAAGCCGGGCTGCTTCTCGACGGTGAAGCCGGCGGCGGCCAGGCCGCGGCGCACCTGTCCGGCGACGGTGAAGGTGGCCGCCGCCGCACCCGGCGCCGAGCGCTGGGCGACCAGCGCCAGCACCTCGTCGCGCCACATGGCCGGATTGCGCGCCGGCGCAAAGCCGTCGAGGAACCAGGCGTCCGCCCGCCCGCCCCAGCCGGCCAGGGCTTCGGCCACGTCGGCGACGATGACATCGAGGGTGACGCCCAGGTCGGCGAACGCGCGGCGGTGAACGCCGCTGGCCTGGCCCGGCCAATGATCGGTGAGCCGCGCGGCGAGGCCGGCGAGTTCCGGCCAATGGGCGAGCGCGCGCCGCGCGTCGGCCGCCGTGATCGGGTGGGCTTCTACGGAGAAGATGTGCAGCTGGGCGTCCGCCGTCCTGGTGCGCGCCCAGAGCTCGATAAGCGCGAGCACATTCAGCCCCGTGCCGAAGCCGAGCTCGCCCACCACGAAGCGCCGGCGGCCGACCCACGCGTCCGGCAGGCCGCAACCGACCAGGAACACCGCGCGGGTCTCGGCCAGCCCGTCCTCGGCGGAGAAATAGACGTCGTCATAGAGCCGCGAGCGCGGCTGTCCGTCGCCCATCCACTCAAGGGGGGTCCAGTCCGGGGGGTCGGTCATCGGCGCAAGGATAGGGTGCGCGGGGCCGGAAGGGGGCGCGAAAAAGGGCCGCCCCGCGGGACGGCCCTTCCATCGTCTTGGCGGTCGCGACGCCTACTTCTTGGCGGGCGCAGCCGGGGCGTCGGCGGCGGGCGCCACGGCCGGAGCGGCCGCCGCGGCGGACTTGTTGGCGTCGGCGGCGGCGTCGGCGGCGGTGGCCGCGGCGTTCTGGGCGGTCGCAGCCGCGTCGGCGGCGGTGTTCGCCGAGGTGGCGGCCGAGGTGGCGGCCGCGTCGGTCTTGTCGGCGGGCTTGCTGCAGGCCGCGATGGAGAGCGCCGCGACGGCGGCGGTGGCGACGAGCAGCGAGCGGGTGAGGTTGGCGGTCATGTGACAGGGTTCCTTGATCGGTGTGTCAAAGCCCCGGCGGATGTCAGAGGACCGAAAAGGCGGATGAATCCGGCCATGGCGCCCGCAGGCTGCGGCGGAATATGCGCCGGTTCGCGGCTCTGGCAAGCCTAATTATCACGGTTTCGTGATCACGTTTTCGCCCCTCCGAGAGAAGGAAGGGGCGGCCTAACTCGCCACGGCGCCCTCGGCCGGGATGTTCGACAGGGCTTCTTCCAGTTCCAGGAAGCTGGGCTGAGCGCCGGAGGGCACGCTGCCGCGGCCGATTTCCACCGAGATCTGCGCGGCGTTGCCGTGCAGGTGGGCGACCAGGACCGCCTGGATGATCTTGTAGAATGAACCCTCTTCCTCGATCACCGCGGCCATGCGCGTGGCCATCGGACCGACGAGGCCGTAGGCGAGGAACACGCCGAGGAACGTACCGACCAGGGCCGAGCCGATCATTTCACCCAGCACGGCGGGCGGCTCGGTGATCGCGCCCATGGTCTTGATGACCCCCAGAACGGCGGCGACGATACCCAGGGCGGGCAGGGCGTCGGCCATGCTGGTGAGCGCGTGCGGCGCCTCCAGCGCCTCGTGGTGATGCTTTTCGAGCTGCTTTTCCATCGCGTCTTCGACCTGGTGCGGATCTTCCAGGTTCATGGTCATCATCCGCAGGGTGTCGCAGATGAAGTCGACGGCGAAGTGGTCCTTCAGGATCTTCGGATAGCGCGAGAAGATCGTGCTCTCCTTGGGCGTCTCGATGTGACTTTCCAGCGCGATGACGCCCTTGGACTTCATGGTCTTGGTGAGCAGGAAAAGCAGGCTCAGCAGGTCGCGATAGTCGGTGGCCTTCCACTTGGCGCCCTTGAAGACCTTCCCCATGCCGCCGCCCAGGGACTTGATCACCGGCAGGGAGTTGGCGGTCAGCAGGGCCGCAGTGGCCGCGCCGCCGATGGTCAGCATCTCGAAGGGCAAGGCGCCCAGCACGACCGCGATGTTCCCGCCGGACATGATGAAGCTGCCGAACACGCAGCCGAACAGCACGACGATGCCGATGATCTGGAACAAAGCAGTCTCCCGAAGTCCGGGAAGCATCGCTGTTATTGCTTAATTTCGGGTGAGCGGAGGCTGAGCGCGGTGGGGCGGTTGCCCCCGCGGCGTTGTGGCCCTAAGCCGCCCGGATGACGGCCGAAACCACCCCGCCCGCCCTGCCGAAACGCGCCTTTGCGATCATTTTCGGTGTGTCGGTGGCCACCGCGCTCGGCAACACCGGCCTGATCTCGGTCTTGCCGGCCATCGGCCGTTCGATCGGCATCCCCGACGAGATGGTGGTGGCGATCTTCTCGCTGTCGGCGATCATGTGGGCCTTCGCCTCGCCGGTGTGGGCCAGGGCCTCGGACCGCTACGGCCGCAAGCCTTTGATGATGATGGGGCTTTCCGGCTTCATGGTGTCGATGACCATCTGCGGCGCGGTGGTCTCCGCGGGTCTGCGCCACCTGGCCGCGCCGCTGATCATCTTCATCTGCTTCCTGCTGGCGCGAGCGCTGTTCGGCCTGTTCGGCTCGGCCTCCAATCCGGCCACCCAGGCCTATGTGGCCGACCACACGCCGCGCGAGTTGCGCACCCAGTCGATGGCCAGCCTGGCCGGCGCTTTCGGCCTTGGCACCGTGGTGGGGCCGTTCCTGGCCCCGGTGTTCATCTATCCGGTGGTGGGGCTGGCGGGCCCGCTATTCACCTTCGCCCTGATCGCCGCGGCCATGCTGTTCATCGTCTGGCGCTACCTGCCCGAGAGCACGCGGCGGGCCGAGACCGACCTCGACGAGGACGCCGAGGCGAGCGGGAGCCCGGACAAGCCCGCCCCCATGTGGCGCGACCCCCGCGTGATCCCGTTCCTGGTCTACGGCTTTATCGTCGCCACCTGCCAGACCGCCCAGCAGCAGACTCTGGGCTTCCTGATCATCGACAAGCTCGGCGTCTCGCCGCTGGAGGCCCAGCGGCCGATCGCCATCGCCATGATGTTCGGCGCGGTGGCCGGCCTGCTCGCTCAGTGGGGCGTGATCCGAATGTTCGAGATGACGCCCCGCCAGCTGCTCCGCTGGGGGGTGGCCTGCGCGGCGCTGGGCAATCTGATGGTGGCGCTGGCCCACGACTATTCGACGGTGTGCGCCGGCTACGCCATGGCCAGCCTCGGCTTCGGCTTCGCAAGGCCGGGATTCACCGCCGGCTCGTCGCTGGCGGTGGGCTGGAAGGACCAGGCCCGGGTCGCCGGCGCGATCGCGGCGGTCAACGGCATCAATGCGGTCTTCGCCCCGGCGTTCATGGCGCTCTACCGCCAGGCCCACGCCGCACCCTTCCTGCTCAACATGGCGCTGATGCTGGGGATGCTGGCCTATTGCTTCGCGGCTGCGCCGTTGCGCAACGCCGACCCCGCGCCGGCGACCCAGGAAGACTCCACGCTGGCCACGCTGGAACGCAGCGACGAGGGCGGCGCCTAGGTTCTGTTGACGAAGTGGATTCCCAAATCGGTTGATCGCTGATTCAAGGCTGCTCTTTGGGGAGAGCGGGTTTGGTTCGAGGATTGATGTCGG